>JBEVKV010000047.1:0-5577 GCA_040509515.1 Pyrinomonadaceae bacterium | reverse complement strand
TGGGCGGCGCTTGCGCTTCGGAAGTTGTGCTTCAATGAGCTTCCACTGCTTATCCGTCACTGCTCGCCAAGTCATAGACTTGGTAAGCTACGGAACTTAAATCAGTTGTCAACCGGTTTAGGGATAGCTTCTACTCTTTTCCGAGCGTCGCGGGCTGCCGCGACTACACCCTGACCGCCTCTGCGACTAACATCTCGTTCGACCCGCCGAGCCGCACTTACACGTACCTGAGTCAGAATCAAAGCTTCGCGGACTTCACGGGAACGTCGCCGTCCGCGACACGGCCGGTCAACTTCGCGCTGGCCGCGAACGGCGGCGTGGCCACGGCCTCCACGACGACCACGCAGCAGGAGCTTCCCGGGATGGACTTCCACCCGGCGAGCGTCGTCAACGGCGACCGCAAAGGCTTGAACTGGGAGCACGGCGGCGGGTGGAGGGACGCGACGAACAACACTTTCCCCGACTGGGTGCAGGTTGATTTCAACGGCGCGAAGAGCATCTCGGAAGTCGATCTCTTCATGCTGCAGGATAACTACGTGTCGCCGTCGGAGCCGACCGAGGGGACGGCGTTCACGAAGTACGGCGTGACCTCGTTCGAGGTGCAGTACTGGGACGGCGCGGCGTGGGTGACGGTGCCGGGCGGGGTCGTCGCGGGCAACACGCTGGTGTGGCGGAGGGTGTCGTTCCCCGAGGTGACGACGACGAAGGTGCGGGTCGTCATCCACAACGCCGTCGGCGGGCGCAGCCGCCTCGTGGAAGTCGAGGCCACGGGGCCGGCTTCGTAAACGGAGCCCGTCGGAGTGCTAAGGCGTCGCATCCGTATCAACGCCGCTGTAGTCGTAGCGTCTAGCCGTGGTCTTGCGCGCCGGAGCCGCCGGTGTTTCCGCCGGCCTTGCCGCTGTCGGCCGCGCCGCCCTGCGACGAGATGTTCGTGCCGCCGGCCGTCCGCTCCTGACTCGGGCCCGTGGTGCCTTTTACAAAATGCGGCCCGCATGTCGTCACCCCGAGCCGCTCGCGGTTCTGTCCGTCGAATTTCACAGTTTCTCAACCTCCGGCGAACACAAAGCGCGCGCCGCGCGTGTAGTCTCCGCCGCGTGACGCGACAGGTAACGGCGAGGGCGAAAATTCTCGGCGGGGCGACGGGCGAGCTGCGGAAGATGCGGCGCACGATGCGCGAGGTCTTCGGGCTCGAACAACTCCGCCCCGGTCAGGCGGAGGTCATCCGCTCCGTCCTCGGCGGCGAGGACACGCTCGCCGTGATGCCGACGGGCGCGGGCAAGTCGCTCTGCTACCAACTGCCGGCGCTCCACCTGCCGGGCACGACCGTCATCGTCTCGCCGCTCATCTCGCTGATGAAGGATCAGGTGGACAAGCTCTCGGAGGCGGGCGTCGAGGCCGCGCAGGTCAACAGCGCGCTCACCGAAGTCGAGCGGCGCGAAAGTCTCTCGCGCATCGAGCGCGACGAGAGCGAGTTTGTCTTCACCACGCCCGAGCGGATGGCCGACCCCGCCTTCCTCGAAACGCTGCGCGGCACCGACGTTGCCCTCGTCGTGGTGGACGAGGCGCACTGCATCTCCGAATGGGGACACGACTTTCGCCCGAGCTATCTCGCGCTCGGCGCGGCCGTCCGCACGCTCGGCTCGCCGCCCGTGCTCGCGCTCACCGCGACGGCCACGCCCGCGGTCGTCGAAGACGTTAAGAAGCGGCTCGGGCTGCCGCGGATGCGCGTCTTCAACACGGGCATCTACCGCGAGAACCTGCGCTATGAAGTCACGCGCGTGACGAACGAGCGCGAGAAGCGCGAACAGCTCGCGCGCGTCATGCGCGAGACCGAAGGGACGGGCATCGTCTACTGCGCGACGGTCAAGGCGGTCGAGGCGCTGGCGGAACTCTTCCGCGGCTCGGAGCTTGAGGTGCGCCCCTACCACGGCAAGCTCGCCCCGTCCGAGCGGCGCGAGAATCAAGACCTCTTCATGGCCGGCGGGCTGAAGGCGATGATTGCCACCAACGCCTTCGGCATGGG
This sequence comes from Pyrinomonadaceae bacterium, assembly GCA_040509515.1. GTDB lineage: Bacteria > Acidobacteriota > Blastocatellia > Pyrinomonadales > Pyrinomonadaceae > QHXN01. The sequence goes on along the minus strand of JBEVKV010000047.1, from coordinate 3,554 downwards.
CATCGACAAGCCCGACATACGCTTCGTCGTCCACTACCAGATGCCCGGCTCGCTCGAAGCCTACTATCAGGAGTCGGGCCGCGCGGGGCGCGACGGCGGCGAGGCGCGCTGCACGCTCCTCTACCAGCTCGACGACCGGCGCACGCAGCTCTTCTTCCTCGGCGGTCGCTACCCGAAGGCCGAAGACCTCTGGGCGGTCTGCGACGCGCTGCGCGCCGTGGGCGCGGACGCTTCGGCCGTCCCGCTCGCGCCGGTGCAGGAGGCGGCCGAGGGTGTTGTCGCGAAGACGAAGGTGCGCGTCGCGCTCGCGCTCCTCAAGGACGCCCGCATCGTGCGCGAGACGCGCGGCGTGCGCTTCAAACTCCTGCGCCCCGACGTGACGCCCGAGGAGATAGAGGGCGTCGCCTCGGCGAGTGCCGCGCGCGGCGAGGGCGACCGCGAGAAGTTGGAGCGCGTGATGGCCTACGGCCAGAGCGCCGTGTGCCGCTGGAAGCTCCTGCACGAATACTTCGGCGAAGAGTTCGCGCGCGGAGCCTGCGGCCACTGCGACAACTGCCTGCACCCGCTCGCAGAACGGCTCGGGCTCGCGGCGTCGGAGAACAGCGGGCGCGCGTCCACGGCGGAAGCACCGCCGACGCCGCGCGAACACGTCGAGCAGAAGAAAGTGTTGGAGGTCGCCGAGGGCGACGCCGTGCGCGTGCCGAAGTACGGCCGCGGCCGCGTCGTCTCGCTCGAAGGCGACAAGGTCGCCGTCAAATTCCCCAGCGGCGAAACGCGCACCTTCAAACGCGAGTTCGTCAGACGAGGTTGAGTCCGACGCCGACGGTTTGACACGCGACCCGGCGTGCGGAAAATGAACCGCATGCTCAACGTCGCGCGGCTCGCGCTCGTCCTGCTCCTCCTCCTCTCGCCGTTCGTGCGCGCGAAAGCGCAGGAGCGGGCCACGCCCGCGCAGCTCGCCGCCGCGCGCGAGTACGTGCGTCGCGGCTGGCGCACGCTCACACGCTCGGAACGCGACCTGCTCAGCGCCGCCACAGACCCGAAGTTTCAGTCCACACTTTCGGCCGAGCAGAGGGTGCCGCCCCAACATCTGCGCTGGCCCGTCTACGTCTCGCGCGGCGAAGACCTCGCGGCCGTGCGGCGGCGGCTCCGCGCGCGTCTGACGGCCGAGGACTTCGCGCGCGTCGAGCTGCGCCGGCTCCCGGAGCGCGCGGCGGAGGCGACGCCGGGTCTCCTCTATCTGCCGCGCCCCTACGTCGTGCCCGGCGGTCGCTTCAACGAGATGTACGGCTGGGACAGTTACTTCATACAGGTCGGGCTGCTGCGCGACGGCGAGCTGGAGCTGGCGCGCGACATGGCCGACAACTTCATCTACGAGGTCGAGCACTACGGCCGCGTGCTCAACGCCAACCGCATCTACTACCTCACGCGCTCGCAGCCGCCCTTCCTGACGCGGATGATTCTCGGCGTCTACCGGCGGACGCGCGATCGGGTCTGGCTGCGCCGCGCCGCGCGGGCGGTTAACACCTACTACGGCTACTGGGCCGCGCCCGGCTCCGAGCACCTCACGCCGGCGACGGGGCTCGCGCGCTACTACGACCTCGGCTCCGGCCCGGCGCCCGAGGTCGTCGCCGACGAGCGCGACGCGCAGGGGCGCACACACTACGAGCGCGTGAAGGAGTTCTACCGGACGGAGCGCGTGGCCGACTACGACGTGACGCGTTTCTACGACCGCGCGGCCGACCGTCTGACGCCGGAGTTCTACAAGGGCGACCGCTCGATGCGCGAGTCGGGCTTCGACCCGTCGAACCGCTTCGGCCCTTTCAACGCCGACGTGACGAGCTACAACCCGGTCTGCCTCAACTCGCTGCTCTACGTCTACGAGCGCGACGCGGCCGAGATGGCGCGCGTGCTCGGGCGCGCGGGCGAGGCGGAGCTGTGGGAGGCGCGCGCGGCCGTCAGGCGCGAGCGCGTCAACCGCCTGATGTGGGACGAGCGCGACGGTCTCTACTACGACTACAACTTCGAGAAGCGCGCGGTGCGCCGCTACCCGTTCGTGACGACCTTCTACCCGCTCTGGGCGGGGCTGGCGACGCCGCGGCAGGCCGCGCGCGTCGCGTCGAACCTCCGGCTGTTCGAGCGCGCGGGCGGCTTGCGGACGAGCACGAGCCGCACGGGCAGCCAGTGGGACGCGCCCTACGGCTGGGCCCCGATGCAGTTGATCGCCGTCGAGGGCTTACGCGCCTACGGCTTTCAAGAGGAGGCCGACCGCGTCTCTGTCAACTTCCTCTCGCTCGTGCTCAAGGAGTTCGTCGAGCACAACACCATCGTCGAGAAGTACGACGTTGAGCGGCGCACGTCCTCCTTAGGCGAGGGGCTGCGCTTCGGCTACGCGTCGAACGAGATCGGCTTCGGCTGGACGAACGCCGCCTTCACGGAGCTGTACGCGCAACTGCCCGACGCCGAGCGGGCGAAGGTTCTGCGCCCCGACGGCGTCGGCGTGCGGTGACGCGTGGGACGGGCCGCGACGACGCGCCTCTGACTGTTATGACAAAAGTGAAGCGAGGATTCGCGAGCGACAACAACGCGGGCGTCCACCCGCGCGTGATGGAGGCGCTCGGCGCGGCCAACGTCGGGCACGCCGTGGCCTACGGCGACGACGCGTACACCGAGCGCGCCGTCGGACTCTTCCGCGAACGCTTCGGCGAACGCGCGGAGGTCTTCTTCGTCTTCGGCGGGACGGGCGCGAACGTCTCGGCGCTCGCCGCCGTCACGCGACCTTACCACGCGGTCGTCTGCGCCGAGACCTCGCACGTCAACGTGGACGAGTGCGGCGCGGTCGAGCGCTTCGGCGGCTGCAAGCTCATCCCTTTGCCGCCCGCGGAAGGGAAGCTGCGCCCCGGACAAATCGAGCCGCTGCTCGCGCTCCGCGGCGACCAGCATCACTCGCAGCCGCGCGTCGTCTCTGTCTCGCAGGCGACCGAGCTGGGCACGGTCTACACGGTCGAAGAGCTGAAGGGGCTGGCCGAGTTCGCGCACCGCGAGGGGATGTTGCTGCACGTCGACGGCGCGCGGCTGGCGAACGCGGCGGCGCACCTCGGCGTCTCTCTGAGAGAAGTGACGGCGGGCGCGGGCGTGGACGTTTTGAGCTTCGGCGGGACGAAGAACGGGATGATGTACGGCGAGGCGGTGGTCTACCTCGACGCGGCGCTGGCCCGGTCCGCCCGCTACCTGCGCAAGCAGGTGACCCAGCTGCCGTCGAAGATGCGGTTCATCTCGGCCCAGTTCCTGGCCCTTCTGACCGACGACCTCTGGCTGCGGAGCGCGGCGCAGGCCAACGCGATGGCGGCCCGCCTGCACGAGCGGGTGAGCGACGTCGCCGGGGTCGAGCTCGGCGCGCCGCCGGCCGTCAACAGCCTCTTCCCCCGTCTGCCCAAGGACGCCATCGAACCGCTGCGGGCGTGGAGCTTCTTCTACGACTGGGATCCGGCGGCGCAGCAGGTGCGGTGGATGACGAGCTTCGACACCACCGAGGACGACGTCGAGCGCTTCGC
>JBEVKV010000046.1:0-4005 GCA_040509515.1 Pyrinomonadaceae bacterium | reverse complement strand
GCGTCGAGCGCGAATTCGAGGCTCGCGCGCGCCTCGCGCAGCGACTCCTCGGCGCCGATGCGGCGCGTGATGTCGAGGAAGGTGATGACGACGCCGTCGATGCGGTCTTCGGACGTGCGGTAGGGGAGCAGGCGCATCAGGTACCAGCCGCCGCCGCGCGTGCGCACCTCGCGCTCGACGGTGTGGAGGCGTTCGAGCACCTGCTCGGCGTCCTCGACCAGCCCTTCGCCGCCACCGTCGAGCTTCGAGGTGAGGTCGGCGAGCGGGCGGCCGGCGTCGGCCGCGATGAGGTTGAAGATGTCGCGGGCGCGCGGCGTGAAGAGCTTGACGCGCAGCGCGCGGTCGAGGAAGACCGTGCCGATGTCGGTCGAGTTCATCAGGTTGAGGAGGTCGTTGTTCGACTGGCTCAGCTCCTCGATCTTAATCTTCAACTCCTGATTGATGGTCGACAGCTCCTCGTTGGCCGACTGTAGCTCCTCCTTCGACGTTTCCAGTTCCTCGGCCGTCGAGCGCAGCTCCTCGTTGATGGCCTGCAACTCCTCGTTCGAGGCGCGCAGCTCCTCGTGCTGCACCTCGAACTGCTCGGTGTGGGTGCGCAGTTGCGCCCTGAGGTGCGAAACCTCCTCTTCGAGCTTGCGCGAGACGGGTTCGGCGGAGGGGATGATAACGTCCTCCGTCCCGCCGGCCGCCGCCTCTTCGGGCGTGGGCTCGAAGATGACGAGGAGGAAGCCGCGCGCCGTGTCGTCGTCGCTCACCACGGGGCGGACGACGAGGCTGACCGTCTCGACGCGTTCGCCCGTGTTCACGGAGAGCCTCGGCACCTCGACGTTCGTCCGGTGCTGCTCGGCGTGGAAGACCGCGGCGCGCAGCTCAAGCCGCAACTCGGGGCGCACGACCGTGAGCAGGTCGTAGCTCGGCTCGCCGCCGGGAATCTGTAGGAAGCGCCCGGCCGACTCGGAGATGTGGACGATCTCGTGCTGCGCGTTGACGAGCACCGAGGGCGGCGCGTACATCTCAAGCAGCCGCCGGTGCAGGTCGAGGTAGGAGAGGCGCACCTGCGCGCGCATCGCGCTCCTCCCCTCCTCGCCGCCGGCGCGCGCCGGCCCGGCGTGGCGGGGCAGCACGGCCGGCAGCTCGTGCGAAGGCGGGCGCGGCACGACGGCGCGCGCCTGAAAGATGTGGCTCGGCTTGTTCACGACCACGAAGAGGTCGGAGTGGTCGCCGATTGTCTCGGAGCCGCCGAGGAAGAGGTAGCCGCCGGGGTTCAGGGCGAAGTGGAAGGTGCCCATCGCCTTCGCCTGCCCCGCCGCGTTGAGGTAGATGAGGAGGTTGCGGCAGCTCACGAGGTCGAGGTGCGAGAAGGGCGGGTCTTTGAGCAGGTCGTGCTTGGCGAAGAGCACCGTCTCGCGCAGCTCGCGGCGGACGCTAAAGCCCTCGCGCACCTGCGTGAAGAAGCGGCGCAGACGCTCCGGGCTCACGTCGGCCACGTCGTTCAAGGTGTAGTGGCCGGCGCGCGCCGTCTGGAGCGCGTCGTCGTCGATGTCCGAGGCGAAGACCTGAAGGGACGGCGGGGCGGCGAGCGTCTCGGCGTGCTCGGCGAGCAGCATCGCGATGGAGTAAGCCTCCTCGCCCGTGGCGCAACCCGGCACCCACACGCGGACGTATCTGCTCGCCCCCTTGTTCTCGAACAGGCGGCGGATGACGGCCCGCTCCAGCTCCCTGAACGCGGCGGGGTCGCGGAAGAAGTTCGTTACGCTGATGAGCAGGTCTTTGAGGAGCGCGCGCGTCTCCGGCGGGTTCTCGCGGACGTACTGCGCGTAGCCCGGGAGGTCGGACGCCTGCGTCACGCCGATGCGCCGCTCGATGCGGCGGCGCACGGTGCCGCGCTTGTAGTTCATGAAGTCGTGCCCGGTGCGCGTGCGCAGGTGCATGAGGACGGCGGCGAGCGCCTGCTCCTCGACCTGTTCGCCCCGCGAGCCCGCGTCCTCGTCGGCGGGCTCGCGACTCGCGACCGCCCCGAGGCTGTCGCGGTAGGCGACGAGCCGCGCCGGTATCTCCGCGACCGGCAGCACGTAGTCCACCAGCTCCGTGGCGATGGAGTGGCGCGGCATGTCCGCGTACTCGGCCTCCCTCGGGTCTTGCACGGCGGCCACGCCGCCCTTCTCCTTCACGCGCTTCAGACCCATCGACCCGTTCGCGCCCGTGCCCGAGAGCACCACGCAGGCGGCGTTCGCGCCGTGCGACTCGGCGAGCGTGCGGAAGAAGATGTCGACGGGCGCGCGGCGCACCTCGACGCTCGTCACGTCGGAGGGGATGAGCGAGCCGTCGAGCACCGAGAGGCTCTTGTTGGGCGGGATGACGTAGACGCGGTCGGGCTCGATGCCGACCCGCTCCGTGACCTGCGCGACCGGCATCGGCGTGCTCTGCTGCAAGACCTCCGCGAGCTGGCTGTCGTGGTCGGGCGAGAGGTGGAGGATGACGACGTAGGCCATCCCGCTCCGCTCGGGCACGTTCGAGAAGAACTCCCTGAGCGCGTGGATGCCGCCCGCCGACGCCCCGAGTCCCACGACCATGAAGCCGCCGCCCGCGCCCCGCGCCGGACTCGCCGCGCCGTTCCCGTCGCCGCCCTTGTGACTGCTCATCGGATTCCTTTGCCGCCGGTCGGGAACGCCCGGAGAGGGCGTCGTTCGCTTACAGCATGTGTGCGCGGCGATTATAGCGCGATTGCGCCGCGCGCATCGCACGGAGTCGTGCCAACCCCCGCGGTCAACATATCGTCCGACGGAGTATCATTGACGCGTTAAAGCGAGTTCGTCGATTGGTGTTCGCGGGGACGCCGCCTGCGTCGCCGGGGAGGTGTCGAGTATGCCGGGAAGGGACATCGTCGTCGTCGGGACTTCGGCCGGGGGCGTCGAGGCGTTGCGCGCGCTCGTCTCGGGACTGCCGAGGCGACGAGGTTGACGAGAATCAGGTCGGCGCTCGCGCGCCCGGCCGCGAGCCAGTCGAGCGCCGACGCCTCGTCCACGGCCACCAGCACCTTGTAGCCCTCGCGCATGAGGTTGTGGCGGAGTATGGGACGCGCGTCGTCGTCCTCCTCGATGAGCAGAATTGTCGCCATCTTCGCAAGCCCCTTGTTCGTCCGCCGCGAGACATTTTCGCCCCGCGGGAGGTTTGTGATAATAATCTACACGACCCCCAATGTGTTGAAAACTCTCCTCGGAGGAGCCCCGATGTCTTCAAACACGCGAGACAGACTCGGCGAGAATCGGCTGCTGGCGCTGCTGCCGGCGGCCGAGCTTGACGCCATCAGCGGCCGTGCGGAGGTCGTCTCGCTCCGCCACGGCTTCCACGCCATCATCCCGGACGAGCCGATACGCGACGTTTATTTCCCGCTCACCTGCCTGCTCTCGATGGTGACGACGATGGAGGACGGCGCGACGGTCGAGTCGGGCACCATCGGCCGCGAGGGCATGTCGGGCATCCCCGTCCTCCTCAACGCCGGGCAGACGACGATGCCGACCTTCTGCCAGATACCGGGCGACGCCGTCCGACTCCGCGCCGAACTCCTCAAGGAGTCCTACGGGCGCAACGAAGAGGTGCGCCGCACCGTCAACCGCTACGTCCACACGGTGGTCGTCGTCGGCTCGCAGTCCGCGGCCTGCAACGCGCTGCACCGCGTCGAGGCGCGGACGTGTCGCTGGCTCCTGATGTCGAGCGACGGCGTCGGCTCGGACGAGGTGAATCTGACGCAGGAGTATCTGGCCGCGATGCTCGGCGTGAGGCGGCCGGGCGTGACCGAGGTGGCGGGCAAGCTCCGCGCCGAGGGGCTCATCGACTACAGCCGCGGGAGCATCCGCATCGTCGACCGCGCCGGCATGGAGCGGCTCGCCTGCGAATGCTACGGCCGCGTCAAGGGCGAGTACGAGCGCCTCTTCGGCGGGGTCTGAAACCCGGCCCTTAAAGCCGGCCTTAAAAGAAGGGAGCGCGGGCACATCAGCCCGCGCT
>JBEVKV010000045.1:0-12978 GCA_040509515.1 Pyrinomonadaceae bacterium | reverse complement strand
AAGGTCGCCGGCTCCGACATCGTCGAGGCGTTCGTCGCCGAAGCCGAGAAGCTCGTCAAAGAAGGCGCGTCGGCGCAGGCCCAACTCACGCCCGAGCTGGTTCAAATCACGTAGCCGGGGCGAGACTCTCGTCCGAGAATAAAATAAGGGCCGGCCCCGAAAGGGAGCCGGCCCTTTTTATTCTTCTGTTTATTACCGGGGCGGGCGGTCAGTCGCCCGCGCCGTCGGCGAGGAGGCGGTTGAGCACCTCCTGCTCCTTGTCCGGCGGCAGCTTGCCGACCCACGAGTCAACGACCGCGCCGGACGAGTCGACCATGATGAGCGTCGGCGTCCCCTGCACGCGCACCGCGCCGGGCGACATCTGTTTGACCTCGCTGACGGCGACGCCGTTCGTGTCGAGGTACTTCCGCGACTCTTCGACGCTCTGCGGCAGGACGGCCATCAGCCTCACGTCGCCGCGCCCGGACTGCTCGCGCGCGAGCCGCTGGTAGAACGGCGCGCTCTCGGTGCAGAAGTGGCAGTTGGTCGAAAGCACCATGACCAGAGTCTTCTTGCTCCGGCCCCAGTCCACGTCCGCCAGCGCGAGCTTCTCGCCGGGCTTCAACTGCTCGGCGCGCGGCGGCCCGGGCGGCGGGCCCGGGAGGAGGTAGCGTTTGACGAGGACGACGCCCAGCAGGAGCGCGACGATCAGAATCGCCACGTTCGCCGCGACCTCAAGCTTCTTCGACATGTTGCCCATAGTTCACCTGTGAGTCTGCGGAGTGTCGGCGGGGGAGTCGCGCCGAGGAAAATGCGGACGTGACGAAAAATATTACTTTCGCCCGCGCCGGTCAAGCCGAACGCCGGCGGCCGCTCAGTCGGCCGACATCGTGAGGAAGAGCGCGTCGGTGGCGGCGCGGCGGTTGACGTTGACGGCGAGGCGGCCGCGCAGCTCCTCAATGCGCGTGAGCCAGCGCGCGGCGCGCGCGGGCCGGACGCCCTCCGCGAGCCGCGCCAGCCGCTCGCGCAAATCGCCGTTGACCACGCGGCCGTCCGCGCCGCCGCCGAGCGAGAGCAGCCACAAATCGCGGACGAGTATCTCAAGCGCGTCGAGGCGCGGCTCGTACTCGTCCTTGTTTTTGGCGTCGCCCAACTCCTCGGCCGCGCGTAGGAGACGCACGCGGTCGCCGCCCGCCGCGAGCGCCTCGACCACGCCGAACATCGCATCGCGCCGCGCGCGGTAGGTGTCGAGGTTGAGCCCGAGCGCGACGCCCGGCCGCCCCGACGCCAGTTGGGCCGCGAGCCGCGCCTCCTCGCCGGCGCGCTGGCCGCTCTCGACGAGATGGCTTTCGAGTTCCGAGGCGGCGAGCGGCGCGAAGCGCACGGTCTGGCAGCGCGAGCGGATGGTCGGGAGCAGCCCCGCCGGGCGCGAGGCGACGAGGATAATGTGCGAGGTCGGCGGCGCCTCTTCCAGAGTCTTGAGCAGCGCGTTCGAGGAAGCGTCGCTCAGGCTCTCGGCGTTCTCGACGACGAAGACGCGCGCCGAGCCCTCCACGGGGCGGAAGTTGCTCTCGCGTTCGAGGTCGCGGACGGCGTCGATAAGGATGTTGCGGTTGTAAGGGATGACGAACCCGACATCCGGGTGTTCGCTCCAGACGACCTTCTTGTGCTCGTCGCGTTCGTCGTCCTTCGGGGGCTGGACGCGCCCGACGCGCGCGCAGGCCCGGCACACGCCGCACGCCTCGACGCCGCGCCGCGAGCGGCAGTTGAGCGCGCGCGCCAGCTCAAGCGCGAAGAGCCTCTTGCCCAACCCCTCCTCGCCCGCGAACAGCAGCGCCCCGGGGACGCGCCCCTGACTCAGCATCCTGCGCAAAATCTCCTTCGCGCGCTCGTTCCCGACCAGTGTGTCGAACATAGGAGGAAGTAGACAGTAGACAGTAGAAAAACTTTCGCGCTCGAATCGTCAGGGTGTCAGCGTCAGCGCCCGGAGAGCGGAGCCTACCGGCTACTGACTACCGACTACTGTCTACTTTCCAGAAAGGGCATGACGACGCGCATGATGTTTGCCTGCGTCTCCTGGACGGAGCCGGAGGCGTCGATGACGCGGACGCGTTCGGGCTCGGCGGCAGCGATGCGCAGGTAAGCGTCGCGGACGCGCGTGTGGAAGGCCGCGTCCTCCGCGTCGAGCCGGTCGGCCTTCTCGCCCTTGCTCGTGCGCCGCGCCTGCCGGCGTTGGCTCTCGTCCACCGGCAGGTCGAAGATGAGCGTCAGGTGCGGCATCAGCCCGCCCGTCGCGAGCACGACCAGCTCCGAGACCAGCTCGGCGGGGAAGCCGCGACCCGCGCCCTGATACGCGACCGTCGCGTCGGCGTAGCGGTCGGAGAGGACGACGTGGCCGGAGTCGAGCGCGGGGCGGACGAGCGCGCGGACGTGCTGCGCTCGGTCGGCGGCGTAGAGCAGGAGTTCGGCGAGCGGGTCAACCTGCTCCTCCGAGTCGAGCAGAAGCTGCCGGATGCGCGTGCCGAGGGGCGTGCCGCCCGGCTCTCGCGTCGCGATGACTTCGCGGCCGCGCAGACGCAGCTCGCTGGCGAGCATGCGGAGCTGCGTGGATTTACCGCACCCGTCGATGCCCTCGAAGGTGATGAAAGCAGAGGCCAAGAGTTTCTAATTTCTCCGTGAAGGGGGTTTCGCGCCGGGGCGCGACGCGGGCGTTTAGCTGTCCGAGCGACCCGTGGGCTCGCCGCCGGGCTCGTGGCCGTGGTCTGACGCGTGAGGGGGGCGGTGCTCGCCCGTCTGGCGGCGCGCGTGCTGTATGGTCGAAATCGCGTGTTTGAAGATGAGCTGCTCCTGCGAAGCAGATTCGAGCAGCACGGAGTACTTGTCGAAGCTGCGGATGCGCCCCGTCAGCTTCGCCCCGTTCATCAGGTAGATCGTCACGGTGTCCTTCTCCCGGCGCACCGTGTTCAGGAACGCGTCCTGTATGTTTTGGGGAGTTGATTTTGTGTCCACTGACGCCCCCGCTTGAAATTTGGGTGACCCTTTGGTCTGAACAGCTTACACCCGTCAGGTTCAAAGTTCAAAGTTCCGTTACAGGCCGAGGCGGCGCGCGACCTCTTCCTGTACGCGCGTTTCTTCGCCGAAGCCCTCGACCCACTCGACGCCCGGCTCGCGCCGGAACCACGTCAACTGGCGTTTGGCGTAGTGGCGCACGTCGAGCTTCGTCTGCTCGACGGCGCTCTCCAGCGTGCGCGCGCCGCGCAGGTACTCGACAACGCGCCGGTAGCCGTGCGCGCCGAGCGCGCTCGACTCGGCCGGCACGCCGCGCGCCAAAAGGTCGCGCACCTCCTCGACGAGCCCGGCGCGGAAGTGCGCCTCGGCGCGCAGGTCGATGCGGCGGTAAAGCTCCCCGCGCGGCGGGTTGAGCGCGAAGACGCGCAGGCGCGCGGCGTGCGGCGGGGGCGCGGGGCGGTCGGCGAGGCGAGTCGAGAGTCTTTCGCCGGTCTGCAGGCGCAGCTCAAGCGCGCGCTGGACGCGCGACCAGTCGCGCGGATGTAGGCGCGCGGCGCGTTCGGGGTCGAGCCTGCCGAGGAGCCGGTGCAGGTGCTCCGCGCCACGGCGCTCGCGCAAGCGTACGACGCGTTGGCGCAGCGCGGCGTCGGTCGGAGGGGCCTCGAAGAACGGCTCGCGCAGCGCGCGCAGGTAGAAGCCCGTGCCGCCGACGAGCAGCGCCGCGCGGCCGCGCGCCTCAATCTCTTCGACGCACGCGAGCGCGTCGCGCGCCCAGTCGGCGGCGGTGTAGGTGCGCTCGGGCGTGACGAAGTCGATGAGGTGGTGCGGGACGCCGCGCCGCTCGGAGGGAGGGACTTTGGCGGTCGCGATCTCGATCTCGCGGTAGACCTGTACCGAGTCGCAGTTGATGATTTCGCCGCCCAGACGCAGCGCCAGCGCGATGCCGAGGTCGCTCTTGCCCGACGCGGTCGGGCCGACGACGGCGACGAGCGGCCGCCCTGTCTGCGTGTCCGAACTCACGAGGCAGGAGAGAGCAGGCGGAAGGCGATGACGAGCCAGACGACCGCGAGCAGCGCCAGCGCCCCGAAGAGTTGTGTGCGGGAGAAACGCATCGAGTCAGAATTTGAAATTTGAGATTTGAAATTTCAAATCACGAGTTCTCAATAGAGCTTCGAGACGCTGACGCCGGTGTAGAAGGACTTCAAAATCTTCTCGTAGGAGAGCCCGGCGCGCGCCAGCCCGTAAGCGCCGACCTGACACATGCCGACGCCGTGCCCCCAGCCGCGCCCTTTGAAGGTGAACTTCGACACGCGGCCTGCTTCGTCGTACTCGCGGTCGATGACGAACAGTTGCTCGCGCAGGCGGAGCGCCGAGCGGACGCGGCCGCCGCGCACGTACGCCGTCTCCTTCGTCCCGACGACCATCAGGTCGAGCACGCGCCCCGAGACGCCGCGCCTGCGCACGCGCAAGTCGAGGAGCGTGCCCACGTCCGGTATCGAGCGCGCGAGCCGCGAGAGGGCGGCCGTAGGCGTCAGCGTCTCCGACCAGTTCGTGTACTGCGAGGCGCGGTCGGCCGCCGCGCCGTTCGCCGCGGGGCGCGCTTCGAGGTAGTCGATCACGCCGCCCGCGCCGACGTGGAAGGTCAAAGCCTCGCCGCCCACCAGCTCAAGCTCGCGCACGGCGAAGAGGGCTTCGCCGAAGGCGCGGAAGAGGTGCGCGTCCGCGGCGAGCGCGGCCGTCGAGTCCTTCCCCGAAGCGGGGCGGAGCAGCAGCGCGCCGTTTGTGCCCGCGCGCGCCGTGGCCTTCTGAAGCTGCGCGAGCCCGCGCGATTCGAGCGCGTGCGCGATTGAGCGCAACACACGCGCACGCGTGAGCGGCTGGCGCGGCCGCAGCGTCGCTTCGGCGAGGAGCGCGAGGTGGCCTTCGCGCAGCATCGCGGCCACGTCGGCGCGGTTCTGCTGCGGCACGTCGGACGCGTCGCGGAAGGCGAGCAGGTACTCCACGTCGGCGCTGTTGAGCAGCGTCGCGCCGCGGCTCTCGCCGTCGAGCGCGAGCGCGAGCGCGGTGGCAAAGCCGCCCGGCCGCGTCGCGTCCGCGCCAACGGGCGGCGGGGCTTGGCGCGAGAGCGCGGCGAGGCGCGCGAGAAGCGACTGCACCTCTTCGGACGCGACGTTCGACGCGAGCCACTCGTCGCCGAGCCGCGCCGGCAGGCCGAAGCCGTGAACGGCCAGCAGCGCGGCGTCGCGCGCGCTCGTCGCGTGCTCGGCCGACTTGAGTGAGACAGGCTCGCGCGAAGTCTTCAACGTGACGGGCGCGAAATGCGGGCCGGATTCGAGCGCGCACTCGCGGCCGCGCAGGTAGGGAACGGCCGCGCCGCCGAAGATGTTCTCGCCGTCTTCGGTGCGCCCGCCGCAGGTCGAAGTGTAGTAGGCGTTAATCGGAGCGCCCTTGTACGTGGCGACGCGGCCGCGCGTCTCAAGCACGGCGCGGTCGCTCAAGGGGTGTTCGGTCGAGCGTCCGCCGTAGACCTGCGAGCGCGTGTCGGGCGTGAGGTCGAAGCCGTCGGCGGCGAAGCGCCCGAGGTTGCTGACGGCGTAAGTGCGCGCGGCGACGGCCTGCGCCTTCAGAGCCTCAAGCTCGGGCCAGCCGCCCGGCGAAAGCTCGTTCGGCACGACGCCGCGCACGTAGTCTTCGAGCGTCAGGACGTTGACGACCGTCAGCGCCCCCTTCGTGTTCGCGAAGACTTCGAGCCGTCCCCGGTACGGCTTCTCGTTGTAGCGGACGGGGTGCAGCTCGGGGTCGGATGAGGCGAAGACGACCGGCGCGCGCAAATCGAAAAGGGGCTTCGCGGAGCCGGGCGCGTAGACGGCCTCGCCGCGAACGGGCGCGGACGCGCGCGAGGTCAGACGCACGCCTCCGGCAGTCGCCTCGCTCGCCGCCCCGGCAGTCGGAGGCGTCGTGCGACGCGCGGCTTGCGCCGTCTCCGTTGACCCGGCGGGCTTCGTGATGTCGTTCGTCCCGGGCTGTGAAGGTTGGGTGAGTTGCGGAAGTTGCGGGTAGGCGCGCGGCTCGACGCGGACGCGCGCCAGCTCAAGCGGCAGAGGTTGTTCGCCGGCCTCCGTCGCGTTGAGCGCGGGGCCGGTGGTCGAGACGTTGACGCTCCGCGCGCCGGTCGAGAGCCCGATGCGTATGAACGGCTCCTGCGTGATGCGAACCGGCTCGGGCTCGATGTCCGGGACGGGCGCGGGCTCACTCGTGGTCGTCGTCGGCCACTCGGAGGTCGCGCGGCGCGGCCGGGTCGCGGGCCGCGTCTCACCCTCCTGCGCCCTCAACACGAGAGTCTGCGAGACGAGGGCGCAGCAGAGCAACGTGGCGACGAAAATTTTGTGGAAGGAGGAACGCATCGGGGTCTTTCGGTTCGTGAACCGCACGCCATGAACGGAGGGGAGCGCGCCGCGTGCGATTCTACAATAGACCCGTCTTCAAAGTCAGTACAGCCTTCAGCGGAAGAGGAACGCGCGCGCGAGCCCCGCGAGGCCGCCGGCGAGGACGACCCAGAGCACGTCCGCGCGCAGGCGGTAGAGCGCGACGAAGGCCGCGACGCCGAGCGCGGCGGCGAACCAGTCGGGGCCGGCCGCGAGCCCGTGAGGCCAGATGACGGCCGCGCCGAAGACGAGCGCGAGGTTGAGGATGACGCCCACGACCGCCGCCGTCACGCCCGAGAGCGCGCCGGCGAGCGCGCGGTTGCCGCGTATGACTTCGATGTAAGGCGCGCCGACGAAAATGAAGACGAAGCAGGGCAGGAAGGTCGCGTAGGTCGTCAGCAGCGCGGCGATGACGCCGCTCGCGGCGGGGGCGAGCCCGGCGGGCGGGTGATTCCAGCCGGCCATGAAGCCGACGAACTGCAAGACCATGATGAGCGGGCCGGGAGTCGTCTCGGCCAGCGCGAGTCCGTCCACCGCCTGCGCGGGCGAGAGCCAGTTGTAGGGCGCGATTGTCACGGCCTGCGTCACGTAGGCGAGCACGGCGTAGGCTCCGCCGAAGGTGACGAACGCCGCCTTTGTGAAATAGAGATAACCGGCTGCGTGGATGCCGCCCGTCCCGAGCCACGCCGCCAAGAGCGCCAGCGGCAGCAGCCAAAGCACGAGCCCGACGGCGAGGATTTTTAAAACCCTCGAACGCGACGGCAGCGTGTGCGGCGGCGGCGGCGCGTGGTCGTCGATGACGAGCGGCAGTTTCTCGTCCTCGTCGTCTTCAACGGAAGTTCTTCCATCAGTTTTCTTCTTATCGTCGGCGACGAAGGCCGACGGCCACAGGCGCGCGCCCGCGAAGCCGACGAGCGCGGCGAGAAGCACGATGGCGGGGAACGGGACGTGTAGGAAGTAGATGGCGGGGAACGAGACGGCGGCGATGACGAGATGCGCGCGGCGCTTGAGCGCGCGGCCGCCAATCTTGATGACCGCCTCGACGACGATGGCGACGACGACCGGCTTGAAGCCCGAGAGCAGCCCCGTCACGAAGGCCGTGTTGCCGTGCGCCGCGTAGACGTAGGAGAGCGCGAGCAGGACGAGAATCGAAGGGATGACGAAGAACGCGCCCGCGACGATGCCGCCCGGCGTCTTGTGGAGGAGCCAGCCGACGTAGATGGCGAGCTGCGTCGCCTCGGGGCCGGGCAGCATCATGCAGTAGTTGAGCGCGTGCAGGAAACGCTCCTCGGAGAGCCAGCGGCGGCGCTCGACCAGCTCGCGGTGCATGATGGCGATCTGGCCGGCGGGGCCGCCGAACGAAATCCAGCCGAGCTTGACCCAGAAGCGCAGCGCCTCCGCGAACGTGACGCGGCGGCTAACTCGCGCTTCCCCGTTCATGCCCCTCCAACGCTTCGACGGCGAGTGTGTGGAAGCGCCTGCGGACGCCGTTGATGTTGACGAAGGGGAGCGGGCGCGCGTGCGTGCGGTTGGTCAGGAGGATGAAGACGCGCTCGGCCGCCGGGTCTATCCAGCAACTCGTGCCGGTGAAGCCGAGGTGGCCGAAGGCGTCGGGCGGAAGCCGCGGGCCGGCCGTCGATTCGGGCGTCGCCGCGAGCTGCCACGCGAACGAGCGCGCCTCGTTCAAGCCCGGGGTCATGTTCTCGCGGAAGAGCACGCAGGTCTCGGGCTTGAGGAGCGCAGACGTGCGCGGGAGGAACTGCGAGGCCAGCCGCAGCGTCTCGCGCGCGTTCGAGAAGAGGCCGGCGTGCCCGGCCGCGCCGCCGAGGAAGAAGGCGTTTCCGT
The DNA here is from genome assembly GCA_040509515.1 of Pyrinomonadaceae bacterium. Classification (GTDB taxonomy): domain Bacteria; phylum Acidobacteriota; class Blastocatellia; order Pyrinomonadales; family Pyrinomonadaceae; genus QHXN01. The sequence continues at coordinate 4,720 of JBEVKV010000045.1, read as the reverse complement.
CGTGCACCTCGCCCCAGATGGTCTGCTCGCGCCACGTCGCAGGGGGCGCGGCGTCGCCCGCGTCGGGGCGGCTCTCGCACATCCCGCGCTCGTAAGCGTTCCCGCCCGACTCGCACGCCGCCACCTCGGTCTGCAAAGACTTTTCGGGGTTGAAGAGGGTGCGCGTGAGTTCGAGCGGCTCGAAGATTTCGCGGCGCGCAAGCTCGTCGAGCCCGACCCCTGTGACCGACTGCGCGAGCAGCCCGAGCGTGATGAAGCCGAGGTCGCTGTAGACGACGCGCTCGCCGGGCGCGCGTTCGAGCGGCTGCGCGGCGATACTGTCGAGGACGCGTCCGCGCTCGCCGCCCGTCAGCAGATTGAGCGGCTGCCACGCCGGGAGCCCCGACGTGTGCGTCAGCAGTTGGCGGACGGTGACGCCGCGCTTGTCCCCCGCGCCGAACGGCGGAAGGTATTCGGCGACCGGCGAGTCGAGCCCGACCGCGCCGCGCTCGACGAGCAGCGCCAGCAGCATTCCGGTCACCAGAGGCTTCGTCAGCGACGCGAGGTCGAAGATGGTCTCAAACGTCGCCGCGTGTCTCGAAGGCTCGCGCACCGCGTCGCCGAGCGCGCCGGCGAATCGCGCCGCGCCGCGCTCCGCGACCACGTAGACGGCCGCGGGGAAATCGCCCGCCTCGATGCGTTCGGCGAGCAGCGTGTCGATTGCGGGCTCGGGTTCGCCCTGAGTTCGTTCGTACATCTGCGATGGGAGGTGGCCCGGGTCAGTCCCGAGAATTTAAACGAGAATTTAAAACTGCATCTTCAACCCGGCGATGATCGGGTGCTCGTGTATGCGCGCGAGCAGGCGTTCGGCGAGCGCGAGCGCCTGACGGCCTTCCAATCCGGTGACGGGCGCGGGTCGCCCCTCGCGCGCGGCTTCGAGGAAGAGTTCAATCTCGGTGCGAAGCGGCTCTACGTCAATCACGTCGAGGTTGTTGACCTGCACGCCGGGCCACGAGCCAGTCGAACTCGGCGGCGCGAGGCTGCTGATGGAGGCGCGGCGCGTGGCGTAGTCAACGGCGACGTAGTCGTGCGGCTGGAAGAAACGCATCTTGCGAATCTTCTCGGTGCCGACGCGCGAGGCCGTGATGTTGGCGACCGCGCCGGTGGCGAACTCGATGCGGGCGTTGGCGGCGTCCACGCGGTTTGTGAGAACCGGCAGCCCGACGCCGCGCACGTCCGTCACCTCAACGTCGTGGCCGACGAGCCAGAGCACCACGTCGAGGTCGTGAATCATCAGGTCGAGCACCACGTCGATGTCGAGCGAGCGCATGGTGAACTGCCCGACGCGGTGAATCTCGAAGTAGACGGGCTGGCGGACGTGTGGCTTGAGCGCGACGAGCGCCGGGTTGAAGCGTTCGAGGTGGCCGACCATCAACGTCGCGCCGCCGCGCTCGGCCGCCGCGATCATCAGGTCTGCCTCTTCGAGCGTGCGCGAGATGGGTTTTTCGACGAGGACGTGGACGCCCGCTTCGAGGAGCGCGCAGGCGATCTCGGCGTGCGACTCGGTCGGCGTGGCGAGGCTGACGGCGTCGACCTCGCCGACGAGCGTGCGCCAGTCGGCCGTCCGGCGCACTTCGCGCTCGAAGGCGACCTCGCGCGCCGTCTCTTCGTTGGTGTCGCAGACGGCGACAAAGCTCGACTTGCCCTCGGCGGCCAGCGCGGCGTGGATGCGCGCGTGCTGCCGGCCCAGATGCCCGACGCCGACGACAGCGGTGCGTAAAGTTTTCATAAGTAGTCGGTAGACAGTAGACAGTAGAAAGCAGCGGGTAGTCAGAACTTCCGCCGGCAGGCGCGCCCCCTCCGGCGGAGGCCGCGAGTCAAGACGGCGGTGCCGCTTGCCAAACCTACTGGCTACTGACTACTGTTTACTGTCTACTGGTTCTTACTGCCTGCTTTTCCGGGTGACTATACTTGCAACGTTTCCTGCTTGCAAAGCGCGCGTGGGTCGTGCTGTTCGCGGCGGTCTGCGCGGTCTACTTTTACGGGCTCGGCTCGGTGCCGCTGCTCGGGCCGGACGAGCCGCGCTACGCGCAGGTGGCGCGCGAGATGTACGCGCGCGGCGACTGGGTGACGCCCACGCTCGCCGGCCACGCGTGGTTTGAAAAGCCCGCGCTGCTCTACTGGCTGGCGGGGGTTGCGTACAGAATTTTCGGCGTGACGGAGTTCGCCGCCCGCGCGGGCGTGGCGCTGTCGGGCGTGCTGACGGTGGTGTTCGTCGGGATGGCGGCGCGGCGCGCGGAGTACGTGTCGGGAGAAGGGTTGCGCGGGCTCGGGCTGGCGTGCGCGGGCGTGGCGGCCTCGACGCTGGGGCTGATGGTCTTCGCGCGCGCCATGAGCTTCGACACGGTTCTGACGACGACCGTCACGGGCGCGCTCGCGTGCTTCTACTGCTCGGAGGTCGAGCGCGGCGCGGGGCGCAAGTCGTGGCTGGTGGGCTTCTACCTGTTCATCGGCGCGTCGCTGCTGGCGAAGGGGCTGGTCGGGGTAGTCATCCCGGCGGGCGTCGTCGTGGTCTACTACGTCCTGCGCAGGCGTTGGCCGGGGCTTTTGCGTCTCGGCGTGTTGTGGGGCGTGCCGCTCGCGGCGATGGCGGCGGCGACGTGGTATGCGCCCGTGATCGCGCGCCACGGGCAGGCGTTCGTCGACGAGTTCTTCGTCCAGCACCACTTCGCGCGCTACGTGTCGAACCGCTATCACCACCCGCAGCCGTTCTGGTTCTACGTGCCGGTGACGCTCGGGCTCGCGCTGCCGTGGATGTTCTTCCTGTTCGGGGGCTTGGCCGGCGCGGCCGGGACGAACGCGCGCGCCGAGGACGCGGCGAGCAAGCTGCGCGTGCTCGCGGTCGCGTGGCTCGTGGTGCCGCTCGTCTTCTTCTCGGCGTCGGGGTCGAAGCTGCCGGGCTACGTGCTGCCGGCGGTACCGGGCGCGGCGCTGCTGGCGGGCGACTGTCTGCACAGGTACCTGCGCGGGACGGGCGGCGTCGTGTCGATGAGGCTGACGGGGCTGCTCGCGCTCGGTACCGGCGCGGCGGCCGCGGCGTTCCTCTTCTTTCACACGGGGGAGTTCGGCGCTTCGATGCGCGGCGTGCCCGTGGCTTACTCCGCGGCGCTGGTGCTCGCGCCGGGGCTCGCGGGCGTGGCGGCGCTGCTGCTGCCGCGCCGGAGGGAGTTGTGCGCGGTCGCCGTGGCCGGGGCGACGCTGCTGACGGTCGCGCTCATCGTCGCCGGCGGCGTGCTCGAACGCGCGACGCGGAAGGAGACGCTGGGCCCCGCACTGGCCGAAGCGGCGGCGCAGGGGCTCGGCGGCCTGCCCGTCGTCAACCTGCACGAAGTCGAGCGCACGACCGAGTTCTACGCCGCCGGCCGTCTCGCATACGACGAGCGCGGCGAGCCCGTGAAGTTTGAGGGCGTGTTCGAGGTCGAAGACTTCGCGCGCGCTCGCGGAGGTCAGGCGCTCGTCGTCGTGCGCCTGAGCGAAGAGCATCAGCTACACGAATACCCCGCGCTCGAATCGCGCCGCGTCGCCGACAACAGCCGTTACGCCCTCGTCCACGTCAAGGTCAGAAGTCAGTAGACAGAAGTCAGTAGACAGTAGAAAAAACAGGCGGCGCGCTCGGATGATAACCGGGACGCGCCGCTTTGGTTCTTCTACTGACACTGACTTCTGTCTACTACTTCCGCCGCAGAGTCCGGTCGAAGAAGTCTATCAGGCGGCGGTCGTAGGCTTCGTCCTGTTCGGGCGAGGCGGAGGCGAGCGTGTTGCCCGTGAAGGGGAGGTCTGTCAGCACCTCGACGTTCGAGCGGGAGGGGAAGCAGTTGGCGAGCGTCTCGGTGGTCTGGCGCAGCGGGCCGGAGCCCTCGCCCGCGAGCAGCAGCACCTGCCGGTCGCCAAGCGACTCGGCCAGCGTGCACGCGGACGTGTTCTTGAAGCGCCCCGAGTTGTAGATGCGCGTGCCGAGCCGCGCGAGCGCCTTCAACACGGTGTTGTCGAGCCCCGTGCGGTCTTTGACCGCGACGGCCAGCACCGCGTCGGGGTTGTCGGGCACGGAGTCGAGCACGAGCGCGCGCACCGACTTGTCCTGAACGGCCGCCGCGAGCGCCGCGTAAGCGCCGACCTCGACCCCGAACAGCCCGAACGACTCGCCGACCAGCGGGCGACCCTGCGGCGACTTGAGCCCGCGCAGGTATTCGAGCGCGTCGAGCGCGTCCAGCCCCTCGGAGGCTCCGAAGGCCGAGGCCGGGATGGGCGGGTTCTCGCCGTGCCCGCGCAGGTCGGGCAGCAGCACCGTCATGTTCGTCGTCTCGTTGATCTTGACGCCGAGGTTGAGGAGCCACGAGCGGTCGGCGCCGTAGCGGTGATAAAGGATGACGCCGGGCGACCCTTCGGCCCCGCGCACGAGCCAGCCGCGCGCGGTCGTGCCGTCGCGGTTCTGCCACGTCTCCTCGGTGGCCTTGACGCCGCGGTCGCTGATGCGCGCGAACTGCTCGGGCGTGACGAGGTAGGCGCGGCGCGCCGGCCGCGTAGCCGAGTAGACCAGCCACGCGGTCAGCCCGATGGCGGCGACCGCCAGCAGCAGAATGACCGGGAGCAACGCCGTAAAAGCTTTCCGCCCTGCGCGGCGACGGGGAGGCATGGCTCCATTGTAAATGCAAAAGGCGTGAACCGTGAACCGTAAACCGTG
>JBEVKV010000044.1:0-10100 GCA_040509515.1 Pyrinomonadaceae bacterium | reverse complement strand
CGTCGAGGTCGAAGTGGACGCAGGCGAGCAGCAGGCAGTCGTCGTCCTCCGAGCACTTGAGCAGGTGGCCGTTGACGTGCGGGCAGACTTCCGTGGCCCAGATGGCGAGCGCCTCGCGGACGGTGTCGCAGGCCGTCGCCTCGTTGAGTTGAAACCTGCCGTTGTCGGGCGAGACGGGCGGCGAGCTTTGGCCGTGGTCGTGCTCGTGGCCGTGGTGTTCGGCGGGGCCGTGGTGCGCTCCTTCAAGCGGCGGCGAAGTGGGCGGCGAAGTGTCGCCGAGCGCGCGCCCGAAGCTGCGCACGGCTTCGAGAAAGCGCTCGGAGTCGTCGGGCGACAGAAACTCTCCCGTCACCTCGACGCGGCCGAGCAGCTCGCCGAACTCGCGGTAATGCCACTCGGCGTGCGTGTCGGGCGGCTCCCAAGAGAACTCGGCGCGCGCCGTCTCAAGCACGCGCGAGGCGGCGCGCGTGTCTTCCGCGTCGGCGCAGGGCGCGCCCGCGATGGGCACCACGTCGGTCGGGCACTCGGCGTAACAGAGCCGCACGTAGACGGTCTGCGGCCCCGCGCCGGGTGGAGAACTCTGTGGGGGGCTCTGCTGCGCCGAGTTCTTGGCGACCCACTCGCCGAGCCGCGCGCACAACGCGCGCTCGACCCAGACCCAGCGCCCGTGCGGGCTGACGGCGTAGCCGGGCGCGACGCGCACGTCAACGTCCGCCCCCGCGTCCTGCGTCGTCACGCCGAGCCCGCAGACCGTGCCGGAGCCGTGCAGCAGGAGGTTGCTGAGACGGTGCTTCCACTCGAAGTGCTCCTGCTCCTGTCGGAAGTCGTCGACGCCGAGCACCATGCCGAACGTGTAGTTGACGCGCTTGTTCGGGCTCAAGAGCGCCTTGTCTGAGGTGGCGGAAGTGCAACAGTCTTGCATGATTCTCTCCAATCGGTTTTAGAGCGTGCGATTCTCGCCCAGTCGGTCGCGGTCTGAAACCAGCCGGTCGGTCGCGCTTGCAGGGTGCGGCGGGCGCAGGTAGCCCTCGGCGAGATATGCGCGGCCGAGGATGGTCTCGACGAAGCGCGACTCCTCGCCGAGCACCGTGTCGATGCCGACGCGCCCCTCGCCGACGCGGAAGAAGTCCCAGTAGCGGCGCACGTCGAAGCTCGTGTGCGCGGGCTTCTCAAGCTCGGTGACGCGGCGCGTCATCGCCTCCTCCTCGGGCGTCAACTCTTCGGGGACGAGCACCGAGAACTGGTGCGCGTAGGCGTCGGGCGCTTCGGCGGTCGTCGGGTTCTCCTCGCCGCCGCCGCCGACCGAGGCGTCGCCTTCCTGAAAGCGGCGGCCGCCGCGCGTGCGGTAGCGTTCGACGATGCGCACCTTCGACGGGCGCGCGGGCGAGAGCACGTACTCGTAGAGCAAGTCTTCGTACTCCCACTCGTCGAGCGACGGACGCAGCCGCGTGCGCGGCACGCCCGGCGGCTCGGGCCGGCCGTAACGTTCGAGCAGCCCGTAGCGGCGCAGCTCTTCGAGGAGCGACAGCGACGCCGGCTCTTCGGGGCGGGCGGTCGCGCGCTTGAGCCGCGCGAGCAGAACTTCGAGGCACGGGTCTAAGAGCAGCATCAGCGCGAAGCGTATGCCGGCGTGTGTGCCGCGCCGGTCGTAGAGCTTGCGCGCGTAGCGTATGAAGAGTCGTCGCCGGTCGTAAGGCTTGAGCCTGAAGCCCGCCGGCAGGTTGGCGGCGCGCTCCTGCCGCGCGCCCTGTATGCCGGCCCAGAGCGGGTCGAGCACGATGCCGACCCAGCCGGCCAGCCAGTCCAGAGCCTCGGGCGGCGCGCCGCGCGGGTCGAACAACAGGCTCACGTCCGAGACGCGCCCCTCGATCTCGGTGTAGAAGCCCTCCTCGTTCGCCAGCATCCGTTCGAGAAAGTCGGCCGAGCCGGCGTCGTCCTGATAGACCTTCGGCAGGTAGTTGCGCGGGTAGGAGAAGCGCGGGTAGTAGGCGCGCAGCGCGTGCAGGTGCGGCGTCGTGCGCCCGTTGCCGCGCAGCACCAGACGCACCTGCGCGAAGCGGCCCCGCGCGCGCTGGAAGAGCAACTCCCACGTCCCCGTGTTCTCAGGAAGTTCGGCCGTCGTCGGGTACTGCGGGAACGAATCGAAGTACGGAAGCTCGGGGCCGGCGGCGCGCAGGTAGGGGAGCGGTTCGGGCGACCACTCGACCTGTTCGAGCAGCGTCTCGTCGTCGTGCGCGCGCGTCCAGACCTCGACCGCGGACTCGGCCGGGATGCAGGCGTCGAGCATCAGACGGTGCCAGACGCAGCCGCGCTCTCGCCCGTCGAGCACGGGACTCAGCAACACCGCGCGCGAAGTGTAGCGACGCTCGTCAATCTCCTGTAGCTGCGTCCAGCGCACCGCGCGGTCGTTAGAAGAATCGCCGCTCACCACGTCGTAGAAGGTCTCGCCGCGGTGCGCGACGAGCGCGCGCGAGCCGAAGTAGTGCATCGGCCGGAAGTCGGGCGTGATTCTCAACAGGTTGGGAGAGGCCGAGAGGTCGAGGTCGAAGTCTATGCACTGGTTGCCTTCGCGCTCGACGACGCGGAGCGTGCCCTTCGTCGCCGCTTCGCCCGAGGGGAGGAACGCGAAGTCGTAGCCGACGACCGAGAGCCCCGTGCCCGTCGCGCCGCCCAACTCGTCCACGGTCTCGACCGCGGGGTCGAACAGCTCAAGCGGCGCGCGCAGAGAGTCGGCGCGGCGCATGTGGAAGACGCGCGAGGCCGGCGGCGGCTCCGCGTGGGTTTCGGCGTAGGCCGGGCTGTCGAGGATGAAGACGCTGCCGTCGGCGAGCGCCTCGATGGCGAGGGGCTCGTCCGCGCCGGCCGGGAGCGGGAAGCCTTTGGGGAAGTGGCGCGCGGGCCGGACGGCGGCCGTGCCGCCCTCGACGTGGAAGACCTCCTCCTCCTCGGGCGTTATCTCGTAACTGCTCGCGCCCTCGGAGAGCACGCAGAAGTTTCGGTCGAGTCCCCAGTAGGTCTTGTTCGCGCGGTCGAGAATCCAGACGCCGCCGCCCGGCGCGGCCGCCATGTCGAAAGGCTCGAAGGGCACGTCCGCGGGGAAGAGCAGGCGCACGGGAGCGCCGCCCGCGTGGAGGTCGAAGACGAGCAGCCCGCGCGAGGCCGTGTCGCCGACGACGAGGTAGTGATGGCTCGTCACCGTCAGTCCGGCCAACTCGTACGGCAGCGGCTCGGGCTCGGCGATTGGCGCGAAGTCGGAGGTCGGCGCGCAGGCCGGCTCAGACGACTCGCGCGACCAGAAGACGCGCGACTTGTTTGAGCCGAGCGGACGCCAGTAGATTTTGCTGCGGTCGCTGCTGATCCAGTACCAGTTCTTGAAGGCGTCGGCGGCCGCGCCGCGCCGCTGCTCCGGCTGCAAGGCCGCGCCGCCGCGCGCGCTGACGAAGACGACGAGCCGCGTCCGCAGACGCATCACGTCTGCTTCGGCGTCGAACTCGGCGGACTTGAAGACGCCCGGCTGCGTGGCGAGGAGCGCGCCCGTGTTGTTGCGGCGCTCCTCGGCCCAGCGCCGCCAGTCGGCGCGTCCCTTGACTAGGTGAAATCGTGTTCCGTTAACGTCCACCTGAGCTTCCTTAAACCAATCTCAAATTTGAAATTTCAAATTCTTAACAGGGTCAGCACTTCGACCTCGTGACGGGGACGGGGACGACGGTCGGCTCCTGCGTCGTGTCGGGCTTGGTGCCGAGGATGGACGCGAGCGACTCGGCCTCGCCCTCGCGCACGTCGAGCGTGTCGAGACGCGGCAGTTGCAAGCCCTTCAGACGCTTGCTCTCGATGTCCAGCTCGGAGGCGACGCCCAGTTCCATCGAGTTGACGAACTCGACGCCCGCGACGCGCGTCACGACGGCTTCGAGGTCTTTCTTCAAAAGCAGCTTGTTGAGCGGCCAGCCCGTCTCTTCGGGGCCGCCCGGCGGCAGCGAAGAGAGGTAGAGTTGCAGGCGCTCGCGCACGGCCTGAATCACCTGATCGCGGAAGTAGCCGGCGCGCACCTCGATGCCGACCGAGAGCGCAACCGAGACGTACTCGGGGCCGCGGACGTAAATCTCGGTCGTCACCAGACGGCGCTCGTCGAGGTAGTCGCAGACCGTCTTTAAGAACAGTCGGTTCGGGAGCGGCCAGAGCGGGCGCACCGTGTCGGTCGCGGGCACGACCATCAGCGCGACGACGCCCGCGACGTTCTCCAGACGCTTGTCGGGGTTGTAGAGCGGCAGCACCTCGACGCGGCCGACATCGACGCCCGGCGTGCGGCGCGTGATGTCGATGAAGTCCTGTTTGACGACGAGCCGGTCGCGGTGGCGCAGGTAGAGCGGGATGTTGCGCTCGCCCTCCTCGACCGTCTCGCCGGTGTCGCCGCCCCACGTCGCGATGGGGTTGTCTATCTTGAAGCCGCCCTGCAAACGCACGTCGGAGGTCGTCTTGACCGCGCCGATGGCGACGTTGCCCTGCGTGCCGCCGCCGTACTGGTAGCTGGCGCGGATACGACTCCCGGCGGGCGGGCGCTCACCGCGGTGGCCGTCGCCGAAGCGTATCTGCCCCGACTCGTAATCGACGGTGAAGACCTCGTCCGACCCGCCCGCCGAGAGCAGGTCGTCGGTCTGGAGCCAGAGCCGCCACGCGCCGTCGATGTCCTGAACTTCGAGCAGCACCGAGTCCTCGATGACGGGCGTGTTGGCGAGGACGTAAGTCTGGTCGGGCTCTCCGTTGGCCGTCCCGAGCAGTTCGTTGAAGATGGGGATGGCCTGTCGGACGCGCGCGCCGTTGACGCCGAGCCACGTCAGGCGCGCGTTGACGGCCGCGCCCTGATTGCCCTGCGTGGTGACGGCCGGCTGGTTCGCCGCGACGACCTGCGCGCCGGAAGTGCTTCCCGTATTCGCGCCCGGCGTCTGCGCGCCGGCGGGCTGCGAGGGGGGCAGGCGGACGCGGAGCCAGGTGACGAGGCGCGCGCGGACTTCGTCGTCCTCGATGCGCGGCGGGTAGTCGCCCGTGCCCTCCTGCATCGGCTCGTCGAAGGGCCACGTCGCGAGCTTCTCCTTGCCGGGAAGCTCAAGCTGCACGACGCCGACCTCGGAGAGCACGTCCGGCTCCTGCACGACGCGCAGCCGCTCGTAGCGCGTCCCCGCGGAGGTCGGGTCGGGCACCTCGTAGACGAGCGAGGGGACGGGCAGTCGCTTCGCGCCGAGCCGGATGGGGACGAGCGCGGGGACGTTGGCGTCGGTGAGCGCGGGGACGATGCCGATTGAGAGCGTCTGGTTGGCGAGCGCCTCGCGCGCGGCCTCGGGGCTGACGTTTTTGGGCGCGAGCAGCGCGAGGTAGACGGCGTGGTCGCTCGTCTCGTCGCTGGAGAGGTCGAGCACGGGGTCGGGCTCGCCCGCGGTCGGCTCGCGCATCAGCGTCGATTCGTAGAAGTCGAGCTGGACGGACGACTCGTCCGTCCCCTCGATGCTCTCGACATCTACGTCGTCGTCATCGTCATCGTCCTCGTCGTCCCCTTCGGCTTCGAGCGCGGCCAGCATGGCGACCTTGACCGCCTGATACTTGGTGTTGAACTCCTCGTAGCTCGGGTCGTCGGACGAAATCTTGCGCTTGTAGTAGGCGGCGGCCTCGACGGGCAGCACGTTGACCGGGTCGAGCGTGATGTAGTTGACCTGACCGGCCGAGACGACGATGCCGGCTTCGAGCGGCAGCGGCTCGACGGGGCCGCGCTCGTTGCGGACGCGGACGATGCCCTGCGCGGGCGCGGCCTGCTGCAAGGGGATGCCGAGCAGTTGGAGGAACTTCAGGCGGTTGCGCTCGGGGATGCGGTCGGCGCGGTAGAGCAGATTCTCGGTGAGGAAGGCGAAGAGCTGGACGATGGTGATGCCGGGGTCGCTGTCGATCTCGAAGTTCGTCCACTCGGGCGTGTAGACGGGGATGCGGCGCTTGGCCTCGGCGAGAAGCTGCTCGAAGTTGCGGTTGTCGAGTACGGGCAGTTGCAGAGGCATCCCTTTAGCCCTCCAGTTGCAGCGTCACGCCGAGACTCCCGACGGCCTGCGTGGCGACGAGGCGGAAATGAATCTCGACGGCGACGAGGCGCGGGTCTTGCGAATCGGCCTCGACCGTCACCTGCTCGACGCGCACGCGCGGCTCGCGCGCCTTGATGGCGTTGGCGACCGCCTCGCGGATGAGCGTCCGCGTCGTGACCGTGTTCGGCTCGAAGAGGAAGCGGCGGAGCCCGCAGCCGAACTCCTCGCGCATCAGCCGCTCGGCCGGCTCGGTGAGGAGGATGACGCGGATCGACTCGCGCACGTTCTCCTCGCCCTCCGACCACGCGAGACGGCCGTCCGCGCCGACGCGCGGCGGGAAGCTCAAACCCTGTCCGAAAATGTTCTGCCTTCGCATGACTTCGTTGTCCGTGCGGCCTTACTACTTCTTCGCGATGAGCGGGATGGGGAAGCAAATCTTCAGGAGCGGAATCCACCAGAAGACGAGGTTGAGCACGATGACGATGATCATCAGCAGGATGAAGGCGCAGATGGTGATGATGGGCAGCGAGAACGAGCAGATCCACCCGATGTCGATGCCGAGGCTCGACGTGCTCACGTTGTTGTCGAGCGTGTCCTTCTCCTTACCCTTCAACTCCTCGACCTTCTCGTTCAGCTCCTTCGACATGATGAAGCCGACGTTCTTCTTGAACTTCCTGAGCCCCGCGATGGACACGTCCACGGGGAGCCCGATGCGGATGTTGCGCCCCGGCGCTTCGGGGTCGAAGAAGGGTGCCAGCTCGAAGGGGAGCGTGGGCCGGCTGACGTAGCGGTGCGGCGGGTCGCACTGCGCGCGCTCGTAGACGTAGCGGAGCACGTACTGGTCGCCGGCCTCGGTCGAGAACTTCGGCAGGCCGACGGCGGCCGGCTTGGTCTCGGGCGACTCTTCGAGCGCCGCGCCGACCTTCGGGCGCAGGTCGGTCGTCAGCCCCGTCAGCGGGTGGTCGCGCATGTTGTAGTCGCTGGCGTAGGTCGCGGGGTTGCTGGCGTAGCCGAGTTGTATCAGGTCGCTGTCGCCCGGCCGGTTCAGCTCTTCCTGATCGTCCGCCACCTTCGAGAGCGCGGCGACCATCGTGAGCGAGGTGCCGTTAAAGGTCTTCGTCGCCATGTAGTCGGCCAGCGCCCCCACGTCGCCCGCGAGTTCCGCGGTCGTGCCCTCGCGCAGCGCCGTCCCCAACTCGGGCAGGTAGAGGTCGAAGTACTCAAGGAGGTCGAGCAGCAGGTAGACCGAGACGCGCAACTGCGTCTCCGCCGGGGCGACCTTCGTGGGCGACTCGAAGGGCGTGCCCTCCAGCTTCGTCCGGGTGAGCGGCCCGATGAAGCGCGAGTCCAGCTCTTGCAGCCTCGGGTCTTCCTGATACTTCGCGGGCAGTTGGGCGGTGACGGCCGCCGCGTACGTGTCCTGGCTGGCGACGGGGACGTAGCCGAAGAAGAGCTGGCGGCCCGGGCCGGTCTGCGCCTGAAAGAGCGGCAGGCGCTCCTCTTCGGCGGGGATTTCGCGCGGCTTCGCGCCGAGCGGCTGCCAGCCCCGGTTCGTCTCGCTCGCGTTCCACGCGTACTCGACGCCCGAGACTTTTTTGCGCAGGACGAAGAAGACGCTCTCGCCCTCGCCGGGCTTGACCTCGCGGTCGGGGAAGCCGGGGATGTGACAGCAGAGCGAGGCCGACGTGAGGTAGAAGTTTCCGTGGACGGGCTGGAAAAGCTTGAGCGTGGTGCGGCCGGCGGGCGCTTTGGCCAGCGTCTCTTTGAAGGGCTTCGGGGCGGCGGAGCCGGCGGCGGCGAGAAAGTCCTCCATGAACTTGTCGGTCGTGAACTCGTGCAGCGCCGGGCGGAAGAAGTCACGGCGGAGCATGTCCGCGCCGCCGCGCTGCCAGAGGAGAGAGGGCTTGAGCCAGTCGAAAGTCTCGGCCATGACGTTTACCAGATGTTGCCCGCGCCGGGCGTGTAGCTGGCGCTGATGACGGCGTTGCTGATGAGCGTGTCGCACTGGACGACGCCGCTGAACTTCGACATCCCGGCGTTGACCGTCACCATCCCCGCCGACACTTCCATCGTCGCGCACTGCACCTTGACCTGCGCGGCGGCGGTGACGGTGATGCCCGAGGGTTCGAGCTTGACGGAGTTGCCGGAGGCGTCCTTGATCTCGATGGAGATGCCGCCGTCCTTCATCTCGATGGTCTGGCCGCCGGGCGTCTTGAGCGTCAGCGTCTCGCCGCCCTCGGTGTCGTCGAACGTGATGCGGATGTCGCGGCGCGACGTGATGGACTTCTTGTAGTTGTTGCCCGCGCCGTCCATCTGCTCGGGCGGCGTGTCCTTGCCGTTCCAGAGCGAGCCGACCACGTAGGGCCGCCGCGCGTCGCCGCCCTCGAAGACGACGAGCACCTCGTCGCCCACGTCGGGGATGAACCAAGTGCCGCGGTTCGCGCCCGCCATCAGCGTGGCGAGCCGCGCCCACACGTCGTAGCCGCCGCCCTCGTTGTCGGGCGACCACGGGAGACGCACCTTGACGCGCCCCTGCGAGTCGGGGTCTTTAATGTCCGTGACGGTCGCCGGGTACGCGCCGTAGAGCCGCGCGCGCTCAGCCGCCGTCACGAGTTGTTCGAGCACGTCGAGCATGTCGCCCCCTTAGCCTCCGATGCCGGGCCGCTCCGCCTCGAAGGAGGTGCGGTAGCCGTCCGCCCTGTCGAACGTGTGGCGCGCGAGCCGCACGTAGTACTTGCCGTCGAAGAGGTCGCCCAGCCCCGTCAGGTCGAGCGTCGAGCCGACGCGGAGCGAGGGCGTGCCGTCGGCCGCGCCGCGTCCCGTCACGAAGCGGCGCGCGCGCGCGCGGTAACGCGCCTCGGCCAAAGCTTTCGCCTCGGGCTGCGAGAGCGGGACGGAGGAGACGACGCGCTCTTTGCGCTCGGCGAGGGCCTGCGAGAGCACGCTCGCGCCCGAGCGCTTGCCGTCCAACTCGGCCGAGACGACCGACTCGCCGGCCTCTTCGTCGAGCGCGCTCTTGCCGGCCACGTCCCACCCGCTGACGCGCACCGAAGTCCGCTGGTGCGAGAGGTCTGCGAGCGTCGAAAACTCAAGGAGCCTCTGCCCGTACTTGAGCGCCACGGTGCCCGTGTTGCGGCGCGAGCGCGCCTGCGCGTGCAGCGTGCGGTCGTCGACCCACAGCTCCGCGTCGATGGCCGCCGCGCGCTCGCGCAGGAAGGCGAGGTCGCTCTGGTTGACCTGCGTCAGCACGCGGTAGGTCGGCCCGTCAACGTCCACCTGCGGCGTCAGCCCGTGCTGCGAGGCGATCTGGCTGAACACGTCCGAGTCCGAAACGTCCGCGAACGAGCGCGTGCGCCGCTCCATGCGCAAGTCCTGAAAGCGGTCTTCGGCGAGGACGGTCAGCAGCGGCTCGCTGGCCTTCGGGTAGTGAGCCTCCAGACCCGTGATGCGCCCTTTGAAGACCGGCGACTGCACGCCCGGCGCGCCGAACTCGACCGAGAACTCTTTGCCGAAGTCGAAGACCTGACGGTCGAAGTAGAGGAAGTCGGCGTGGTCGTCCTTCGTCCCCCAGTTCGAGAAGGTCGCCTCGCAGCGGAAGAGGCCGAGCGTCGTCTCTTCGACGAGCAGCGAGTTGAGCGTGACGGACAAGTCGGGCTTCGCCGTCCCGTCCAGCTTGAGGGTCGGGGTCGAGGCGTAGAATCCGGTGATTTGCGTGCTGTCCGGCATCGTTTAAGGCTTTGGTCTAATCGGCGCGGACGCGCTCCATGCGTTCGCGGTTGACGCAGGCGACCGCGGTTATCTCTTCGGGCTTCATCTTCGTCGGCGGGGGCGCGGCCTGCTGCGCCGCGTCGTCGCCGTCGCCGCGCTGCTTCGGCTTCTCGGGCGGCTCGACGACGATCTGAAAGTCGTTGATGATGACGGGCATCTCTCTAAACCCTCCGTCCGAACTCTTCAGCGGCCCAGCTTGAGGCTCGCGCTCGCGCCGACCGAGCCGCCGCCGAGCGCCGACGTGGTCGTAGTGCTCGCGCACAAACTCGCCGT
>JBEVKV010000043.1:0-7767 GCA_040509515.1 Pyrinomonadaceae bacterium | reverse complement strand
ATTCGGGCGTCTTTGATGGCGGGGTTCAAACTTTCCCCTTGATTTCCCGTGCCCGTGGGCGTATTTTGCTGCCATAATCCCGCCAGATTATACGCCCAGTCCGGGCGTCACCTCTCACCCAAGGAGCGTCAGCCATGTCCCGACTGCTCGACGTGCGCACGCGCCACTACAGCATCCGCACCGAGGAAGCTTACATCCGCTGAGCACGCGAGTACATCCTTTTCTGCGGCAAACGACACCCCTCGGAACTCGGAGCCGCGGACGTCTCCGCCTTCATCTCACACCTGGCGGTCAGACGGAAGGTGGCCGCCTCGACGCAGACACAGGCGCTCTCGGCCCTGCTCTTTCTCTACTGCGAGGTGCTCGCCCTGCCCATCGGCTGGGTCGACGACATCAAGCGGGCGAAGAAGCCGAAGCGCCTCCCCGTGGTCTTCACCAGGGAGGAGGCGAGGGCCGTGCTCGGGCACCTCCGGGAGGAGGCGTGGCTGATGGCCTCACTCCTCTACGGGTCTGGGCTGCGGCTGATGGAGTGCGTCCGGCTCCGGGTCAAGGACGTGAACCTCGCCCGGCTCCAGCTCAACGTGCGCGACGGCAAGGGCGGGAAGGATCGCGTCACCGTGCTGCCGACATCCCTGTCCGAGCCGCTGGGGAGGCAGTTGGAGAGGGCGCGTGCGCTGACCTGCGTGAGGGGTTCGGGCGGGTCTACCTCCCCTACGCCCTGGCTCGAAAGTACCCGAACGCGGACCGGGAGTGGTGCTGGCAGTACGTCTTCCCGGCCCGCCACAGGTCGATAGACCCACGGAGCGGGCGCGAGCAGCGCCACCACATTGCGGAGACGGCGCTACAGAAGGCGGTCAGGCGCGCGATGATAGCGGCCCGGGTGGCCAAGCCCGGGAGTTGCCACACCTTCCGCCACAGCTTCGCCACCCACATGATCGAGTCGGGCTATGACATCCGCACCATACAGGAGTTGCTCGGCCATGCGAGCGTCGAGACCACACAGATTTACACGCACGTGCTGAACAAGGGCGGGCGCGGTGTCAAGAGTCCGCTCGACGACGAGTAGGCTGGCAGAGGCAGAGGGGCTCCCAGGCTTCGCTCCATGGCCGAGGTCGGTTCAACTCTTCTATTCAACTAATTTTGAGCCCTGATTCCAGTCGGCTCGTAACAGTTCAGGGGGTGAAGGTTAAAGGCTGGCGCGCGAGCACCGCTTCGATGCTGCCGAGCACCGCCTGGCCCTGTTTCCGAGCCGTCGAGATCACGCTCCTTAACCGGCAGAACTGGCGCGCCCCTTCCCCTGAGCGGAAGCAGCCGCCGATCTTCTGTTGCAGCTTGAGCATCCGCAAGTCCCGCTCCGCCTGATTGTTCTCGAACGGCACGCGGAAGTCTGTCATGAAGCGTAGCACCTCCTCCCGGCGACTCTCCAACCTCGCCACCAGCCTGCGCGCTTCACTCTGCCCGATGCGACCGCGCCCCTTCTTCGCTTGCGCCTCCCCCGGCTGATGTTGACGCCGCCGGGTGTGGCGCTCCGGGTTGAGCTCCAGCCCGCGCCTGACCAACTTGTCATAGCGGCCGGGGAACTCCCCTGCTCCTGCTCGGTGAGGGCCGAGCGACCGCACGCGCGCGCCCCGGCCGCCGCCTCCTTCATCTCGACGAGTAAGTTCGCCAGCGGCGCGGTCCACTGCCCGCGCTGGTGCGGATGGCTCTCCTCGACGTAGGTCAGTTCCCGCAAGAGGTGCGCCCCGCACAGCGCGTGCTGGCACTGATAGTATTACTGGTAAGCCGGCCAGCCGTCATGGACACTCGTACCCTTGAAGGCCGGCAGGATGACGATCTCGTCCATCGCCGCCTTGCCGCGCCTCCGGTCGCAACTCTAATGCGTGAGCCCGGTCGTGCTCGCCATGTGCACGAAGCGGTTCTGTTGCAGCAATCGCGCTTGAGCTATAATCCGCCCTCCAGTTCGGCTACCACCCTCCGGGATTCTTCCTCGTGAAGCAGCATAAGTCCCCGTTCAAGTGGCGCCACTTCGAGCCCAACGTCATCCTTTTGTGCGTCCGCTGGTACTGCCGGTACTCGCTCAGCTACAGGGACCTCGAAGAGATGATGCGCGAGCGCGGCCTTTCTCTAGACCATACTACGGTGTTTGGTTGGGTACAGAGGTATGCCCCCGAGATCAACCGGAGGATGAGGCCGCACCTGCGGATGAGCGGCGCCTCCTACCGGCTCGACGAGACCTACGTGAAGGTCAGTAAAGAATGGAAATATTTGTACCGCGCGGTGGACTACGCGGGGCAAACTATCGAGTTCATGCTCGGCGCCGACCGCGATGTTCCCGCGGCGAGACGGTTCTTTAGGAAGGTGAGGAGGGCTGACCACAGGAGGCTCCCGTTCGCCATCGGCGCCGACAAACACGCCTCCTACCCTGAGGCCTTCGCGACTTCAGTGAAAGAGAAGATACTACCCGCCGACTGCAGCCTCAGGCGCGTCAAGTACCTTAACAATGTGATTGAACAAGACCACCGAGCTATCCGCAGGAGGTGGCGGGCGCTGCAATGCCTCCGCTCGTTCCACACGGCCGAGCGGACGCTGGAAGGGATTGAGGGCGCGCACATGATGAGGAAGGGTCAGGTAAGAAGGCTGGACGGTAGAGACGCAACTGGGCAGGCGAAGTTCGTCGAGAGCCTCTTCGGGGTGGCATAGCGAAGAAGCCATTCATCCCCTCCACTGCCCTTTAGAGTTTTTCGCAACACAGCCAAGATGTCTATAGACAGCAGTGTGGAGCCGCTGTAGAATGCCCCTGCTAGAAGCATGCCGGTTATTCGTTGGCCCCGCAGTCCTCCTTTCTTCGGGTCGCCGGCCTCACGCTCTGATGACATCTTGTCGAGGACGCCACGCGCCGGTCGAGCCGTCGGCGGCGCGCGCCCCATCTACACCATCTCCTCCTGCTCCGTTTCTTTGACAAAAAGAGGAAACCAATGAATCAGCACCTCAAACCTCATGCGCTGTTTATCTTCGCGATCTTCGCCACACTTTCCCACGCGGGCGCGCCCGCGGCCCGCGCGTCCGACGCCTGCTCGCCCGCCGACTTCAAGCTCGCGCGCAGCTTCGACGCCGGAGCCAGCGGGGGTTCCTCCCCGGCTTCATACGTGGCCGCGGACTTCAACGGCGACGGGCGACCCGATCTGGCCGTGACCGAGTTCAACAACAAGACCGTCGGCGTGTTGCTCAACGACGGCACGGGCTGGCTCGGCGCGACCACGCGCTTCAGTGTTCAGGACGGCCCGGAGTTCGTCGCCGTCGGCGACTTCAACGGTGACGGCCGCCCCGACCTCGCCGTCACGAACTCCGGCAGCAACAGCGTCTCCGTCCTGCTCGGCACGGGCGGCGGCAACTTCGGCGCGGCGACCCACTTCGCCATCGGCGGTGAACCGGCAGGGCTTGCCGTCGGCGACTTCAACGGCGACGGGCGGCCCGACCTCGCCGTCACGAACACGACCAGGCGGAACGTGTCGGTTCTGCTCGGCGACGGCGCGGGCTCGTTCGCGCCCGCCGCCGGCTCGGCTTCCGGCAGCACGCAGAGCCCCACCGCGCTTGCCGTCGCCGACTTCAACTCCGACGCCAAGCGCGACCTCGTGGTGGCGACCTTTAGCAGCGGCGTTTTCGTGATGTTGGGCGACGGCGCGGGCGGCTTCTCCGCGCCCACGCAGGTCTTCCAGCAGAGCACCGACGGGGTCGCGGCTGCCGACCTCAACGGGGACGGCAAGGCCGACCTCACGTTCGGCGAGGGCGGGGGACTGGTGGTGCGGCTCGGCGACGGCGCGGGCGGCTTCTCCGCGCCCGCCGTCTTCCCCGGCGCGACCGGCGGCGGATTCATCAACCGGGTCGCCGTCGCCGACTTTGACGGCGACGGCAAACAGGATGTCGTCAGCACCTCTACTCTATTCCTCGACGGCCTCTCTCTATTTAAGGGCGACGGCGCGGGCGGCTTCAGCCTGACGAAGAGTTACCTGACCAGACATTCCCCGGCCTCGCTCGCCGTCGCCGACTTCGACGGAGACGGCGACCAGGATGTCGCGGCCGGCAGTGCGCTCCTCTTCAATACGGGGGGCGGGGAGTTCGAGGCGATACGCACGGCCTTCCAGTTAGGTGAGGCAGACCAGATGAACATGCCGCGCCTCACCGATTTCACGTCCGGCGACTTCGACGGCGACGGACGCCCCGACGTGGCGGTGCTGGTCGGGGGGACGGCATTCGTCGGCTCGCACGTCGTCGTCTCGCTGTCCGGCGCCTCCGGCTCATTCACGTCGCGGCCCCCGCGCGCCATCCCCGGCGGCATCGAGTACCGACGCGTGAAGGCCGCCGACTTTAACCGGGATGGCAAGCTGGACGTGGCCGTCGTCGGTTCCATCACCTCGGATAACTCAACGCACGTCGTCTTAGTCAGTCTGGGCAACGGCGACGGGACGTTCGCCGCGCCGACCCGGCTCGACGTCGGCGTTTTCGGCCGGCACCCGTCCGACCTCGCCGTGGGCGACTTCAACGGCGACGCCAACCCCGACCTCGTCGTCACCTTCATCTCGTCGCAGAACTTCCTGATTATGTTCGGCAACGGCGCAGGCGGCTTCAACTTCCGTTCGGGGGGGGGCACCGCGCCTAACTTCGGGCGGGTCGCCGTCGGCGACTTTAACGGCGACGCCAAACAAGACCTCGTCTTCACGGACGCCGCGAGTCAGCGCGTGCTGGCGCTTTCGGGCGACGGCACGGGAGGGTTCGGCCCGGTGAACTTCTTCGCCGTCCGCGGCCGCCCCACCGCCGTCGTCGTCGGCGACTTCAACCTCGACGGCAAGTCGGACATCGCAGCCTCGACCTTCGCCGTGACTCCGTCGGGCGTCCGACCGGTCGAGGACGGCAGCGTCTCGGTGCTGCTGGCCGACGGCGCGGGCGGCTTCGCCCCGGCTATCCATCACAGTGCCGTCTTCTTCCCCGAAGACATCGTGGCCGCCGACTTCGACGCCGACGGCAAGACCGATCTCGCCGTCAGCAGCCGTTTCACCTCCACCGTCTACGTCTTCTCGGGCGACGGCGCGGGCGGCTTCAGCCTGCCCACCAGCTTCGGCCTCATCGGCGGCCAGTCGCCCTCAATCCTGATCAGCCTCCCTCTCATCCTCGCGCCGGCCGACTTCGACGGCGACAACAGAAACGACCTCGCCGCCATGATGCCCGCTTCGTTCGCCGTCGGCATCCTTTCCGGCAAGCCGCCTACGACTCAGCCCTGCCTGCTCGCCGACGACGTGACGCTCGTCGAAGGCGACACCGGCTCCGTCAACGCGCAGATTCCGGTGCGGCTCTCGGGGCCGAGCGCGCAGGTCGTGAAGGTGAACTACGCGATCAGGGGTTTCCCGGCGACCGAGGGGCAGGACTTCACGGGCGGCACCGGCTCGCTCGTCTTCCAGCCCGGCGAGACGAGCAAGTTCGTCTCCGTCCCCATCCTCGGCGACAACACTGACGAGCCGGATGAGTCGGTCGCGCTCCAATTCTCTAACCCCGCGGGCGCGCGCTTCGGCGACGACTTCGCGCAAATCTTCATCACAGACAACGACGACCCGCCTGCGATCTCCATCAGCGACGTGACGGTCACGGAAGACGACCTCACCAACATCGCCGCCGTCTTCAACGTCACCCTCTCGAACCCGAGCACTCAAACCCTCAGGGTTGACTTCTCCACCGCCGACGGCACGGCCACCGCCGGCAGCGACTACAGCGCCGCGACGGGCACGGTCTTCTTCAACCCCGGCACCACCGCGCAGACCATCAGCGTCAATATTCGGGCCGACGAGACGCACGAGCTGACCGAGCACTTCTTCGTCAACCTCAGCAACCCGTTCGACTCGACCATCGCCGACGCGCAGGGGCGGGGCACCATCCTCGACGACGACCCCGTGCCCACCATCACCATCTTCAACAGCTTCGGCAGTGAATTCGAGGGGCGCGCCGGAGTCAGCGCCACCTTGTCGCACCCTTCGGTGCTACCCGTCACCGTCAACTTCTCCACCGCCGACGGCACGGCCGCCGCCGGCAGCGACTACAACGCCGCGACGGGCACGCTGACTTTCAACCCCGGCGAGAGGCAACTGTTATTCAACATCGACGTCCTCAACGACGCCCTCGATGAAGTCACCGAGACTTTCTTCGTCAACCTCTCCGACCCTTCTAACGCGACCATCGCCGTCGGGCAGTCGCTAGTCAGAATCATCGACAATGACGGCCCGACTATCTCCGTCAACGACGTATCCGTCGGCGAGGGGCAGAGTGGCCTGACGAACGCCGTCTTCACCCTCAGCCTGTCGGCCCCGAGCGTGGAGGACGTCTTCGTGCGCCTCAGGACGGCCAACGGTACGGCGAGCGCGGGGGGCGGCTTCGTGAGTGACTACGGCGTCCGCGACGCGACCGTCCGCATCAACGCGGGCCAGACCTCTGCCAACGTCACGGTCAGCGTCATCGGCGACCTCACGCCCGAACCGGACGAGACTTTCCTCGTCAACCTTTCCAACCCGCAGAGCGCCACCATCGCGGACGCGCAGGGCGTCGGCACCATCGTCAACGACGACGCGACCGTCAGGTTCGGCGCGGCCGCGGTGTCGGCGAACGAGGCCGACGGCAGCGTCCTGCTGACCGTCACGCGCACCGGCCCGCTGACGCACCCCTCAACCGTCAACTACGAGACAAATGACGGCACGGCCTCCGACAGGTCGGATTACAACGCGGCCATCGGCGCCCTGGAGTTCGCGCCGGGCGAGGCAAGCAAGACCATCACCGTCTTTCTCACCGACGACGCTCATGTGGAGGACGCGGAGAACTTCAGCGTCACGCTCAGCAATTCGGGCATCTTCGGCGGGCCTGTGACTTCGCCCGAGACGACAGTCGTCACCGTCAACAGCGATGACGTGACGCCCGGCCCGAACCCCGCCGACGACACGACGTTCTTCGTCCGTCAGCATTACCGCGACTTCCTCGGGCGCGAGCCCGACGCCGACGGCCTCGCGTTCTGGACGAACGAGATCGAGTCGTGCGGCGCGGACTTGCAATGCCGCGAGGTCAAGCGCATCCATGTCTCAGCGGCCTTCTTCCTCTCGATAGAGTTTCAGGAGACGGGCTACCTCGCCTACCGCGCCTACAAGGCCGCCTACGGCGATGCCACCTCGCCGGGCGTCCCCGGCACGGTGCCCGTCATCAGGCTGCGTGAATTCCTGTTCGACGCCAAGTTCCTCGGTCGTGGGGTGCAGGTCAACGTCGGCAACTGGCAGCAGCAGCTCGAAGACAACAAGCAAGCCTACGCCGCGGAGTTCGTCATCACCGACCGCTTCTTCAACGCATACCCATCCACGATGACCGCCGAGGAGTTTGTCTCACAACTTGACCTGAACGCGGGCGGCGTGCTCTCGGCGGAGGAGAGGGCAGAACTCGTCGCCCTGCTCGGCACCACGCCCGGCAACGTGTCGAAGCGCGCCCAGGTGCTTCGCCGCGTGGCCGAGGACGCAGACCTGCGGCCGCGCGAGTTCAATCGCGCGTTCGTGCTGATGCAGTACTACGGCTATCTGCGGCGCAACCCCGACGACCCGCAGGACACCAACTTCGGCGGTTGGAAGTTCTGGCTCGACAAGTTGGAGGAGTTCGGCGGCAACTTCGTCAACGCCGAGATGGTCAAGGCATTCATCTCCTCCAGCGAATACCGGCACAGGTTTGGCCAGTGACCCGCGGAGAGCGGGT
>JBEVKV010000042.1:0-5451 GCA_040509515.1 Pyrinomonadaceae bacterium | reverse complement strand
AGGGGACGCCGGTCGCAGTTAGTGACCGGCGTCCCCTTCGTCTTTCTTCACACGCAGACCTGACGCCCCGAGGCGCAGGCCGCCGCCGTCGTCGCCTCAGTGGTCGTGTTGAGCGCCCGCGGGGCGGTCGCCCTGATAAAGCTCGGCGCCGGAGGAGACGAACTCTTCCGCCTTCTCCTTCATGCCGGCGGCGAGCGCAGTCTGCTCGTCGAGTTCTTTCTTCGAGGCGTAGTCCCTGACCTCCTGCGTGATCTTCATCGAGCAGAAGTGCGGGCCGCACATCGAGCAGAAGTGCGCGAGCTTGGCTCCCTCCTGCGGGAGCGTCTCGTCGTGGTACTCGCGCGCGACCTCTGGGTCGAGCGCGAGGTTGAACTGGTCTTCCCAGCGGAACTCGAAGCGCGCCTTCGAGAGCGCGTTGTCGCGCAGTTGCGCGCCCGGATGACCTTTGGCTAGGTCGGCCGCGTGCGCGGCCAGACGGTAGGCGATGACGCCGTCCTTCACGTCCTGCTTGTTCGGCAGACCCAGATGCTCTTTGGGCGTGACGTAGCAGAGCATGGCCGTGCCGAACCAGCCGATCATCGCCGCGCCGATGGCCGAGGTGATGTGGTCGTAGCCGGGCGCGACATCCGTGACGAGCGGCCCCAGAGTGTAGAAAGGGGCCTCGTGGCAGATTGCGAGCTGCCGGTCTACGTTCTCCTTGATGAGGTGCATGGGGACGTGCCCCGGCCCCTCTATCATCACCTGACAGTCCGACTCCCACGCAATCTTGGTCAGCTCGCCGAGCGTTTCGAGTTCGGCGAACTGCGCCTCGTCGTTGGCGTCGGCGATACTTCCGGGGCGCAGGCCGTCGCCCAGAGAGAACGACACGTCGTAGGCGCGCATGACCTCGCAAATCTCGCGGAAGCGCGTGTAGAGGAAGCTCTCCTCGTGGTGCGCGAGACACCACTTGGCCATAATCGACCCGCCGCGCGAGACGATGCCGGTGGTGCGCCGCGCCGTCATGGGGATGTAGGGCAGGCGCACGCCGGCGTGGATGGTGAAGTAATCGACACCCTGCTCGGCCTGCTCGACGAGCGTGTCGCGGAAGACCTCCCACGTCAACTCCTCGGCCTTGCCGCCGACTTTTTCAAGCGCCTGATAGATGGGCACCGTCCCGATGGGCACGGGCGAGTTGCGCAGGATCCACTCGCGCGTGGTGTGGATGTTCTTGCCCGTGGACAAGTCCATCACGGTGTCCGCGCCCCACTTCACAGACCAGCGCATCTTCTCGACCTCTTCTTCAATCGAGGAGGCGACGGCCGAGTTACCGATGTTGGCGTTGACTTTGACGAGGAAGTTGCGGCCGATGGCCATCGGCTCCGCCTCGGGGTGGTTGACGTTGGCGGGGATGATGGCGCGGCCGCGCGCGACCTCGTCGCGGACGAACTCGGGCGTGACGAACTCCGGCAGCGACGCACCGAAACTCTCGCCGCGGTGCTGGTGAAAGAGCGAGCTGCGGTCGTCCTTACTGTGCTCGCGCATGGCGTGCAAAGCCTGCTCGCGCCCCATGTTCTCGCGCAGCGCGACGAACTCCATCTCGGGCGTCACGACGCCGCGCCGCGCGTAGTGCATCTGCGTCACGCACGCGCCGGCGCGCGCGCGCAAGGGCGCTCGCTTCAAACCCGGAAAGTGTTCGAGGCGGCCCTTGTCTTTGTGCTTCGCGAACTCGGCCGCGCCTTCGGTCAGGTAGCCGTCATCCTGCGGCAGAACGTCGCGCCCCACGTACTCTTCCACGTCGGCGCGCGCGAGTATCCACTCGCGCCTGAGCGCCGGCAGCCCCGCGCTCACGTCACACTTCACTTCGGGGTCGCCCCACGGGCCGGAGGTGTCGTAGACGCGCACCGGCTCGTTCTCCTCGACGCGGCCGTCGGGCAGGCGCGTCGGCTGCAACGCGACCTCGCGGAAGGGGACGCGCACGCCCCCCTCGCGCCCGACGTAGATTCTGCGCGAGTTCGGCAGGCGCACGTCCGCGCTCTGCCGCTCGGCGTCCGAGTCTTTTCGCCCGCCGCCGTTACTCTTACCGTTCCCGTCGCTCATCGAATCTTTTCGCTTTCCGCGCGGCGCAGTCGGCCGCGCAAAAGTAAGGGGCCGCCCCCGCTCTTCCGAAGAAGAAGGGACGGCCCCTCACAAGCCTCCCTTCGGCGGTACTAACCGCATCAGGTTCAAAGGGTCTCGCCCTCAGGCGACTCTCAGCCGCGCACCCCCCGAAGAGTTTGCGCCGGCTCCCCCGTTAGCGTCTCTGACTTTCAAAGTCGTCGGCCGAACTATAGAACATTTGCCCTGCCGGCGACAGTCGAGCCACGCCTCACGGGCCGAAGCGACGGCGGTACTCGTCCGAGTTGATGAAGGCTTTGACCATCTCGGCCTGAACGTAGTTGCCGCCGAACTGGTTGAGCTTGTCGAGCCAGAACTTCCAGCCCGCGTAAGTCCCGTCGGGCGGCTCGTCCGGATTCCTTCTCAGGTAGCCGAAGTACTCCATCAGCACGAAGGCGCGGTTGAACTCGCGCTGTCGCAGTTCCGCGTCCTCGGCGACCTTGCGGAGCACGGAGGCGCGCAGCGCCGGGTCGGCAGGCGAGGGCGCAAGCTCCGCGATTAGTTGCTCGCTCTGGCCCGGCGAGAGCACGCCGCCCGCGCCCTGATCGAGCCGCTCGACGAACTGCTCGGCGGTCAGCGAGACGGGGAAGGCCGAGAGGAAGCGTTGACGCGCGACGAACTCAAGCAGGTACGCGCCCTTGTTCGCGTCGAGCCGCGCCTCCCACCCGGCCTGTCCGACGACGACGCCCTCGCCGATGCGGCGCGTGTCGGGCAGGAACTCGTTCAGGCGCACGACGGGGACAAGTCCCTCCACGCCCGGCGAAGACGCGTCGCCGAAGGCGGCCTTGTAGGTGCGGTAGGCGAAATAACCCGTCTCCTGAAACTCTATCGACAGGAAGAACGCGGCCGAGACGTTGACGCGCTTCACGTCGAGGCAGCCGGCGTCGCCGTTGCACTGCGCAAACTCGCCCTTCCAGAAGGCGAAGCCGTTCGGGTCGGGCTCGCGGTTGAGGAAGTCTACGTAGTGCTGCCGGACGAAGAAGTCCGGGTCGAAGCCGGGCGGAACGACGGGGTTCGCGCCGTTCGACGAGTCGTTGTCGCTGATGTGTACGACTGCCTCGGACTCTTCGCCGAGCAGCGCGCCGCCCGTCGGGTTCGAGAGCCTCACGCCGAAAGTCTCGACGCCCTCGGGCCCGTAGGCGTCGTCGGTGATGAAAACGTCGAAGGTCTTTACCGTCTCGAAGGCCGCGAAGTTGAGCGTGCCCGAGGCGGCCGCGTAGTCGGACGTCGACTTGGCCGACCCGTCGGCGGTCGTGTAGTCAACCGCGAACGCGCCCGCGAGGTCGCCCGAACGCTCGACGCGCACGGTCACTTTGCCGCCGCCCTCGGCCGCCTGATAGACGACCGACGCGCCGCCCGAAGCGCCGCCGACGAACTCGACTTCGGGGCTCGCCGTCGAGAGCTTCGTGACGAAGGCGTCGAAGGCGACGCCCGAACGCTGGTCGAGCGCGCCGGGCGTCGTCGGGTAGTCGGGCGAGAACGTCTGCCCGCCGACGTAGACGGCCCCCGCGTCGTCGCCGGCCACGCTCCAGACCGCATCAGTGCCCGCGCCGCCGAAGGCCGTCGAGAATAGCGTCACGCCCGCCGGCGACACGCGGTTGACGCACACGTCGGAGCCGGTCGTCGCGCGCTGGCACGTCCACGCGAGCGTCGAGACGCCCGAGGGCGCGACCTTCAAGTCGCCGCCGCTGGCCGTCAGCTCGCTCAGCTTTCGGGAGAAGAGGAGCGTGTTGCCGGCGGGGCTGAACTTGACGAGAAACTCCTTCGGGCCGCCGCCGCTCTGGCAGTTCGAGGGCGGGACGTAAGGGTTGGCCGTGGGGAAGCAGCCCGAGCGGGTCGCGCCCGCGACGTAGACGTTGCCGGCGGCGTCCACGCCGACGCCGCTGCCGTAGTCGTCGCCGCCGCGCGGCGTGTCGCCCTGACCTTCGGGGCCGCCGAGGAAGGTCGAGAAGACGACGCCGCTGCCCGACGCGTTGAGCTTCGCCGCGAAGGCGTCGAAGGTGAACTCGCCGCCGAGCGTCGGCTGGTACGCGTTGACGACGGGCATCGGCGGCTGGCCGCCGCCGCCCGTGCCGGTCATCCCGGTGAGGTATGCGTTGCCGTCCGAATCGACCGCGACGGCCTGCGGCAAGGCGGCGGGGAAGATGGTCGAGTAGACGAGCGCGCTGCCCGTCGGGTTGAGCTTGGTGACGAAGCCGCCGCCCGGCGTGGTGTTGAACGCGCCCGGCGTCGTCGGGAAGTCCGGCGAAGTGGTAGAGCCGGCGACGTAGGCGTTGCCGCCCGCGTCGAGCGCGATGCTGATGCGCGGGAGGCTCGGCCAGTTGACCTGCGACGGGATGGGCTCCGTGCCGGAGCCGCCCAGATACGTCGAGTAGACCAGCGCGCCGCCGGCCGGGTTGAGCTTGAAGACGAAGGCGTCAGTCCGCGGCCCCGGCGAGGGCGAGGGGTCGCACGCGCCGTCCGACCCGCACGTCTTGTCGAAGGCGTCGGACGACGTGGGGAAGTTCGTCGAGAGGGTGGTGCCCGTGACGTAGACGTTGCCACCGGCGTCGAGCGCGAGCGAGTGACCCACGTCGTTGCCCGAGCCGCCGACGTGCGCCGAGTAGACGAGCCCCGACCCCGTCGGATTGAGCTTCATGACGCGCACGTCGCCGTCGGTGTCAGTCCCGGCGACGTATGCGTTGCCGGCGGCGTCCACGGCGATGCCGTTGGCGCTGACGAGCGGCCCGACGACGGCCGAGTAGACGAGCACGGGGTCGATGACCAGAGAGAGCGCCCGGTCGTAAGCGCCGAGGCGGAAGCCGACCTCGCCAGATTTGTTCAAAGCGTAGTCACACGCGACCCGTGTCCTGCGGCCCGCGCCGTCCTCCTGATAGGCGAAGGGCTTCGGCTGTCGCAACTCGCCCGCGCGCGTGTACAAGATGAGCGCGCCGTCCGTCCCGACGCTCGCGCGTTCCGCGCCGTCGAACCTGACCTTGACGCGGTGGGCGTCCGCGCCCGGCGAGAGGCGGAAGTCGTATTCGACCTGCCCGCCGGTTTCGTGGAAGACGAGATCGACGCCCTCATAAATTCCCGCGTAGACGACTCGCGCGTAGTTCTCGACGCCCGTCACCCAGCGGCGCGGGTCGCTCCCCTTGAAATAGTTGCTGACTGTCTCGGTCAGCCCGAGCCCCGCGGGGTGCGCGTCGCGGCGCGCGCCGGGGAAACTCATGCGGAGTTGGCCTTCGCGCGCGCCGTCCGCGTCGCGCGACTTCAGAGAGAGCAGCGCGCCGTCCCGGCCGAGCGCGAGTGTGTAGCCCGCGCCGCGCGCGAGGTACT
>JBEVKV010000041.1:0-28258 GCA_040509515.1 Pyrinomonadaceae bacterium | reverse complement strand
AGGCTCAAAGTCGAGCCTCGGGAGGCTCAATTTTGAACCTCGGAGACTCGACTTTGAGCCTCGGGAGGGTCGATTTTGAGTGTCGGAGGCATAAAGTCGAGCCTCGGGAGGCTCAAATTTCCATCTCCGAGGCTCAATTGTCACCCTCGGAGGGCGAGAGGTGAGCCTCGGAGGCGGACTGTCCCGTAATTTTCAGGGTTGTGAGCCGAAGCGGGTGACGAACTCGTCCCGTGAGAGGCCGGCCGAGTCTGCGAGTTTGGCGACCCACGCGTCGTCTTCAAAGTCTTTCCTGCCGATGCGCACCATGTAGTCGCGCGCTACCTGATAGCTCTCGGTGTCCACGTCGACGGGGCGCTGGCGGCCTTGGCCGGTCTCGGGGTCGATGACTTCGTCGAAGGGGACGCCGCGGAACTCGCCGCCCTGAATCGTGACCATCGTGCCGGAGCCGCCGCCGTGGAGACAGCGGAAGGCGGCGTAGCCGAGGTCGCGCGCGTACTCGGCGTCGATGGGAATCGGCGGCGCGCAGCGCAGCTCGTACCCGATGGTCTTATCGACGAGCGTGACCTTGATGCCGCGCCGCTCCAGACGCGCCTGCACCTCGCTCTTGACCTTGCGTCCGAGGTCAATCTCGGTGACGCGGATGTTGTTCTGCACGTCGCGGTCAACGTCCTGAAGCTCTGCGACCTCCGCGGGGTCGAAGCGCTCGACGAGCGCCTCGGCGAGCAGGACGACGCCGTGCGGGCGTCCCATCGCGCGGCGCTTGATGATGGTGCCCTCGACCACGTCGCAGATGTCTGAGAGCGAGACGCGCTCGCTGCGGAACTCCTCGGGGATGATGGTGCAGGTGGCGCTCGCGGCCTTGCCGATGCCGAGCGTGAGGTGCCCCGTGGGGCGGCCCATCGTCACGCCGAGGTACCAGCGCCCGGTCGTCTTGGCGTCCTCCATCAGACGCTTGACGAGCTGGACGCCGACGTGGCGCGCGGTCTCGAAGCCGAGCGTGGCGACCGAGAAGGGGAGCGAGAGGTCGTTGTCGATGCTCTTGGGCACCTGCACGACGCGGATGTCGCCGCCCGTCGCGCGCTCGACGGCCGCCGAGCTGCGGACGAGGTCGTCGCCGCCGACGGTGACGAGCGCCTCGATGCCGAGCTTGCGCAGGGCGGCGACGGCGTTGTCGGTGCTCTCGCGGTCGCGCGTGATGTCCGTGCGCGAGGTGCCGAGGACGGAGCCGCCGTCGAGGTGTATGCGCGAGACTTCCTCGATGGTCATCTCGTGCTGCTCGTCCGTGTAACGCTCGGCCAGCCACTCGAAGCCGTCGTGAAAGCCCACGGGCGTGCAGCCCATCTTAATCGCCTCGATGACGACCGCGCTGATCACGCCGTTCGTCCCCGGTGCCGGCCCGCCGCCGACCAGAATGCCCACTCGTTTGATTGACATAGTTGTTTGAGTGATGAGTGATGAGTGATGAGTGATAAGAAGGACGAAGCGTGTCTTGTCTTTTCTTATCACTCATCACTCATCACTCATCACTAAGCCGAGATTTGTCCGCTCAGGTAGCCGAAGCGGTCGCGAAACTCTGCGGCGGTCATGTTGCCGGCGCGCGCGAGTTTCTCGACTGTGGAGTCGTCCTCGAAGTCTCCCGGCTCAAGCCGAATCATGTACTCGCGCGCGACGCGGTAACCCTCGCTGCCGGTGTTGACCATGCGGACGCGCGTCCGCCCCGTGCCGGGCTCGCGGATGTCCGTGAAGGCGATGGGCACCATGCGGCCGCCCTGTACGCTGATCATCGCGTCGGAGCCGCCGCCGAGCAGGAAGCGGATGGCGGCGTAGCCGAGGTCGCGGCAGTAGGCGGCGTCGAACGGGATGGGATCGGCGCAGCGCAGCTCGTAGCCGATGTTCTTGTTAGTGATGGTGACGCGCAGTCCGCGCGAGGCCAGACGCCCCTGCACCTCGACCTTGATGCGGCGCGCGAGGTCGACTTCGGCGAAGCGTATGTGGCCGTGCTCGTCTCGCTCAACGTCCTGAAGCTCGGCCAGCTCGGCCGGGTCGAGCTTGTCGATGAGCCCTTCGGCGAGGACGGCGACGCCGAACTCGCGCCCCGCCGCGCGGCGCTTGATGATGGCGCCCTCGACGATGTCGCAGATGTCGGAGAAGGCGACCGTCTCGCGGTCTGTGAACTCCTCGCCGATGACGGTGAGCGTAGCGCCGGCGGCCTTGCCGATGCCTAAGGCGAGAAAGCCGGCCTTGCGACCCATGGCGACGACGGCGAACCAGCGCTTGGTCGAGCGCGCGTCCTCCATCAAATTCTGCACCAGCTCGACGCCGACGTGGCGCGCGGTCTGGTAGCCGAAGGTCGGGATGTGCGAGGGGAGCGGCAGGTCGTTGTCGATGGTCTTGGGGACGTGGACGACCTTTATCTCGTGGCCGGAGCGTTCGGCGACGAAGCTCGAAGAGAGCGCGGTGTCGTCGCCGCCGATGGTGACGAGGTGCGTGACGCCGAGCCGGCGGAGCGTCTCGACGACCGCGCGCGTCGCCTTCTCGGACTTGGTCGGGTTGTCGCGCGCGGTGCCGAGGACGCTTCCGCCCTGCAGGTGGATGCGCGAAACGTCCTCGATGCGTAAGGGGCGGACGTGCGCGGCGTCCTCGCGGATGAGCCACTTGAAGCCGTCCTGTATGCCGAGGACTTCAAACCCTTCGTTGATTGCCTCGATGGCGGCGGCCGAGATGACGGCGTTGATGCCGGGCGCGGGCCCGCCGCCCACGATGATCGCCAGAACCTTTTTGTCAGACATGCCGGGAAACTAGCCCTTCGGTGCTTTCGGGTGAAAGCGGGATTTTACCGAAGCGGGCTGCTTTATCAAATCGCGTGGGCGGAAAGTGATAGAAAAGTGATAGGTGATGAGTGATTGACGTATAATCGCGGAAACTTAAAACTCGTGTCTTCAAAAAAGGGGATTCATGGAGCAGAGGGAATTGGGGGGGAGCGGCCTGAAGGTCTCGGCGATTGGTCTGGGCTGCATGGGGATGTCCGAGTTCTACGGCGGGCGCGACGACGAGGAGTCCGTGGCGACCATCCACCGCGCGCTTGAGCTGGGCGTGAACTTCATCGACACGGCCGACATGTACGGCGTGGGGCACAACGAGGAGTTGGTCGGGCGCGCGCTGCGCGGGCGGCGCGACGGCGTGGTGCTGGCGACCAAGTTCGGCAACGTGCGCGGCGAGGACGGGAGCTTCCTCGGCATCAGCGGCCGGCCGGAGTACGTCCGCTCCGCCTGCGAGGCTTCGCTCAAGCGCCTCGGCGTCGAGGTCATCGACCTCTACTACCAGCACCGCGTAGACCCGAACACGCCGATTGAAGAGACAATCGGCGCGATGGCGCGACTCGTCGAGGAAGGGAAGGTGCTTCACCTCGGCTTGTCGGAAGCGTCGCCCGAGACCATCCGGCGCGCTCACGCCGCCCACCCCGTCGCGGCGCTCCAGAGCGAGTATTCACTCTGGACGCGCGGCGTCGAGGAGGAGATTCTGCCGACCTGCCGCGAACTCGGCATTGGCTTCGTCGCTTACAGCCCGCTCGGGCGCGGCTTCCTGACCGGGCGTTTCCGGAAGCCCGAAGACCTGCCCGAAGACGACCGCCGCCGGCAGTTCCCGCGCTTCCGCGAAGAGAACTTCGCGCAGAACATGCGGCTCGTCGAACGCGTCCGCGAGATAGCGTCGGAGAAGAACTGTCAGCCGTCGCAGTTGGCGATTGCGTGGGTGCTGGCGCAGGGGCGCGACGTGGTGCCGATTCCGGGGACGAAGCGGCGGACTTATCTCGAAGAGAACGTCGGCGCGCTCGAAGTCGAGCTGACCTCGGAAGACCTCGCGCGCATCGAAGAGGTCTTGAGCGGCGCGGAGGTCGCGGGCGAACGCTACCCGGAACAGTCCATGAGTTCGGTCGAGCGTTGAAGATTAAAGCGGAGAAGACAAAAGCGGACAGCTAGAGAGAAGAAGAAAAGAAGCGGCGCTCCCTTCGGTGAGAAGAGCGCCGCTTCCGCTTTTGTTGTACCCAAGTTCGGGGCAAGACATCCCAAGTTAGGGACAAGAATCCGTGTCGGCCCTCGGCCGCCTAGACCGTCCTGCGGCCCGTCAAAAGGTTGATGACGAAGACGACGAGCGCCACGACGAGCAGCAGGTGAATCAGGCCGCCGCCGACGCCGCCGATCAGACCCAGAAGCCACAGCACGAGCAGAATAACGAGAATCGTCCAGAGCATTTTACAAACCCTCCATTTGGTTCAGATGTTTTCAACTCAAACCCAACCGCCTCGGTCGGACTCTCCGTTGGCAACGTCTGTGCCAACGGCGCGCGCGCGGCCGGCTCGGCGAAAAAAAGCTGGAATTCCGCGGGTTTCGCCGCTGAAGGGGCGCGCGGCGCACACAAGCACGGCCGACCCGGCGTGTACTGTTACCGAGTCGGCCGTGTTTAGTTTCGCATCAGCGGCGGCGGACAGTCCGCGCCGCTACCAAATCTGACAGCGCTTGTCGGGCGGGCGCACCATCGCGTCGCCGGCCTTGCACTGAAAGGCTTCGGCGAACTGCGGCATGTTCGAGAGCGGGCCGTTGATGCGGAAGCGACCCAAAGGGTGCGGGTCGGTGGCGACCCTCTGGCGCGCGTTCTCGGGCCGGATGTTCTGCGCCCAGACCTGCGCCCACCCGAGGAAGAAACGCTGCTCGGGCGTGAAGCCGGCGACGGGCTTCGGGCGCGGCTTGCCTTCGAGCGACTTCATGTAGGCGGCGTAGGCCACGGTCAGCCCGCCGAGGTCGGCGACCGATTCGCCGACGACCAGCTTGCCGTTGTGAAAGAGGCCGGGCTCGACCTCGAAGGCGTCGAACTGTTTGACGACGCAGTCGGTGCGCTCGTTGAACTTCTTCAGGTCGTCGGGCGTCCACCACATGACGAGGTTGCCGTCGGCGTCGAACTTCGCGCCCGAGTCGTCAAAGCCGTGCGTCATCTCGTGGCCGATGACCGCGCCGATGCCGCCGTAGTTGAAGGCGTCGTCGGCCTTCGGGTCGTAGAAGGGCGGCTGGAGGATGCCGGCCGGGAAGACGATCTCGTTCATCGAGGCGTTGTAGTAGGCGTTGACCGTGGGCGGCGTCATGTTCCACTCGGAGCGGTCGATGGGCTTGCCGATCTTGCCGAGGTTGCGCCGGTACTCGAACTCGCCGACCGAGACCGAGTTGTTGTAGTAGGCTCCGCGGCTGATCTGCACCGGCTCGTAGCTGCGCCACCTGTCGGGGTAGCCGATCTTGCGGACGAAGGCGTCGAGCTTGGCGATGGCGCGCACGCGCGTCTCGTCGCCCATCCAGGAGAGCGTCCGGAGGTCTTCGCGCAGCGCGGCGACGAGGTTCTTGACCATCTCCTGCGCGCGCCCGCGTGCCTGCGGCGTGAACGTCTTGTCGATGTAGAGCTGGCCGAGCGCCTCGCCCAGCGCGCGGTCGGTCGAGGTGACGCAGCGCTTCCAGCGCGGCATCTGCTCCTGCGTGCCGTTCAGAAACTTGCCGTTGAAGTTAAAGCTCTCCTCGACGAACTTCGACGAGAGCGTGTTCGACGCGGCGTTGACGAGGTGCCAGCGCAGGTAGGTCTTCCAGTCCTCGACGGGGACTTCCGCGAGCATCTTGTCGGCGGCCTTGAAGAAGGCGGGCTGCCCGACGTTTATCTTCGCGACCTCGGGCAGGCCGATGCCGCGGAAGTACTGGCCCCAGTCGAAGTGCGGCGTCAGCTCGACGAGCTGCGCCTTCGTCATCGGGTTGTAGCGCGCCTCGGGGTTGCGCAACTGCACGCGCGAGGCGGAGTTCTCGGCGAGCCGCGTCTCGATGGACATCACGGTGCGCGCGGAGGCGGCGGCGCGCGTCTCGTCCTCGCCGAGCAAACGGAAGGTGCGCGCGACGTGCGCGACGTACTCGTCGCGCGTCTTGCGCGAGCGCTCGTCGTCCTTCGTGTAGAGGTCGCGGTCGGGGAGGCCGACGCCGCCCTGCACGGCCTGCGCGATGATGGCGGTCGAGTTCTTGTAGTCCTGCGCCGCCCCGAAGCCGAAGAGCGCCGGGATGCGGTGCGCGTGGAAGCGCGCGATCTCGGCCTGAACGCCGCCGAGGTCGTCGATGGCCGCGATGCGCGCCATCTCCGGCTCAAGCGGCTTCGCGCCCTGCGCCTCGATGGCGGCCTCGTCCATGCAGGCCGAATAGAAGTCTGCGATCTTCTGCTCGTTGCTCCCCGCCTTCAGGTTCTTCCGCTTCGAGAGTTCTTCGAGTATGCCGTGGAGCTGCTCGGTGTTCCGCTCGGTGAGCTGCTCGAAGCGCCCCCAGCGCGAGTAGGCCGCCGGGATGGGGTTCGCGGCCCTCCAGCCGCCGTTGGCGAACTGGTTGAAGTCCTGACACGCCGAAGCGTCGCGGTCGAGGCTCGCCAGATCGAAGCCCGGCAGCGACTCCGCCTTCGCCGTCTTCGACTTGTCCCCGCCATTCTGGCTCCGCACGGCCACGCCCGTCGAACCGACAATCAACACCGCGGCCGCGACCACACACAGCACGGCGGCGCAGCGAAATCCCAGAGATTTCATGGCTCAAAACTCCTCATAAATTTGGTAACTGCCGACGCGGGGGAACTTGGAATGACTCGATGATAGCAGCGCCGGTCAGTTTTAGTAAGCGGTCGCGGCGGAACACGCAAAGTGTCGGGGGAGCGAAAAAAAGCCCCGGCACGATTAGGCGCGCCGGGGCTTCTTCGGGTTGAAGGTGAGCGGCGGACGTGTGCCCGCGCGCCGCGTCAGGGCGTGTGAACGTGTACGTTGCCCTGCGTGACCACGCCGCCGGCCGCGTAGCCGCTCTGCGTGATGATGGAGAAGGTGTCGTCGCCCGAGCCCGACGCGTCTTCCGTGAGCACGAGCTTGAAGTAGGTCTGCGCGCCGTTGGCCTCGGCCGTGCCGTAGACGGTCGCCTCGTTGACCCCCTGCACGTAGGCGAGCACGTCCAGACACTTGATTGCGGTGTCGCGCGCCTTGTCGTTGACGTGGCAGGAGCCCTTCGCGCCGCCCGCGTCGCTCTTGAAGCTGAAGCCGAAGTTGACGCCTGTGCCGGTCGCGGCGTCGAGGAAATGTCCGCCGCCGTTGGACGCCCCGCGCGTCGAGGCGGGGAAGACCCACGTCTTTGTCGCGGCGGCGCACGGGTCGGCCGGGTCGATTGAGCCGCTGTCGTCGCGGTCTACGCACGCGCTGATGCTGTCGGCGCGCGGGAACTCTGGGCCCTGATAGAGAAATGAGCATTGCCCCGATGCGTTCGTGAGGCACTGGAAGCTGACGACGGACGAGCCGTCGGCCGCCACGTCGAAGTAGACGCGCGCGCCGGAGACGCCCCCGCCCGAGGCGTTGCTCGCCGTCGCCGTCACGGTGTGGCTGGTGCCGACTGGGTTGACGGCCGCGGCCGGCGTCAGCGTGACCGTCGTTATCTGCGCGAGGTTGCGGTACGTCTCGTTGAACGAGTAGGAGCCGGAGGAGATGCCAGCGGGCGAGACGGCCCGGTTCCACGAGCCGACGACGCGGCTCGTGCCCGTCTCGCTGACGGAGCCCGTCGCCGTCGGGACGGACGCCGTGTACTGCGCGGCGACCACCACGTTGATGTTGGTGATGGTCAGGGGGCCGTTCTGCGAGACCTGACAGGAGCCGCGGTTGTTGCCGCCCTCCGGCGGCTGGGCGGGCGCGAGCTGCTTGGTGCCCGTGATGACGTTCGCGCCCGACGTGATGGTGAACTGCGAGCTGAAGCCGAGGATGACGCCGCCCGGGGCGTTCTGGAAGGTGACGGAGCCCGACTCGGTGTAGGTGCCGGGGTAGGGGCCGGTCGCCGTCCCAGACGTTGTGAAGTCGAAGCCGGCGACGCCGCCCTGCGTGCAGTTGAGGTTGCTGATTCGGAAGGCCGCGTCGTCGGCCATGACGGTCGTGCGGCCGAGCGTCTCGCCGTTGAGCGTGCCGCCGGAGGTCTGCGCGCGCGACGACGCGGGGAGCGACAGCAGGAGGAGCGCGAGCGACGCCAGCACGGACAGCGACGCCGCGGCGCGTGGGAAGCCGGGATTCATCTCATTAGTCCTTTCGCGAGAGGGCGCAGCGGGGTTCTCCGCGCGGCTACGCCCGCCTAAGTGGCGTCAAGTTGTCAGGGAAGCGGCCGGACGGGTGAGCGTGCGTGAGCGCACGCCCCGAGCAACCTCGTGAAGAAACAGCGCCGGGACTTTAAACGCGGCCACACCCAAAGTCAACTCGCGACACCGCCCGCCCGCCGCACACGAAGACTCGGCCGGCGGCGGCGGAATACAGGCGCGCAAAAAGAAAGGGCATCCGTGATGGATGCCCTAACTTGTTGACTGCATTGATGAGCCGGACTGGGCTCGAACCAGTGACCCGCTGATTAAGAGTCAGCTGCTCTACCAACTGAGCTACCGGCCCGTAGGCGAAAACAAATTACACGGCGCGCGGAGGCGATGTCAAACGCGGCGAAGAGTGGGGAAGCGGTGAGGCTTCGCCTTTGTCCGCCGTCCTTCCGGCGGCTCAGCGTTGGAGCCGGTCGGCCGGAATCTGCTTGTCCACGACGGGGCGCGCGGGCGCGTTCGCCAGCTCGGAGGCGAGGACGAAGACCGTGCGCGTGATGTTCTGCATCTTCTGGTAGTCGATCTTGTCGGCGCTGTCGCCGGGGCGGTGGTAGTCCTCGTGTACGCCGTCGAAGTAGAAGACGATGGGCACGCCGTGCTTGGCGTAGTTGTAGTGGTCGCTGCGGTAGAAGAGGCGCTCGGGGTCGTTCGGCTCGTCGTAGTAGTAGTTGTACTTGAGCCCGAGGTACTCGCGGTTGACCGTCTCGTTCAACTCGCCCAGTTGGGTGCTCATCATGCGCGAGCCGATGACGTAAATCTCGTCGGGGCCGGTCAGGCGGCTGTTGGCGGGGTTGGTGTCGCCCGCCTTTTTGCTCCGGCCGATCATGTCGATGTTGATCTGCGCCACCACCTGATTCAAAGGCACGGTCGGGTAACGCGTGTAGTACTCGGAGCCCCACAAGCCCTTCTCCTCGCCCGTGTGCCAGACGAAGAGAATCGAGCGGCGCGGGCGCGGCCCCTTCACGAACGCCTCGGCCATCGTGAGCAGACCCGTGGTGCCGGAGCCGTCGTCGTCCGCGCCGTTGCAGATGGTGTCCGTCCCGGCGGGGCGGCAGCCCGTCGCGCCGTCCATGCCGACGTGGTCGTAGTGCGCGCCGAGCGCGACGTACTCGCGCTTGAGCTTCGAGTCCTTGCCCTCTATCACGCCGACGACGTTCTGCGTGGACTCCTCCGTCACCGAGAGTTTGACGTTCAGGCGCAGCCGCTTGTCCGGCGCGAGCGCGAACGCCCGGGGCTGCTCGCCGCCCGGCGCGGCCTGCGCGAACCTGAGCACGGCGGCCCCGTCCGTCTGCTCGCCCGCGAAGAGCGCGTCGAGCATCGCGCGCGAAGGGAGGACGGAGACGATGCCCTGCGTGTGCGTGTCCGTCGCCTCCTCGTCCGCGTCGTCGTCCGACGTGAGATTCTCCAGCTGCGGGACGGTGTAGATGGGGCGCGAGATGGAGAACGCGCCGAAGCGCCAGCGCCGGTCGAAGTTGCGCGGGACGAGGACGAGCGCGCGCGCGCCGTGCTTCTGCGCGTAGCTGACGGGGGTCTCCCAGTCGCCCGGCTTCAGGCTCTGCACCGTCACGCCCGGCGGCGGCGTCGCCCCGTCGCCCGAGACGACCACGATGCGGTCGCGCACGTCCAGCCCCTCGTACGGGTTGATGTTTCTCGATTTGATTACCCAGCCGTAGCCGGCGTAGACGAGCGGGGCGTCCGCCTCGCCGCTCGTGCGCCCGGCGGGCAGGAAGTCTTCGCCGAGTTTGAACAGACGTTCGCCCAGCCGCGCAGAGGACTGCTCGCGGTCGATGATGGTCTTCGTCAGGGCGATGCGCTGGAAGTACGAGCCCTTGTCGCCCGCCGGCTTGACCTTGAGCTTCTTGAGGCGGTCGGCGATGAACTGCGCGGTCTTGTCCAACCCGGGCGAGGGCGTGTTGCGGCCGGCGTACTCGTCCGAGGCGATGACGTAGAGAATCTCCTTCATCCCCTCGACCGTGATGCGTTCGGCGGCCTCGCGCGCGGCCGCGAAGCGCGGCGTGAGCGGCGCGGCGGGCGCCGCCGCCCGGACGCTCTGCCCCGCCTGCTGCGCGCGGGGCGCGGGTGTTGACAGAAACAGTATGGCCAGCGCGAGGCCGGCCGTAGTCAATCTACGCATGACTCCTCCGTATGAAACTTCTGCCGTGATGAATGCAGGTTCGCCTTCGATGATAAACCGGCGTGGGGCGGTTGGCCAATTGGTGGGGCGTTCAGGGCGCGGAAGGCGATTGTTCCCACGGCGTCCCCTGTCGCGCTGGAAAGGCGGAGCGGGGTCGTGTTATGTTAATGCCCGTTAAGAATTCGCGCCCGTAGCTCAGTGGATAGAGCGCTTGCCTCCGGAGCAAGAGGTCGTAGGTTCGACCCCTACCGGGCGTATTCAACTTCCCGCGAAATTTTCTGAAGAACACGGCGCGCACGCTCGTCGAGCCTGCCCGACTTTCTCAAGGTACAATCCTGCTCCTTCTTTAGACCATCCAGAGTGAGGTGAAACTGTGTCCCGAAGATTCCACGTCCTCCTTCTAACACTCTCTCTGTTCGCATCCACGACCGCGCCGGCGCGCGCGCAGAGCCCGCAGCAGCAGGACAAAGACAAGCAGCTTCAGGACGCGCAGAAGCAGATCGAGCAGTTGAAGGAGGCCACGAAGAAGCCCGAGCCGTGGGACGTGGAGGCCGAGCACGGCCCCGTCACGACCGTCGAGTTCGACACGGACGAGGGCACCTGGATGAGCTGCGACGTGTCGCCCGACGGCCGCACCATCGTCTTCGACCTCCTCGGCGACATCTACCGCATGCCCGTCGCGGGCGGCAAGGCGGAGCTGCTCGCGGGCGGCGCCTCCTTCGAGTGGCAGCCGCGCTACTCGCCCGACGGCAAGCTCATCGCCTTCACCTCCGACCGCGACGGTGGCGACAACATCTGGGTGATGGACGCCGACGGCCGAAACCGGCGGCAGGTGACAAAGGAGACGCAGCGCCTCCTGAACACGCCCGACTGGACGCCCGACGGGCAGTACCTCCTCGCGCGCAAGCACTTCGTGGACACGCGCTCGCTCGGCGCGGGCGAAATCTGGATGTACCACGTTCAGGGGGGCGGCAAGGGCGTGCAGTTGACCGAGCGCCCGAACTGGACGGCCAACATCGGCGAGCCGGCCGCCGACCCGCAGGGGCGCTTCGTCTACTTCGTCGCGAGCACCGCGTTCGACTACAACAAGAACGTCTACGACAGCATCTACTGGATCGACCGCTACGACACGCAGAAGGGCCGGCGCTCGACCTTCGTGCGCGGCGCGGGCGGGAGCGTGCGCCCCGCCGTCTCGCCCGACGGCCGCTACCTCTCCTTCATCCGCCGCGTCGGCTTAAAGTCCGCCCTCTTCCTGCGCGAGATAAACACCGGCCGCGAGTGGCCCATCTTCGACGGCCTGACGCACGACCAACAGGAGACTTGGGCCGTCTACGGCACTTACCCGGGCTACGCTTGGACGCCCGACGGCAAGTCAATCGTCATCACGGCGGCGGGCAAGCTCGTCCGCGTGGACGTGGCGTCGAAGAGGGCGACGCCGATACCCTTCACCGCGCACGTCTCGCAGAAGATAACCGAGGCCGTGCGCTCGCCCGTCAAAGTCGCGCCCGAGCGCGAGCGCGCGCGTCTGCTCCGCTGGGCGCAGCGCGCGCCGGGCTCCAACCGCGTCGTCTACAGCGCGCTCGGCAAGCTCTACGTCCGCGAGGGCGACGCCGCGCCGCGCCGCCTCTTCAAGACCGACTATCTCGAATACGCGCCTTCGCTGAGCGCAGACGGCCGGCGGCTGACCTACGTGACGTGGAGCGACGCGGAGAAGGGCGCGGTCTGGGTCGCCAACTCCGACGGCACGAACGCGCGCAAGATCACGACGGCCGGCGACCAGTACGCCAACCCCGTCTTCTCGCGCGACGGCTCGAAGATCGCCTACCTGAAGGGGCGCGGCAGCGTCTACCACGAGGAGGACTTGGCGAGCGACTCGACCTTCGAGATTCACTACTGGGACGGCGCGCGCCACAACTACGTGATGGACTTGCAGACCCGCGGCACGAACGCGCGCATGCCCGTGCTCTCTTTCGACGCGGCGGGCGAACGCATCTACTACATGGAGTCCGGCGGCGGCCCCGGCGCGACGCCGATTGAGCCCGCGAAGTTCATCACCTACCTTTCGAGCGTCAAGCTGGCCGGCGACGACGCGCGCCGGCACATCGAGGGCAGCTACGTCACCGAGATCGTCCCGTCGCCCGACGGCAACTACGTCTTCTTCAAGGAGCAGCACAAGCTCTACGTCGCGCCGCTCCCGAAGGTGGGCAAGACCGTCAAGCTCAGCTCGACCGAGACGGGCGTGCCCGTCCGCCCCGTCTCTTCCGTCTCGGGCGACTGGCTCGCGTGGTCGTCCGACAGCAAGTCCGTGCAGTGGACGCTCGGCGAGAACTTCTACGAACAGAGCCTTGAGAACGCGCTGCGCGCGCTCGCCAAAGACGAGAAAGCGCCCGAGCCGCGCCGGACAATCGTCGGCTTCGACTTCGAGCCGGCGCGCCCGCGCGGGCTGGTCGCGCTGACGAACGCGCGCGTCGTCACGATGCGCGGCGACGAGGTCGTCGAGCGCGCGACCATCCTCGTCGAAGACAACCGCATCAGGGAGGTCGGCGCGCGCGTCAACATACCGGCGAACGCCAAACGCATCGACCTCGCGGGCAAGACCGTCATCCCCGGCCTCATCGACGTGCACGCGCACATGAGCTACGACACGCTCGACATCATCCCCGAGAAGCAGTGGCCTTACTGGGCCAACCTCGCCTACGGCGTGACGACGACGCACGACCCTTCGGCCGCGACGCAGACCGTCTTCGCGCAGTCGGAGATGGTCAAGGCGGGCGCGATGACGGGGCCGCGCGTCTTCTCGACGGGCTACATCCTCTACGGCGCGGAGAACATCGAGAAGGCGGTCGTCAACTCCTACGACGACGCGCGAGCGCACCTCGAACGCCTGAAGGCCGTCGGCGCGTTCTCGGTCAAGAGCTACAACCACCAGCGCCGCGACAACCGCCAGCGCATCATCAAGGCGGCGCGCGACCTCGACATGATGGTCGTCCCCGAGGGCGGCTCGACGTGGGCGCACAACATGACGATGATTCTCGACGGCCACACCGGCATCGAGCACGCCGTCCCGCTCGCGCCGCTCTACAAGGACGCGCTGACGCTCTTCGCGAAGAGCCGGACGGGCTACACGCCCACGCTCATCGTCGGCTACGGCGGCATCTGGGGCGAGAACTACTGGTACCAGCAGTCGAACGTCTACGAGAACCAGAAGCTCCTGCGCTTCACGCCGCGCGCCAACGTCGAGCCGCGCGCGCGCCGGAGGATGCACGTCTCGGACGACGACTTCTATCACTTCGAGCTGGCGAGGACGGTGAAGGATTTGGTGAGGGCCGGCGGCAAGGCGCAGCTCGGCGCGCACGGGCAGTTGCAGGGCTTGGGCGCGCACTGGGAGCTTTGGATGCTACAGCAGGGCGGCCTGACGCCGTTGGAGGCGCTGAGGGCGGCGACGCTTAACGGCGCGCAGTACCTCGGGCTCGATGGCGACCTCGGCTCCATCGAGCCGGGCAAGCTCGCCGACCTCGTCGTGCTCGACAAGAACCCGCTCGAAGACATCCGCAACTCCGAGTCGGTGCGCTACGTGATGGCCAACGGCGTGCTCTACGGCGCGGACAACATGGACGAAATCTATCCCAACCAGCGCCCGCGCCCGCCCTTCTTCTGGGAGCGGCGCGGCGAAGGCACCCTCGCCGGCACCGAGCCGTGAGCTAGAGACTAGGGGCTAGTTAAGAGTTAATCTCCTAACTAGCCCCTAGTCTCTAGCCCCTTAACTTTTTTAGTCTCTAGCGACTCGTCTCCCGGTCGCCGTACGCGCCGCTGACTTGGCCGGCTCCCTGTCCGGCGACGTTGGACTCGGTGGCGCCTTCGCCCTGATTGTCCTCGCCCGTGCGCGGCTGCCCCTCGCCCGCGTTGTCCGAGTTCGAGCCCTCGCCGGTTGACTCCTTCTTCGCGAAGCTCTCACCGCCCTCTCGCTGTTCTGACATCGTGCTCCCCCCTTTTCTGTTGAAACGTTTCGTACCCGAATTTAGAACAACCCGCTGACGACGCGGTAAGTCCAGAATGAGACCGCCGAGATGAGCGCGGCCAGCGGGATCGTCAGAATCCACGCCCAGACGATGCGACCCGCCACGCCCCACTTGACCGCCGACAGACGCCGCGTCGCGCCGACGCCGACGATGGCGCCCGTGATGGTGTGCGTCGTCGAGACCGGGATGCCGCCGAAGGTGACGCCGATGATGGCGGCGGCGGCGGCCGACTCGGCGGCAAAGCCGCCCACGGGCTTGAGCTTCGTGATGCGCG
Organism: Pyrinomonadaceae bacterium; assembly: GCA_040509515.1. Taxonomy (GTDB): domain Bacteria; phylum Acidobacteriota; class Blastocatellia; order Pyrinomonadales; family Pyrinomonadaceae; genus QHXN01. Next base: position 13,668 of record JBEVKV010000041.1, on the reverse strand, counting down.
AGCCCATCGTCTTCACGATGCGCCAGCCGCCCGAGAGCGTCCCCAACCCGATGGCCGCGTGGCAGATGAGCACGACCCAGAGCGGGATGTCGTTCGACGCGTTGCGGTCGAGGTTCGAGGCGACGAGCACGCCGGCGATGATGCCCATCGTCTTCTGCGCGTCGTTGCCGCCGTGGCCGAGGCTGAAGAGCGCGGCCGAGACGAGCTGCCCCTTGCGGAAGAACTTGTCGACGCGGTGCGGCGACCACCGCCGGAAAATCCACATCACCGCCACCATGATGAAGAAACCGAGCGCGGCCCCGATGAGTGGCGAGAGCACGATGAAGACCACCGTCTTCGTCCACCCCGAAGGGAGGATGACGCCGAAGCCCGAGGCGGCGATGGCCGCGCCCGCGTAGCCGCCGACGAGCGCGTGCGACGAGCTGGAGGGGATGCCGTAGTACCACGTAATCAGGTTCCAAACGATGGCCCCGACGAGCCCGCACAGGAGCACCCACAACTGCCAGTCGTTCGGAATGGCCTTGATGTCCACCATGTCCTTGCCGATGGTCTTGGCCACGGCCTCGCCCAGCACCACGAACGCGATGAAGTTGAAGAAGGCCGCCCAGACGACCGCCGCGCCGGGCGAGAGCACGCGCGTCGAGACGACGGTCGCGATGGAGTTCGCCGCGTCGTGGAACCCGTTGATGTAGTCGAAGATCAGCGCGATTAAGACGATGACGACGACGAAGGTGATGGTGGCAGTCATAGGTTCGGGGAGTGATAAGTGATGAGTGATGAGTGATAAGAAGAAGTCGGATTTTCTTATCACTCATCACTCATCACTTATCACCGCCTTTCAGGCGTGCTTGATGATGACGGACTCGATGATGTTGGCGGCCTGCTCGCAGCGGTCGACGGCGGCTTCGAGCTTGTCGTAGATGTCCTTCCAGCGGATGACGCGCAGCGCGTCGGGCGTGTCGCGGAACAGCTCGGCGATGGCCTCGTGGTAGAGGTCGTCGCCCTCGTTCTCAAGCCGGTGAATCTCGACGAGTCGCGGGGCGATGCCGGCCGGGCGCTCCAGCGTCGAGACGACCTCGTGGAGCTGGACGGCCATGCGCTGTAGCACGTCGCCGAACTGGCGCGCGAAGTCGGTGCCCTCCCTGACGTTGTACATGACGACGGCGCGAGCGGCGTCGTCGATGAGGTCGACGATGTCGTCGAGCGCGCCCGAGAGGAGGTAGATGTCCTCGCGGTCGAAGGGCGTGATGAAGGAGGTGTTGAGCTTCTTCGAGATCGAGTGGGTCAGCTCGTCGCAGGCGTGCTCGATGTCCTTGATCTTTTTGAGGTGGGCGGGGAACTCTTCCTGCTTGGCGGCCAGCATCTCGGAGAGCTGGCTGGCCGCGTCGTAAATGTGCGAAGTCATCTCGCGGAAGAGCGCGAAGTACTGCTCCTCCTTCGGAATCAGGCTGAATCGTGCCATGAACAGATTTCTCCCTGCCCGAATGTTCTTGCTGTTGTGGAACGAGAGCCGAAATATAGACCAACGCCGACGCGGTTGTCTATCCGGCGCATGAATAGGGGGTGAACCCGGGGTGAACGCGAGGCGGCCGGTTGTCGCGCCGCGCCGGTTCGTCGTATGCTCGTCGCCCTGAGCCGATGAGAGAATCCCGCTACGAACAGGTCGTCGCGCTGCTGCGGATGGAGGCCGAGGCCGTCGCGCGCACCGCCGCGCGTCTCGCGCCCGAAGAGGTCGAGCGCGCCGTCGCGCTCCTCGCGGAGTGCCGCGGCAAGGTCGTCACCGCCGGCGTCGGCAAGTCGGGCCACATCGCGCAGAAGGCCGCCGCCACGCTCACCAGCACGGGCACGCCCGCCGTCTTCCTGCACCCGTCGGACGCCGCGCACGGCGGCATGGGGCTGGTCTCGGCGGGCGACGTGTGCGTCTTCGTCAGCAACAGCGGCGAGACGGCCGAGCTGCTTGAGCTTCTGCCGTACCTGCAACACAGGGGCGCGCCCGTGCTCGCCGTCGTCGGCAACACGGCCTCGACGCTCGCGCGGCGCGCGGACGTGGTGCTCGACGCGTCGGTCGAGCAGGAGGCGTGCCCTCTGAACCTCGCGCCGACGACGAGCACGACGGTCGCGCTCGCCGTCTGCGACGCGCTGGCGATGGCGCTGATGAGCGTGAAGGAGCTGACGCCCGAGGACTTCGCGCTCAACCATCCGGGCGGGCGGCTCGGCAAGCGGCTCACGCTCAAAGTCTCCGATTTGATGCGCGGCGGCGATGAGAACCCGGCCGTGTGCGCGTCGGCGACGCTCGTCGAAGTGGTGCGGGCCATCAGCCGCGGCGGGGTCGGGGCGGTGTGCGTGCTCGGCGAGGGCGGGCGGCTGGAAGGCATCGTGACCGACGGCGACCTGCGGCGCGCCTTGCAGCGCGTGACGCCGGAAGAGCTGGCGGGGCTGACGGCCGAGGGTTTGATGACGCGCGAGCCGGTCGTCGTCGCGCCCGACCTGCTCGCGCACGCCGCCTTGCGACTGATGGAGAACCGCCCGTCGCAAATCTCCGTGCTCCCCGTGGTCGACGACGAAGGCCGCGCCGTCGGCCTCCTGCGACTCCACGACATCGTCCGCAGCGGACTCTGAGATGAAAGCCTTCGCCACACTCTTGGGCTTCGTGTTGACGTTCTCGTCCGTGCCCGCGTCCGCGCGGCAGGAGCGCGTGAGCCGCGCGGGCGAGGTGGCCGTCGTCCTCAACGAAGAGTTTCTAAACTCGTTGCTCGTCGCGGTGGCGTCGCGGCCCGAGCCGCCGAGCTTTCCGCTGTCGAAGGGCGGCGGGGGCGGGAAGTGCGAGAGCCGCGTGCAGCTTCTGCCGGAGGCCGGCGGGACGCGTACGGGCGTGCGCTTCGTCGATGGCCGCATCACCGCGCCCGTCGCCTTCCGCGGCTCCTACGACGCGCCGCTCGTCGGCTGTCTGAGGTTCGAGGGCTGGGCGGACACCTCGTTCCAGCTTGAGTTCGACCGCGCGCGGCAGGTGCTCGGCGCGCGCGTCACCGTCCGCGACTTGAAGCTGAAGAACATCCCGACCTCTCTGATAGGCGGCGGGCTGACCGGGCTGGTGCAGGACGCCATCGACGAACGCGTCAACCCCGTGGAACTCCTCCGCGCCGAACAGCTCGGCGCACGCGTCCCCGTCACACGCACCGACGAGCTGCGCCTGCGCGCGGCCGACGTTCGTCACGAAGTCGTCGGCACCGAGCTGCGCCTCCGCATCGTCTACGAGTTGGTTCAGGCGAACTGAAGAAGGCAAAAGGCAAAAATGACAACCGGGACTCGAACGACGCGGCTCCCGCTTTCACTTTTGCCTTTTGCCTTTTGAAGTTTGCCTTTTGCCTTTCTTACCTCGCGGTGGCGAGCGCCGCGCCGACCGGCATGTCCACGATTTCCCATGCGGACTCGTCGCGGAGCAGCTTCGACATCAGCGCGGCGTGGAGGAGGTGGCCGCTGCGCTCGGCGCGCACGAGCCCCAGAAGCGGCATGCCGAGCAGCGCGAGGTCGCCGATGATGTCGAGGACTTTGTGGCGGACGAACTCGTCGGGGTGTCTGAGCGGCGTCTCGTTGAGCATCCCGTCGCGCGTGAGCACGATGGCGTTCTCCAGAGAGCCGCCGCGGATGAGGTTCGCGCGCCTGAGCGCCTCGACCTCCTCTGTGAACCCGAAGGTGCGCGCCGGCGAAATCTCGCGCAGAAAGCCCTCGGGGTCGAGCGCGTCGAAGCGCATCCGCTGGACGCCGATGAGCGGGTGCGCGAAGTCGATCATGCACTCAATCTCCCAGCCTTCAAGCGGCTCGACCGAGACGCGCCTCTCGCCCTGCTCGACATTGACGCGGTGGCGCACGCGCAAGGCCCTGCGTGTCGCCGGCTGCTCGGCCACGCCCGCGCGCAAAATCATCGCCGCGAAGTCGTCCGAAGACCCGTCCATAATGGGCAGCTCAAGGTTGTCGACCTCGACGTAGCAGTTGTCCACGCCGAGTCCGCGCAGCGCGGCGAGCAGGTGCTCGACCGTCGAGAGCATGACGCCCGTGCGCATCAACGTCGTCGCGTAGGAGCAGTGCGCGATGCACTCGACCGAGGCGGGAATCTCGAAGTCGTCGAGGTCGGTGCGGACGAAGACGTGGCCGGTGTCGGGCGGCGCGGGGCGCAGCCGTAGCCGCACGGGTGCGGCCGTGTGGAGCCCGAGCCCGCTCGTCTCGACGGGCGCTGAAATGGTCGTCTGTTTAATCAAGGCGAGGCACTAGACCTTTCGTCTGCCGGGCACGCCGGGGGCCGCCCGTTTTATGCAAATAACGCCAAACATAAGAGCAACGTCCGTACCGCTTGCGTTGCACGCGAAACCCTGACTCTTTCACAGACCCGCCCGCCGGCCTGTGGCGCGCGGGCGACACCAGCCGCCCCCGCGTGTGGCTCAACCGCCACACAAGCCGCGCTCGCGGGCTTCAAACTTCTTGCCTGCGCCGCGCGCATAATGACCCCGCATTGGCTCCCTGATGGAGGTGAGATTACTAAGAGTGTTTGGACGTTGAAAGATTTATTAACTAATTCTTGAAAGGAACTTACTCCGATGAACATCGAACTTAGAGATTTAGTTGTAGGCTTATTTGATGATGCTCAAAACCACTGGCAGCAAGGCAGGGTGGACGCTGCAAGACGATGCTATGAAGAGGTGGTTAATCTTTGGGAAGAGAATGGTCAAGATGGAGCCTTTACACCGTATATTGCTGCGGTCGAAAGGCTATGCGAGATTTACCACTCAAAGTTGATAGAATTATTGGCCGCTTAGTGGGCAAATTACGACGGGAGGCGGGACAGCAAACCGCCTCGCATTTTTTCGTCTAAACAACACAGATTTAGGACACTAGCGCACGCCCGTAGCTTGTCACCCGCCGCCGTGATTCCTTATCATCGGGAAACATGCCGTCGAAAAAATCGAAGCCGAAAGAGCCGACCGAGCGGGTCTTTCTCATTGACTCGTTCTCGCACATCTTCCGCGCGTTCTTCGCGCCGATGGGCGGGCGCAGCGAACCGCTGACGAACAGCCGCGGGCAGGTGACGCAGGCCGTCTTCGTCTTCACCAACATGCTCCGCAAGCTGCTCTCGGACGAGAAGCCGCATTACATCGCGGCCGTCTTCGAGTCGGGCGTGCCGACGTTCCGGCACGAGATGAACGTCGGCTACAAGGCCAACCGCGTCGCCCCGCCCGAGGAGCTTGAGGCGCAGATTCCCTACATCGTCCGCGTCTGCGAGGCGTACAACGTCCCCATCCTCAACGTCCCCGGCTTCGAGGCCGACGACGTGATCGGCGCGCTCGCCGTTCAGGCCGCCGACGCGGGGTTGCAGGCCGTCATCGTCTCGAACGACAAGGACATGACGCAGCTCGTGCGCGACCCGTGGGTCGTCTGCATGCGCAACAACTCGCAGAACGTCAAGCGCAAGGAGCCCGTCCCGCCGGTCGAGTGGTGCGACGAGGCGTGGGTCGAGAACAAGTTCGGCGTCAAGCCCACGCAGATCGTCGACCTGCTCGGGCTGATGGGCGACTCGGTCGATAACATCCCCGGCGCGCCCGGCATCGGCGCGAAGGGCGCGGTGCAAATCGTCCAGCAGTTCGGCTCGATAGAGAACGCGCTCGAACGCTGGGAGGAGGTCAAGCACAAGACCTACCGCGAATCCCTGCGCGCCAACCGCGACCTGATACTACAGTCGAAAGACCTCGCGACCATCCGCACCGACGTTAACATCAAGCTCGACCTCGACCGGCTCCGCTGCAAGGCGCCAGACCGCGCCGCCGCCTACAAGCTCTTCCGCGAGCTTGAATTTCAAACCCTGACGCGCGAGTTCGCCGACGCCGCCTCCGAGGTGGACATGGGCGCGGCGGCGAAAATCTACCTGCGCGTGCGTAAGGTCTCCGAGCTTGAGGCGCTCACGCGCAAGCTCTGGGAGGTCGACCACTGGGCCTTCGCCGTCTCCGACTCGACGCCCGCCGGGGCCGGCCAGCAGGTCTCCGTGCGCGACGGGAACCCGCCGACGGGGCTCGCCATCTCGCACGCGCCGAACACCGCGCACTTCATCGACTTCGCCGAGTTCGAGGGCGGGCGCGAACAGGCCGTCTCGATGCTCCGTGACGCGCTCTCGAACGGGCTGCTCTCGAAGTCCGTCCACGACCTGAAGCGCGCGGTCGCCCTGCTCGCGCCGCTCGGCGTCGAGCTGGAAGGCGTGACCGACGACACGCTGCTCGCCGCGTACCTGCTCGACCCCGTGCGGAGCCGCTACGACCTCGGCGACCTCGCGCGCGAGGCTTTGAACGTCGAGGAGGCGTGGTCGGACGCGCCCGAGGGTTGGGCGGCCGAGCACTGGCGCGCGGCGGAGGCCGCAGACCTCACCGCGCAGGTGGCCGACGTGCTGCACGGCCGCATCCTCGAACAGGGCTTGGAAGCCATCTACAACGAGATCGAGCTGCCCATCGCGCCGCTGCTCTACCGCATCGAGCGCGCGGGGCTAAAGGTGGACACGTCCGTGCTCGGCGAGCTGTCCTCGCTCTTCGGCGCGGAGCTTGAGAAGCTGACCGCGCAGATTTACAAGGTCGCGGGGCGCGAGTTCAAAATCAACTCGCCCAAGCAGGTCGGCGAAGTCCTCGAAGAGTTGAACATCAGCACGAACCGCAAGACGGCGACGGGGCAGGTCTCGACGAGCCGCGCCGTTCTGGACGAGCTGGCCGCACAAGGCTACGAGCTGCCGCGCCTGCTCATAGAGTTCCGCGAGCTGGACAAGCTCAAGGCGACCTACACGGACGCGCTGCCCGCGCTCGTCGGCCCCGACGGCCGCATCCACTCGGAACTCAACCAAGCGGTGACGGCCACCGGCCGCCTCTCTTCTTCAAACCCGAACTTGCAGAACATCCCCATCCGCACCGAGCTGGGCCGGCGCATCCGCCGCGCCTTCATCCCGGAGGAGGGGAACGTCTTCGTCGCGGCCGACTACTCGCAGCTCGAACTGCGCCTGCTCGCCCACATCACGCGCGACGAGAAGATGCTCGAAGCCTTCCAGCACGGCGAGGACATCCACGCGCAGACGGCCCGCCTCGTCTTCGGCGCGAAGACGAAGGAGGAGCTGAAGGAGAAGCGTCGCTTCGCCAAGATCGTCAACTTCGCCATCGCCTACGCCGTCGAGCCCTTCGGCCTCTCGCAGCGCGTCGGCATCTCGCGCAAAGAGGCGCGGCAGGTCATCGACGACTACTACAAGACCTACACCGGCGTCCGCCGCTTCATGGACGAGGTGCCCGAGAAGGCGCGCGAGACCGGCCTCGTCCGCTCCGCCTACGGCCGCATCCGCCCCGTCCCCACCATCAACGACCGCAACGGCAACGTCCGCGCCCGCGCCGAACGCGAAGCCATCAACATGCCGATCCAAGGAACAGCGAGTGACATCGTCAAGATCGCGATGCTGAAGGTGGACGAGGCTTTGAGGTCGGCGGGGTTGGAGGCGCAGATGGTGATGCAGGTGCACGACGAGCTGCTGGTCGAGGCTCCGAAGAAGGAGGCCGAGCGGGTCAGGGAGATTCTCTGCCGCGAGATGGAGACGGCCGTCGAGCTGGACGTGCCGCTCGAAGTCGAGTCGGGCACGGGCGACAACTGGATGGACGTGAAGAAGTGAGCGTAAACCGTGAACCGTAAACCGTGACGAGAAAGGGCAGGCTTTCTCTCGTCACGGTTTACGAAATCTTATGTCCGAGAAGAAGGACGGAGGGCGCGTCGTCTACAGCCGACCCGAGGAGGGGGGCGGCGATGAGGGCGCGCGCCCGTCCGTGCTGCGCAAGGCCGCCGACGCGGCGACGCGCAGGGATTACGCGCCGCTCTGGCGGACGCTGGTGCCGCTGCTCGTTGGCTTCGTGCTGCTCGTCGGCCTCGTCATCGGGCTCGGCCAGCTCAGCGTCCAAAAGGTGAACGACGTGACGCTCGACACGCGCTCGAACGAGGGGCGGCTCACCGCCACGTCGAACGCGCTGCTCAACCTCCGGCTCGCGCTCAGCCGGCTCGACACGGAGGCGCGCATACGCGGCCGCATCGAGGCGGGCACGGCCGGCGTCCTGCTGCCGCCGACAGACCTGCGTCTGCGCAACGAGCGCGGCGAGCTGGAAAGGCTCATCGCGGAGTTCGACGCCCTGCCGCTCGCCGACGAAGCCAAGAAGCGCGACGTGCGCGGGCGGCTCGCCGAGTACGTCGAGACGACCAAAGACCTGCGCGAGTATTCGCTCAACGGCTTCCCGCGCGCGCGCGACCTCGACGAGCGCCTGCGCGCGCTGATGAAGGACGTGGCCGAGGAGCGCTCGCGGCTCGACGAGCGGCGCTACGACACGCTCACGCGCGCCGTGTCGGAGATTACGTCCCTGATGTGGCTGGCGGCGCTCACCGGCCTCGTCGTCGCCACCGCGACGTTCCTCGAAGTCTGGCGGCACTTCCGGCAACTGCGGCGCGGCTACGCCGAGTTGCAGCGCGAGCGGCAGTTCAGCACGCAGATGCTCGAAGGCATGCCGAGCGCGGTCGCGGCCGTCGACCGCCTCGACCGCATACGCTCGGCCAACGCGGCCTTCTTCGGCGTCTTCCCCGGCGCGTCGGTCGGCGTGTCCATCCACGACAAGTTCACAAGCCCCGAGGGCCTGAAGCTGCTGGCCGCCGCCACCTCGACGCGCGTCATGCGCACGGCCTACCGCGGCCGCTTCCACCTGCCGGCGGAGGGCGGCGACGCCGACCACACCTTCGACGTTTACTCGTCGCCGCTTGAGATTGACGGCAAGCCGGGGCAGTTGCTCACGCTGGTGGACGCGACCGAGGCGGCCGAGGCCGAGCGCGGCCTGAGGCGGCAGGAGGCGCTGGCGGCCGTGGGTCAGGCGGCGGCGCAGGTCGCGCACGAGATAAAGAACCCGCTCGGGAGCATACGGCTCGGCGTCGCCATGCTGCGCGACATGACGCGCGACCGCGAGTCCATCACCACCATCGACCTCGTCGAGCGCGGCATCGAACACCTCTCAAAGCTCACGCTCGACGTGACGCAGTTCTCGCGCCGGCGCCAGTTGGCGCTCGCCGACGTAGACCTCTCGGAACTCCTGAACGAGAGCCTCGACCTCGTCGCCGAAAAGCTCCGCGAGAAGCGCACGCCGGTCGAGCGACACTTCCCGGCGGAGACGTTGCAGGGGCATTGGGACGAAGACCAGTTGAGGCAGGTCTTCGTCAACCTGCTCGCCAACGCGGTCGACGCGGGGCCGGCCGAGAGCCCCGTGACCATCTCGGTCGACCGCGTCAGCCTGAGCGCGGGCGCGCGCGGCAACGGCGAGGCCGGCCGGCAGGTCTCGGGCGCGCGCGTCTCCATCACGGATCGCGGGCAGGGGATGGACGAGCGCACGCGCGCGCGCATCTTCGAGCCGTTCTTCACGACGAAGAAGAAGGGGACGGGGCTCGGGCTCGCCATCGCCAAGCAGATCGTCGAACAGCACGGCGGCCACATACGCGTCGAGAGCGCCCCCGGCGAGGGCACGCGCTTCACCATCGAGCTGCCGCTCTCGCCCGACGCCGCTTAACTCCGACTTAAAATCAGGGTCAGGCTTTTAGCCCCGCGCTGTCGGCTCAGGCTATCCGGCGGCGGCCAGCATCTCGGCGACCGCGAGGTCGGACTCGCCCAACTCGCCCCCGTCTTCGATAGTCCACCAGACAGAGAGCACCGCCTGCGCCAGCCCCCATCCGCGCACGCGCGCGCGTTCGAGCCCGAGTTCTTCCGACAGACGGGCGATGCGCCTCTCCGTCACGCGCACGGGTTGAGGGAAGCGCAGGAGCTGCGGCATGGGGTTGCGTAAAAGCGCGCCGACCTCGTAGGCGGGCTCGCCGACGAGCCCCTTCGGGTCGATGGCGAGCCACGGCGCGCGCGCGGCGACGAGGATGTTTCCGTGGTGCAGGTCGCCGTGAAGAAGAACCGGCGCGGCCGATGTCGAGAGGAGTTCGGCGTAAAGCGTCTCGGCCTCTTCAAAAAGCTTTCGCGGGAAAGGGCCGGTGCCGCCGCCGAAGAGCGCGCGACAACGCTCGAAGCCGCGCCCCCAGTCGGCGACCGTCGGGAAGACGTGCGCGCCGGGTGCGTCGCGCCAGAGCCTTCGCATGACGCCCGCGGCGGCCGAGGTCGCGGCCCCGTCGTCAACCTCGCAGAGTCCGACGAGCGATGTCCCCGGCTCAAGCCTTTCGAGCAGCAGCGCGCCGCGCGCGGCGTCCGCATCGACGAGGCGCGCGACGCCGCTCCCCCCGAACGCGAGCAGCGCCTCGACCTCGCAGAGCAGTTCCCGCGTGGGCACGCCGAGCTTGAGGACGAGCGGCTCGCCCCCGGGGCCTTCGGCGGGCGCGGCGTAGTTGTAGGAGAGGTGTGGGAAGGGCGTCCCGACTTTCAGAGACCAGCGCGCGGAACAGTCTTCGACGAGCGCGGGCAGGCCGTCCAGCCAGAGCCTCCCGGCCTCGCCGTGGAGCACGACGGTCGCGCGCGCAAACTCTTCGGGGACGAAGACCATTCGCCTTTCACACCGCTCATCTCAGACCCATCAGCTCGGGGAACAGCCTGTCCCGCAGCTTCGCGACGCTCAGCGCCGTAAAGGGCTCTCCGTCGAAAACTATCTGCCGCGTCTTCGCGCCGTGACGTGTGAGGTAGTCGGTCACGTTCATCCAGCGGATGGTGCCGTCGGAGGTGCGGACGGCCAGCATCACGGGGTACGCCTGCGCGCTCCAGTATTCGGCGTGGCGCGGCTTCTTAATTTTGAAGACCTCCTTGCCGTCGGCCTTCCGCACGTTGAGGTACGAGTCGCCGGACTTGAGCTGTAAGTAGACGCGCTTGCCGCTGGCCTCGCCCCGGTTGTTCTTGAACTCGATCTCGCCGTCGATGCCCCAATCGGAGTTGGGCGTGGGGCGGAAGATTTGCCCGGCCTCGCCCGCGATGGCGAAGGCGTGGCCGACCAGAATCAGCTCGCGGCTCTCGTTGTCGATGCTGGCGCGCGCCTGCTCCTCCATCTCGCGCACGCGCCGCTGGAACTCTTCGGAGGCGAACTTCTGCTCGATCAAGTCCCACAGCGGGACGCGCTCCTCGCAGTTGACGCACAGGATGTCTTGCAGCCCGCGTTCGAGCCGTTCGAGCGCCGTCTTGCGGTTCTCGACCTGCGTCCCGCAGTGCGGGCAGACGTAGTGCCGGAGCCGCACCACGTCCTGCGCCTTCACCTTGAGATGTTCGTGGACGTACTTGATGAACATCACCTTCGTCTCGTCGGTGACGCCCGGCTCGAAGTAGACGGCGATCTCGGCCGCGCCCTCCTGCTGCTTCGTCATCTTGAGGCCGACGCGGCGGCCCGCCTGCGTCTTGAAGTCGGCGGCGAAGCGCCAGAGCTGATCCTTCTCGAAGGCGGAGGTGTGGTGGAGCCGCACGACGAGCGTCGAGTAGACCTCGTCGAGCTGGCCGTTGAACTGATAGGTGACGAAGACCGCCGGGTGGCCTTCGAGTTCGGGACGCTCGCGCTTAAAGTAAGAAGGGAAGACGAGGAGCGTCCCGGCCTCGGTCGGCTCGCGCAGGCAGAGGCCGTGGTCGACGAAAGTCTGGTGCATCGCGCGCAGGACGATCTGCTCTTCGTCCGCCGGCAGCCGGCGCATGTCCTGATAGTCGAGGCGGCCGGCGAGCACGTCCTCCTCGCCGATGACGCCGATCTCCTCCGTGTGCGCGCGAACTTTTCTGATGACGGCCGCCGCGTAGGCGTTGACGCGCTCGGGCACGAGCAGGACGAAGTCGCCGAACTCCAACTGCCAGACGACGCCCGGGCCGGCCAGCAAGCCCACGACGGCGCGCAACTGCTCCGACGTGAACGCCTCGCCCGGCAGGCGCATCTCCAACTGCTGCTTCAACTCGCCCATCCGCAGCAGCGTCTTCCCCTCGTCCTTGAGTTTAATAATCTCTTCCTTCAGCAGCTTGAAGATGCGCGGCGACGAAGTCCACGGGATGTCTTCCCACGGGATGTTTTTGACAATCGCCTCGCGCAACTCGTCACAGCCCGTCCCCGCGTAGGCGCTGGTCTCAAGATAACCGTCGAAGCCGCGCTCTTTGATGAAATGCTCGACAGTTCCGCGGCTCACCATCAGCCCCCCGCGGTCGCAACGCCCCGCGACGAGCAGCTTCCTGAACTTCCGCCGCGCCGCACGCTGCAAATCCCTGTCCCACTGCCCCAACCCCTCGAACGGATTCTCGCTCTGCGGATTAAAGACCAGCACCGCCAACGCCGTCTCGTCCATGAACAACTGATGTATCAACCTGTAATCCGCCTGCCCCGCAAAATCCCACAACCAAATCTCCCGCTCAATCTCCTCGGTGCTCACATCATCCGGCAACTTCAACTGCGTCGCCCACGCCGCATCCGTCGAAACCGTCGCCTCAAACTTGTCCTCCGTCAACCTTACCGCCAACCCTGACTTCCCCACACCGCTATCACCCACGAGCAGAACCTTCGCGTTGGTGTAGCGCGTAGCCTCTGACGCTTCTGTGGATTTTTTGACCACTGGCGTCAGTTTCCATGCCCGCACGGTTTTGTCATCGGAGCCGGAGACGGCCAGCCGCCCGTCCGGAGTTAACGCTACCGCGTTCACATGGTTACTATGCCCTTCGAGCGTGGCGACGCACCTGCCCGTTTGTACATCCCATGCCCGCACGGTTTTGTCACCGGAGCCGGAGACGGCCAGCCGCCCGTCCGCAGTCACCGCCACCCCCCATACCGTATCGGTATGCCCTTCGAGCGTGGCGACGCACCTGCCCGTCTGTACATCCCAAGCCCGCACCGTGTTGTCCCGCGAGGCAGAGACGGCCAGCCGTCCGTCTGGAGTCATTGCTACGCCGTAGACTGAACTTGAATGCCCTTCGAGCGTGGCGACGCACCTGCCCGTTTGTACATCCCACACCCGTGCCGTTTTATCTAAAGAGCCGGAGACGGCCAGCCGCCCGTCCGGTGTTATTGCTACTCCGTATACCGCGTCGGTATGCCCTTCGAGCGTGGAGAGACACTTGCCCGTCCCGAAGTCCCACACCCGCACCGTACTATCCCCGGAGCCGGAGACGGCCAGCCGCCCGTCCGGTGTTATTGCTACTCCATACACCCACTTTGTGTGCTCTCGGAGTAATTGGATTGATTGTGATTCGCCTCTTTGCTCGATGATGAGATCAATCGCTGCAACAGTCGGGCGGCAGGAGGCGAGGAGGGCGGCGTATTGGTCGGGGGATTGGTGGCGCCAGTCGACGTAGGCGAATTGTTTGAGGGTGAGTGGGAATTCGGCGTCGTCGAGGCGGAGGGGGATGAAGCGGCGTTGCTGGTTGGTGGGGTCGCTGAAGAGGATGGTTTGGCTCTCGAAGGTGACCCAGTCGGAGGCGTTGGCGTTGGCGGACATAACGAGCAGGAGCGTGCGCGAGCGTTCGAGCCCCTGTCGAATCTTGAGGCCGATCATGTCGCCCGGCCGTATCTCCCACTCGTCGAGCCAGACGCGCAGGCCGTCGGCCTTGAGCCGCGTGGCGAGGTCGCGCGCGGCGGGCTTGTCGTGAATGCTGTGGCTGATGAAAACGTCGTGGTCGAAAGTCTCGCTCATCTCTCG
>JBEVKV010000040.1:0-7559 GCA_040509515.1 Pyrinomonadaceae bacterium | reverse complement strand
CAGCTCGTCGAGCCGGCCGATTGTAGACTCGACCAACGCGAAGGCCGCGCCCGCGTCGAAGCGCGCGTAAGCGTCGGCGATTTGCAGGCGGTAGTTGAACTGCTGCTGGCCGCGCGTCTGCCCCTCGACGACGGCGCGCGCGTCTTCGAGCACCAGCCGCGCCGTCTGCGCGTCGTTCGCCGCGGCCGCCACGCCCGCGAGCTGCAAGAACGCGTTCACCCTGTCTTCGACCACGGTCAGCCGCGCCGCCATCTGCCGCGCCTCGGCGTAGCCGCCGCCCTGCGCCGCCTGCCAGTGCGCCTGCTGCTCTATGTTGCGGCGCGCCTGCGCGCGCTGCTGCGGGTTCGAGACGCTGTCCAGAATCCGGCGCGCGCGCTCCGGGTCTTTGCCCTCGTTGAAAGCCTTCCACGCCGCGTGCGTGTAGAACTGGTCGCGCACCTCGGCCGGGGCTTTCGGCGCGGCTTCGAGCAGCGCCTCGACCGTCCCCGTCTGCATCACCTCCTCGTAGGGACGCATCAGTTGCGCCTGCGGGTTGAAGCCGCGCTCAAGCTCGTCGGCCCTGCGCCGGAGCGCGGCGGCGCGACCCGGCGCGTAACGCTCAATCTCCGGCAGCATGGTCTGCAGCGCCTGAAAGAGGTTATAAGCCCCGACCTGATTCGGCGCGCTCGCGGCGAGCGCCGTCAGAACTTTATTGACCAGTTCCCCGCGCGTCTGCTCGTCCAACAGCGCCGCGCCGTCGCCGGCCGGCGCGGGCGACGACAAGGCGACGACGACGCCCCGCCCCGCCACGACGTTAGGCGCCGGCTGCGACGCCGGGTTGGCCGGCGCGCCCTGCACCGGGCGCGTCATCAGCAATAGCTGATACGCGGCCGCGCTCGCCTCGTAGCTGTTCGGCAGCTCGTCGGCGCGCAGCCGCCTGACGATGGCGGCGGCGAGTTTGGCGGCGGCCGCGGCGTCCTTCGTCCTCAGCTCGTTCAGCACGCCGAGCAGGCCCTGCGTCACGCCCCGACTCAAACTCTCCTCGGCCATCTCCAGCGCGCGCCGCGGCTCCTGCACCGCGATGCGGCCGGCGAGCCCCAACTCAATCGCCTGCTCCTGCTGGCCGTAGCCGGCCGCCGCGAGCGCCTCGACGTAGGACGGCCGCGTCGCGCGCAGGAATTCGAGCGCCAGCTTCGGGTCGTGCTGCGCGGCGAGTTGCACCATCTCGGCGCGCAACTGCATGACGAGCTGCGCCGCGTTGTAGAACTGCTGGGCTTCGGGGTCTACGTCGGCGTTGAGCGCCGCGATGGCGTCGGCCGCCGCCTTGAAGGCCGCGCGCCCCGCCTCCGCGTCGCGCGGCCAGAGCAGCCGTGCGGCCGTCACCTGCGCGCGCGTGCGATTCTCCGTCAGCTTCAACTCGGCGGACGCCTCAAGCGCATCCTTGAGTAGCGCGAGCGCCTTGCGCTCAAGCTCCGCGCGCACCGCCTCACGCTCGGCGTCGCCTTTGCGCGAGAACTTCGGCTCCTCGGGCGTCTGCGCCCTGACGGCCGGCGCGGGCGGGCCGAGCAGGAGGGCCGGCAGCAGTGCGAGCAGCAGCTTTTTCTTCATACATGCCTCCGCGCGTGGGGTCTGTCGTGTGCGCCTTCTGAACGTGAACTTCGGCCCGGTCTTGCTTTCCAACTGCGATGCCCGCGGGCGGCGTCAGGGATGCGCGGCGCGCTCGCCATTTTTGCCCCGCGCGGCCTCGTCTTCGACGTACCTTCTCCGCCGGCCGGTCATGAAAGACACGCGCGCGGACGGCCTCCCGCGCCCGGCCCGCGTGGTTTGACACGCCCCGGACGGTACGGTAACTTAAGCGTCGCCGTTAATTACCGGTGAATTTCAAGTCCCGTTCGTCTAGTGGCCTAGGACACCGCCCTTTCACGGCGGTAACACGGGTTCGAGTCCCGTACGGGACGTTATTACCTTTCAATCACTTACAACCGCGCCGAAGTCTCAGCCTTTCGGCGCGGTAACGTCTTGGTAACGTGATATCCAAAAAACGCATGTTCATTTCACCCGACGAAGACGTTTAACCCTCATGACGCAACCTCATAACACACCCAGAGCATTCGCCGATGCTTTGCAATCGTTCGCAGCATCGCTACGCGCGAATTTCTCAACGGCTGTACCTGCCAACCCGGAAGACCAACTCAAGCCCCCGGTGCAGGCTCTCCTGCAATCGGTTGCCATCGGAGTTCAGCCTAGAACTGAAGCTCAGGTCGAAGGGTTAGGAGGGAGGCCGGATATTGGCGTCGCGGTGAGAGGCTTGCTTAGCGGTTTTGTAGAGTTGAAAGCGCCGGGCAAAGGGGCGCGGACAAACCGTTTTCGTGGAGCCGATAAAAAGCAGTGGGAGAAGTTCAAGGCGCTGCCGAACCTGCTTTACACCGACGGCAATGAGTGGGCCTTGTACCGCTCCGGCGAGCCAACATCTGAGGTCGTCAGGTTCGCGGGCGATGTGACCGTGGAGGGCGCTGCCGCATTTGATGAGGAGGCCACAGCCCGCCTTCACGGAGTGCTCCTTGATTTTCTTAATTGGCAACCGATTGCGCCCAACTCTCCACGCGCCCTCGCGCAGACACTGGCGCCGCTCTGCCGACTTCTCCGGGAGGATGTTCTGGCGGCGACTAATAACTCTGAATCGAATCTTGCGCAGCTCGCAGGCGAGTGGCGTGTATATCTTTTCCCTGATGCAGACGATGCTCAGTTCGCCGACGCTTACGCTCAGACACTCACTTACGCGCTACTGCTCGCACGCCTCAACGGGGAGTCACAACTCTCTACGGTGACGGCGGCGGCCGCACTCGACAGCGGGCACGGGCTTCTGGCGCAAACGTTGCGCGTTCTCACCCAACCCGCCGCCAGAGAGGAAATCAAGACCGGCGTTGATTTGCTTGAGCGCATCATCGCCGCCGTCGACCCGGCGCAGCTTCAACGCCGCGGTGACCCGTGGCTGTACTTCTATGAGGACTTCCTCGCTGAGTACGACCCAGAACTGCGCCGCAAGCGCGGCGTTTACTACACTCCGATGCAGGTCATCGGAGCGAAAGTTAGGCTCGTAGCCGAGTTACTGTCGCACCACTTCAATAAGCCACTCACTTTCGCCGACGAGGATGTGGTGTTCCTCGACCCGGCGGCGGGAACGGCTGCGTACCCCGTCGCGGCAATTGAGTATGCGCTCGAAAAGGTTGCCGAACGCTATGGGGAGGGCATGGTGGCGGCGCGTGCTACTGAGTGTGCGCGGAATTTTAATGCCTTCGAGATTCTGGTCGGGCCGTACGCGGTAGCGCATTTGCGACTGACGCAAATCGTCAGAGACTCTGGCGGCACGACGCCGGCTGACGGCGTACAAGTTTTTCTGACGGATACGCTTGAATCCCCGCACGCCGACCCGCCACAGCCCAACCTATTCGCACGCCGGCTCACGGAAGAGCATCGCCGCGCACAGCGCGTTAAGCGTTCTAAGCGCGTGCTCGTATGCATGGGTAATCCGCCGTATGAGCGCGAGCAGCGGGAAGTGGGCGATAACGAGGGGCAGGAGCGTAAAGGAGGCTGGGTGCGTTACGGCGACCCGGACAACCCTGATAACCGTCCGATCCTGCAAGACTTCATCGAGTTGGCTACAGAGGCGGGCGCGGGCGTTCACGTTAAAAATCTCTACAACGATTACGTCTACTTCTGGCGCTGGGCACTGTGGAAACTTTTTGAGAACCCGGAGGCGAGTGGGCCTGGCATAGTCGCGCTCATCACCCCTTCGTCGTACCTGCGTGGCCCCGGCTTCGCCGGGATGCGCCGGAAGATGCGCGAGTGCTTCGACGAGTTGTGGGTCATTGACCTTGAGGGTGACAACCGCGGGGCACGTCGGACGGAGAACGTCTTCCCGACTGTGCAAACGCCGGTCGCAATCGCCATCGGCGTGCGCTACGGCGAGGCGCGACCCGCCACGGCCGCCAGTGTCCGTTATACGAAGCTGACGGGGACTGGCGAGGAGAAGCTTGAGCAGTTGCGGCATGTGCGCGGCTTCGCAGACCTCGTGTGGCGCGATTGCTACCGAGGCTGGATGCAGCCTTTCCTGCCGGAAGGAGCAGGCGACTATTATTCGTGGCCGCTGCTGTCAGACCTCTTCCCGTGGCAGCACTCGGGCGTTCAGTTCAAGCGGACGTGGCCGATTGGCGCGACGCGCGAAGTTCTACTGGCGCGATGGGAGGAGCTTTTACGGGGAACCGGCGCGGCCCGCCGCGAAGCCTTCCGTGAGACCAGAGACAGAAAGATTGACAGGCAATACATGGCGCTCGACAACCCGACGCGCCGCCTGCCCACCGTCGACTCGCTCACGCCCGGCACTCCCCCAATCAACCAAGTCCGCTATGCTTTTCGGAGCTTCGACAGGCAGTGGGCCTTGGTGGATTCGAGGCTTGGAGATTTTCTTCGCCCGCAGTTGTGGCGCACTCAAAGCTCCGGACAGATTTACCTTTCAACTCTTCTTACCACGGAGTTGGGGATCGGGCCTGCCGCTGTAGTTTCGTCGTCTCCGCCAGACATGAACAGCTTTAATAATCGGGCGTGTCACGCGATCCCGATGTGGCGCGACGCAGATGTCCAGCAGCCGAATGTCACGCGTGGGCTACTCGACACACTCAGACAAGGGTTAGGCGAGGAGATCAGTGCTGAAGACCTCTTCTGCTACTGCTACGCGATTCTCGCTTTGCCTGCTTACGTTGAAAAATTCAGTGAGGAATTAACAGTACCGGGCCCACGTATGCCCCTCACCAGAGACGCGCAACTCTTCCGCCGCGCTACTGAGCTGGGACGCACATTTATCTGGTTTCACACCTTCGGCGAACGCTTCGTTCCGCCTAATCACAGGCACGGCGAAATCCCGCAGGGACGCGCCCGATGCACCCGTGGCGTGCCGACAACACCCGAAGGCTATCCCGAAGAGTTTTCCTATGATCCCGAGCGGCAGTTGCTCCGCGTCGGAGCCGGCGAGTTTCAACCCGTTTCACGGGAGGTCTGGGAGTTTAGCGTGTCAGGGCTAAACGTGCTCGAATCTTGGCTTAATTACCGAAAGAAGGCGGGTGCGGGCCGGCAGTTTTCACCCCTTGACCGCATCCGCCCGGCCCAGTGGGCGGCGGCAATGACGCAGGAACTGCTTGAACTTATTTGGGTGCTCGAAGCTACTATCGAGCGGTTCCCGCAACTATCTGAAGTCTTCAACACTATTATCGAAAGCCCCACTTTCATAGCTTCCGAGTTGCCGCAGCCTGACGATGAGGAACGTAAGCCACCTGCCGAGGCGGAGGAGGATGCCGGCCAGCACGAACTGCCGATGTAGCCCGCCAATCGCATTATCGGGTAACGCTATGGTAACAAGATGCCCTGCAAACGGCGACGAAAGCATCCCAACCGATGCTAAAGGCATCTATGCTTATCTGCTTGAAAGGGCAGAGGATATGCTAACTTGTGCGAGCCGATGCTAACTCGTACAATATGGCTGAGACGGTCTTTCACGGCGATAACACGGGTTCGAGTCCCGTACGGGACGCCAAGTTTTGACGAGACCCGACGGTTGAGCACGGGCGTTTTTTGAGCGACGCTCCTTCGGGTGAGCAGCAACGCGAGGCCGCCGACGCCGTGGGTTTACCAGAGAGCGCCGACGGCCTCTCTGCTTTTTCGTAAGAAGGTGATTCCGATGGTCAGACGTTACGCCGCCGCGCTCTTCGCACTCGTCGCGGCCCTCGCCGCGCTCGCGCCGGCACGCGCGCAGGCCGTCAGCGACGTCGTGCTCATCCTCCCCTTCGAGAACACCACGGCCAACCGCGAGGCCAACTGGGTCGGCGAGAGCTTCGCCGACCAGCTCTCCGAACTGCTCGGCCAGCACGGCCTGCGCGTCGTCTCCTCGGACGCGCGCGAGCTGACCTACCAGCGCCTGCGCCTCCCGCTCACGGTCATCCCCTCGCGCGCCACCGCGATCAAGCTGGCGAAGGAGGCGGGCGCGACGATGGTCGTGCTCGGCAACTACGAGGTCACGCCGCGCGACGAGAAGACGGTCGCGGAGGTGCGCGGCTCCGCGCGCGTGGTGCGCGTCAACGAGGGGCGCATCGCCGGCAAGCAGATGACCGACGGCCGCTGGGCCACGCACGAGTTCTTCTTCGGCGACGCGCTGACGAACCTCCAGACCGTGCAGGGCAAGCTCGCCTACCAGATTCTCTACGAGCAGGACGACAAGCTGCCCTTCTCGCAGAACCTCATCGTCGAGCAGGCGACGAAGGTGCCGCCTAAGGCTTTCGAGGCTTACGTCAAGGGGGCGATGCTCGCCAACGGCAACCCGGACAAGCCGGCCTACCTCCAGAACGCGATGCGCGAGTACGAGCGCGCCAACCCCGGCTCCACCTACAAGCAGGCCGCCTTCGAGTTGGGGCAGCTCTTCTACGCGCAGGGCGACTACAAGAAGGCCGGCGAGAACTTCACGCTCCTGCAGCGACGCGACGCGCACTACGCCGAGGCCGCCTTCTACGCCGCGCTCGCCTACTGGCGCGTCGGCGAGCTGCAGTCGGCCTTAGACACGCTGCTCCCGCTCACGACCGACGTGCCGCTCACGAGCATCTACAACAACGCGGGCGCCATCTCCACGCAGGCCGCCATCAGGGAGAAGAACCCTGCGAAGCGCGACGCGCTTCTGAAGCAGGCGACCAACTTCCTCGGCCGCGCCGTCGAGAGCGCGCCCGAAGACTCGCCCGACGGCGCGATGGTGCGCTACAACTACGCCTACGCGCTCTCGCTCTCGGGCAAGGCGCAGGAGGCCGCCGAACAGCTCCGCGCGGTCGTCAAGGAGAATCCGCGCGACCCCGAGGCGCTCTTCCTCTTCGCCAAGATGCTTGAGAAGACGGGGCAGGCCGAGGCCGCCGCCGCCAACGACAACGAGGCGCGCAAGCTCTACCCGGCCTACGGCAAGGCGCAGATCGAGTGGGAGCAGTCGAAGTCCGTCTCGATGCTGCCCGTCCACCTGCGCGGCGACTTCAACCGCGCGGAGTTCGTCCGCGCCGTGCAGGTCGAGGACGACAAGGCGAACCGGCCCGCGCCGGGCACGAGCGCCGAGGACTTTCTCAACAAGGCGCGCGAGCTTTACATCGCGGGGCGCGACGACGAGGCGCTGATGGAGTTGCGCAACGTCGTCCGCGTCGAGCCGATGAACGCCGAGGCTTACCTCATCACGGGTCGCATCTACATGCGCCGCGGCGAGTTGGCCCCGGCCATCAGCCAGCTCAAGGCTTCCATCTTCTGGGACACAGAGCGCAAGTTCATCGACCCGCACATCCTGCTCGGCCGCATCTTCCTCGAACGCGGCGACCGCGCGCAGGCAACCGCCTACATGCAGAGCGCCATCCAGATCGACCCGAACAACCCCGAGGCCATCGCCCTCCAGCGCGAGCTGCAAGTCGGCATCAAGTAGCCGGGTGCGGATGCCATAACGGTCAGAACCACCTGCGGTAGCAGGTGGGCCTCTGCGACACGACTGCGCCGTCTGACAAAGGCCCACC
>JBEVKV010000039.1:0-8280 GCA_040509515.1 Pyrinomonadaceae bacterium | reverse complement strand
CAGCTCCGCGAGGTCGCGCGACTGGCGCGCGTTGCCGTGCGGGAGCTTCGGCACCACGTCGTAGTAGACGACCTTCATCCCCAGCGCCTCGGCCAGCACCGAAACCTGCGAGCCGATGTTGCCGTAGCCGACGATGCCGAGCGTCTTCCCGCGCAGCTCGTAGCTCCCCTTCGCCTCCTTGAGCCAGACGCCGCGGTGCGCCGCCGCGTTCTTGTCGGGGACGCGCCGGATGAGCATCACGGCGAGCCCGATGACCAGCTCGGCCACCGAGCGCGTGTTCGAGTAGGGCGCGTTGAAGACGGCCACGCCCGCCGCGGTCGCCGCCCTCAAATCAACCTGATTGACGCCGATGCAGAAGGCGCCGACGGCCAGAAGCCTGTCGGCCGAGGCGAGCACGCGCTCGGTCACCTTCGTCTTCGAGCGTATGCCGAGGATGTGTACGCCGCGCACGGCCTCGGCCAGCTCGTCCTCGCCGAGCGCGCGCGCGTGCCGCTCAACGTTCGCGTAGCCGCCCGCCGTAAACACTTCGGTCGCCGACCCGCTGACGTTCTCCAACAGCAGGACTCTGATCTTGTCCCTCGGGTAAGAGGTCTCTTCGTTCTTCATCACTTTGAATTGAAGTCGGCGGGCCATTCGACGCGCTCCGCGCCGAGGAAGCCGGCGAGACGCTCGGCCGCCTCCGCGAGCCCTTTGAGACGCGCGCGGGTCGGGCGCACGCCCTGTTCCCAGAAGACGCGACGGATTTTGAGCGCGCCCTCGCCGCGCTCGAACTTCGGGTCGACGCGTGCGACGAGGCGGTCGCCTTCGAGCACGGGCAGGACGTAGTAGCCGTGTACGCGCGCGGGCTCGGGCACGAACGCCTCGAAGCGGTAGTCGAACCCGAAGAGGCGCATGCAGCGCGCGCGGTCGCGCAGCACGGGGTCGAAGGGGCTGAGCAGGCGCGTGCGCGCGGGCGGCGCGGGGCTTCGCGCGAGCCGGCGCTCCCAGTCGGGCGTCGCGTAAGCGGGCCGCGGCTTCGCGTCCGCGCCCGAAGACTCGACGACGACGGGGACGATTCTGCCTTCGCGCGCCGCGCGCTCGCACCACCCGCGCGCACGCGCGATGTCTATCGCGGCCCAGAACTCCGCCAGCTCCTTCGGCGTCGCCACGACCAGACGCTCCAGCGCCGTCGAGCAGGCCCACTCGGTGTGCTCATCATCCGCCGGCGCGGACGCGCGGTGGAGTTCGGGAAAGACGCGCTCGGTCAGGTCGTAGACCTTCTGAAACTTGTCGCGGCGCGCGACCATCAGCTCGCCCGTGTGCCAGAGGTATTCGAGCGCGGCCTTCTGCGGCTTCCAGCCCCACCACGCTTGGGAAGCGCCGCGCTCGTGCTCGAAGTCCTGCGAGCGCAGCGGCCCCTCGCGCTCGATGCGCTCGCGGACGAAGGCGAGAACCTTGTCTGGCTTGCCGCCCATGCGCTCGGCCCACCAGCCGTTGGCGCGTATGCGCGCGCCGGCTCGCGCGAAGCGCGGCTTCCAGTGCGCGAACCACTCGGTGGGGACGGCCGAGGCGTCGTGCGTCCAATGCTCGAAGAGGCTGCGGTCGCGCTCCGAGAGACGCGCGAGGTGCTCGCGCCGGTAGCCGTCCGAACGGCTGAAGAGCGTCAGGTGGTGCGCGCGCTCGACGTAGTTGATCGAGTCGAGCTGCACGAAGCCCATCCGCGTGATGAGGTCTAAGAGCGACTTCGGCGTCGCCGCGCGCGTGGGGTCGGACAGAAGCCCCTGCGCCCCCATCAGGAGCAGCCGCGCCGCCCCCGCCGAAACGCGGGGCGCGCCCGTCTGTGTCGCTGTCGTTTTTGTCTTCAAGGTTGTTTTGAACTTTAAAGTCAGCGCCGTCTTTTCTCAACCGGAGCTAAAGCGTCCGCGCGCTCTCGAAGCGCCGCTCGCGCCCCGTCAGGGGGTCGCGGAAGGAGAGCGACTTCGCCAGCAGCTTGAGCGGCGCGGAAAAGTCTTCGGGTTCGGCCGCGAGCACTTCGGGGTAGAGCCTGTCGTTCACGATTGGAATCCCGAGCGCCGCGAGGTGGACGCGCACCTGATGCTTGCGCCCCGTGAAGGCGCGCGCCTCGTAGAGCGACGACGCGCCCGCGCGGGTTACAAAATCGACGCGCGTCTCGGCGTTCGGCTCGCCCTCGACCTCCTTCATGCGGAAGAAGGGCTCGCCCCTGACGACGCGGCTGCGGCGCGTGGCGGGGAGTTCGAGCGCCTCTTCGAGCGGATGGGGCGCGAGCGCGTGGTAGACCTTCGAGACCTCGCGCCGCTGGAAGAGCGAGGCGTACGCGCCGCGCGTCTCGGGGCTGACGGAGAAGACGACGAGGCCGGCCGTCTCGCGGTCGATGCGGTGGACGGGAACTAAGTGCTCTAAGCCCGTCCGCCGCTTCAGGCGGACGAGCAGCGTCTCGCGCAGGAAACGCCCCGAAGGGACGACGGGCAGAAAGTGCGGCTTGTCGGCAACGAGGATGTGCTCGTCAATGTGGAGGACGTGCTCGTCGAAAGGGACGCGCGTCTCGTCTTCGGGCTCGCGGTAGTAGAAGACGCACGCGCCTGCGCGGTAAGGGCTCGCAGGCGTGAGACGCGAGCCCCGTTCGTCAACCACCTCGCCCCGGCCCATCCGCGCCGCCCAAACTTCCGCGCCGACGAACGCGTGGCGCTCCGCGAGAAAGTCGAGCACGGTCTCCCAACGGCCCGCGGGCAGCGTCTGCCGGCTCGGCGCGACGCCGTCAACCACTGGCAGCGGCGACTTCAACCCTGTCACTCTCAACGTCCCGACGCGGGGCGCGCGACGTGCGCGTCGTAGGCGGCGCGCGCGACCTCGGCGGTCAGCTTCTCCTGCGCTTCCACCGACAGCTTCGAGCCGTTGAGCAGCACGGCCAGCGCGAGGTGCCCGCGATTTTCGGGGAGCGTGACGAGTCCCACGTCGTTGGTCGTCGAGGGGCCAGTCCCCGTCTTGTCGCCGATTGGCGTCCCCGCCGGCACGCCCGCGCGCAGACGCTGCTGCCCCGTCGTCGCGCGCCCCATCAGCCCGAGCAACACTTCGAGCTGCGGCGGCCTTAAGACTTCGCCTTTCTGCAAACGCGCGAGCAGGCGCGCGAGGTCTGCGGCCGAGCCGTTGTTGGGGTGCGCCTCCTTGCTCTTCAAAAACTCGCGCACGTTGGAACGGACTTCGATGTTGCTGAGGCCGAGCGCGCGCATCCGCTCGGTGACGACCGAGGGGCCGCCGACGAGTTCGAGCATCTTGTCGCTCGACGTGTTGTCGCTCCGCACGATGGAGAATTCGAGCAACTCGCGGACGGTGCGGTCTGAGGCTTTGAGCCAGAGGTCGGAGTTCGCCTTCACGCCCGGCGCGGCCTCCTCCGGCTCGACCCGCACCTTCTGGTCGAGCGAGAGCTTGCCCGCCTCAACGTCCTGCAGGACGACGACCGCGAGCGGCAGCTTGAAGACGCTGTAGAGCGGCTGGCGGCGCTCGCCCTCGAACGAAGCGACGCGCCCCGTCTCGACGTGCGTCACAGCCACCGCGCACTCGCCGCCCGCGCGCGCGCAAATCTCCTTCAGACGCGCCGACAGCACGGCGTCTTCCCCGCCCTCCGCCTGCCGCTGCTGTGGCGGCGTCGGCGCGGCGGGCGAAGCGTTGACGGCCGCCGTGCCCGTGCTTTGCGCCGGCGTCTCCGCGCCGTTCAGACACGCCGACGTGACGGCGGCCGCGACGACGACGACGACCGCGGCGAACGAGGTTCTGCTAAGCAAAGACGACTCCTCCCGGGTTGAAACTCTCGGCGAGAGGCGGGAAGTTTATCACAGGGGCAAAGGCGTGCTCAGACGCCCCGACGCGCGGAGCGCGGTTGCGCGCGGCGTGCGACGACGTGCTCCTTGTAGTGGTCGTAGCGGCGCAGGATGTGCTCGACGTAGTTGACCGGCTCAAGCCCGCGGCAGAAGCCGAACTTGACCACTTCGTCCGAGGCGTACTTCTGCGTCGACTTCTGCAGGAGCCAGTAGGAGACGTGCTCCCAGCGGAGCGGGTCGCCGCCGTACTTCGACGCGAGGCGCTGCGCGTCCTCGACGTGGCCCGCGCCGGTGTTGTACGAGGCGAGGATGAACTTGAGGCGCTCGCCCTCGTCCGTGATGCGCTCGTCCCAGAAGCCGTTAAGCCACTTGATGTACCTGACCGCGCCGCTGACGTTGTCTTCGGGGTCGAAGGGGTCGCGCACGCCGACCTGCCGCGCCGTGCCCGGCATCAGTTGGAGCAGCCCCGCCGCGCCGGCCCACGACTTCGCGTCCGGCTTGAAGCGCGACTCCTGATACATCTGCGAGGCGAGCAGACGCCAGTCCCACCCGACCTCCGGCGCGTGCCGCTTGAGCAGCTCGTCGTAGGGGCAGAGCTTGCCCGTCGAGGAGGTCAGGAAGTCGCTCGTCGCGCGCTCGATGTAGCCGCGCATGTCCACGAAATATTTCTTGTAGAGCCGCTTCAAGAGCCCGGCGTTCTGCCCGTCCTCAATCCACGCGTTCAAGGCCGCCATCAGCTCGGGCGAGTTCTTCCGCACGGCCCACGCGACGCCGTGCTTGCGCCCGAGGACGGGGCGCACCTTGAGGTTGTTGAACTCGGCCTCCTTCAACTCGGCGAGGTTGGCCTGCATGACGCTGAACTCGACCTCGCCGCGCGCGACCTTCTGCGCGAGCGTCTCGTCCTGAATCTGACCCAGCTCGACGACGTGTATGTCGCCCGAGATTTCGTCGGCCAGCTCGACGAGCGTTCGCTGGTAGGGCGACTGCTCCGGGAGGTCTACGCGCTTGCCGGCGAGCTGCGCCGGGTGCGTGACGAGCCGCGCGGGGATGTCCACCTCGGGCGAGGGGTCTGCGGGGCCGGGGGCCATCGCCTTCTCGGCGACCTTCGTCGCCGTCTCGGGCGCGGCCTCCTGCTGCACGAGCGCCGGCTCGGTCTGGTAGAGCGCGCGCGTGAAGGCGGCCTGCGCCTCGCCCTCGGGCGTGGGGACGAGCCGCGCCGCCGCGATGTCGCCCTCGCCGGAGTTCAAGAGCGGGAGCAGACTCTTCGGGTCGGTGACGACGACCATCTTGAGCTTGAGCCCGCGCGCGGTGGCGAACTCGCGCAGCAGCTCGAACTCGTAGCCGAGCGGCTCGCCGCGGTAGACGAAGTATGTGGTCGAGTTGTAGGGCGCGAGCACGGTGAGCGTGCCGCGCTCGTGTATCTGCGCGAGGTCGCGCCGGACGGGCTCGGCCGGCGGCGCGACGCCCGACTTGCGGACGATCTCGTCCACAGCTTCGAGCTTCGTCTTCGGCCCGCGCTTGCACGACGCGGCCGGGAAGATGACGAGGAGAGAGCAGAGAAACAGCCGGAGCAGTCTACGCGTCAGGCTCATCAGGATTAGTCCAACGGGCGGGGACACCCTTCGCTCGCACAAAAGGGGGAAGGCCGTGGGTTCGCGGGGTAAGAGCACAAAGTTTTTATGACAAAACCGCCCCGCGCGTCAACGCCGCCGCGCCGCCGGCCGCGCGCGCCCTTCAGCGCCCGAAGAAGCCGGGATCCATCAGGTACCAGTTGAGCAGGCCCGCCGCCGCCCCGAACGCGAAGACCAGAAGGACGAGCAGCTTGTCCCGCCCCGTCTCGGGCCTCCCGCCCTTCGTGGGGAACAGCAGGATGAAGAGGCCGCCCACGACCCCCAGAGGGCCGAACGCGGCCATCTTCAGCGAGTAGTGTCCCTCGCTGCGTAACTGGTTCCAGTTGTAATAGGTCATGCCCGCGAAGAGCAGGACGAGCGCCGCCCCCAGCAGGCGCGCCTTCCAATGACTCATAGCAGTCTCCTCGTTCATTAAGCGGCGGGGACGAAGGCGCGCCGCGGCTCACTTCTCAGCGCCCGGACTCTTCGGCTCCTCGACGTGCGACAGGTGCGACGCCACCACCTGCCAGCGCCCGCCCATGCGGACGTACGTGTCTGTGTAACGCGACTGTTCTTTGACCGTCTTGCCGTCGCGCTCGTACTCGGTCGTCACGCGCCCGGCGAGTATCACGGTGCCGCCGTACGCGCGCGACAGCACGCCGTCTGTGTAGAACCTCATCCGTGGCTGGCCGGCGCGGCGCGGCGACTTGATCATCGCCATTAACTGCGGCTTGGTCTGCATCCCGCCGTTCGGGAACGTGATGGTGAAGTCGTCCGCCACGATGCGATCCATCGCGACGGGGTCGCGCTGCTCGTAGGCGTCGAGCCAACGGCGCTCCAACTTCCTGACCTCTTCCTCGGCCCGCGTAATTTTCCGCCACTCCGCCTCCTGAGCGCCCGAGACGACGCACGAGGCGGCGACGAACATGACGACGACGAACACTCTCCAGACCATCATCCACCTCCGATAGTGTTTTTGACTCGCCCGAGCCGGCCGCGTTCAAGCGGCGAAGATATTACCCGAGGGTCGGGGTGTCAACGCGAAGCTCTCCCGACGTTCGGGCGGATGATTTTTTTTTTGCAGGCGGGGCAACTCCGGCGGCGGCGGGTCATCCAAAGCCCCGTCGAATAGAGTTCTCGCGGCCCCTCCCGGCGGGTCGTCTACGAGGCTGTACGTGCGTCCGCCTTCGGGGTGCGCTCTCACCCTTCTCTTAACAGCGCGGAAAAATTCAGTCCCCGTTCGGCGCGGCTCTTCGTCTGCCCTCCGGGGCGGTTTCCTTCGAGAGCACTAATACGTGACGTCCGGCATTTCATACACGTCATCCGCGGTTATCGTCTCGGTTTCAACAAGGGGGCCCTCTCACGGGCAGCCTTCACCCGCCAACCTGCCTGACAACTCTTTCGGAGGATGAATGAAGAAAGTTTTCGCGTTAGCCGCCACCCTCGCGCTCTGCGCCATGACGTTCTCGTCCGCTTCGGTCAACAGCCGCGCCGCCGCCAAAGACGGCGAGGGCAAACAGAAGTTCAAGGCCGACGAAATCCTGATTCAGTTCAAGCCCGGCGCGACGCCCGAGGACATCGTCTCGGCGCGCAACTCGGTCGGCGCGCTCACTAAAAAACAGCTCAAGCGGGCCGAGAAGCTCGCCGCGAAAGGCGAGTTGGAACTCGCCACGATTCAGAGCGGCCTCTCGGTCGAGGACGCCGTCCGCATCGTCCGCGAGCACCCGTCGGTCGCCTTCGCCGAGCCGAACTACATCGTCACTCATCAGGCCACGTCCACCGACACCTACTACACCAACGGCAACCTCTGGGGCATGTACGGCGACGCCACCAGCCCGGTCAACCAGTTCGGCAGTCAGGCCGGCGAGGCTTGGGCCGCGGGCCACACCGGCAGCTCCTCGGTCTACGTCGGCATCATCGACGAGGGCATCGACTTCGAGCACGTCGACCTCGCCGCCAACATCTGGACGAACCCCTACGACCCGGTTGACGGCGTTGACAACGACGGCAACGGCTACGCAGACGACGCGCACGGATGGGACTTCTTTCAGGATAACTCGTCGGTCTACGACGGCGCGCGCCCGAGCGACTACACGACCGACCTGCACGGCACGCACGTCGCGGGCACCATCGGCGCGCCCGGCAACGGCCTCGGCGTCGTCGGCGTCAACTGGAACGTGACGATGATCTCGGCCAAGTTCCTCGGCCCCAGCGGCGGCACCGTCGCCGACGCCGTCGACGCCGTCAACTACTTCGTCGACTTGAAGACCCGCCACGGCCTCAACATCGTGGTCATCAACAACTCGTGGGGCGGCGGCGGCTACTCGCAGGCTCTGCACGACGCCGTCATCCGCGCCGCCAAGGCCAACATCCTCTTCACGGCCGCGGCCGGCAACGGCGGCCCCGATCAGGTGGGCGACAACAACGACGTCTTCGCGAGCTACCCGTCGAACTACAACACGACGCAGGGCACCTCGACCGAGTCGGCGGCCTCTTACGACTCGGTCATCGCCGTCGCCGCGCTGACGAGCACGGGCGCGCGCGCCTCTTACTCAAACTACGGCAAGACGACCGTCGACATCGGCGCGCCGGGCAGCGGCGTCTGGTCGACGTCGCCGAACAACACGCTGACGCGGCTCGACGGCACCTCGATGGCGACGCCGCACGTCACGGGAGGCGTCGCGCTCTACGCCTCGACCCACCCGACCGCCACGCCGCAGCAGATTCGGAGCGCCATCCTCACGACGGGCGTCAACACCTCCTCGATGAACAACAAGACGACGACGGGCAAGCGGCTCAACGTCAGCACCTTCTAAAAACCTCCCGGCCACGCCGGGCGACTATCAACCGACGAT
>JBEVKV010000038.1:0-12347 GCA_040509515.1 Pyrinomonadaceae bacterium | reverse complement strand
GTACGTCGCTCACGTTTTGACACGCGCCGCGCCCCGCGTTCGACGTTTAGGTGTGGCGACGCGGGCGCCGGCCTCATTCATTTTTTTGAATTGGGCCGTTTATTGTCACCGGGACGGTGCCGCGATTCGTCAGCGCGCGGGCGGGCGGCGCAAGCCGCGCGGCGGCGAAAAATTATCGCGGTCTCGAATATTTTGTGGTGACAAAAACCCCTTTGTCGTATATATAGTGCTCTCGTCATCGCGGCCCTGCCGCCCCCCGGCCGATGCGCCGGAAGCAAACCACGTCTTTCAACGTATCATCCAAGTAGTGCGGTTCGCTCTTTGCAAGGAGTTGGACTGGAAGCGCCCGACGGGACGGGAGCCGCCAAACGCGGCGGCCGCCCGCAAGCCGGCCGGGCAAGTTCCCAGCGCTCCCTGCAAAGGAGGACGAGCCATGGTTGCAATAATGGAAAGAGAAACTATCAACGCCAACACGGTTCTGCTCGACCCCGACCAGAAGAGCCCCCGCGCGCAGGAGTTCGAGGAGAAGCTCGCCGCGCGCATCGTGGGACAGGAGCGCGCTGTGCGCCGCATGAGCGGCCTCTATCAGATTTTCCTCGCCGGGATGAACCCGCCGAACCGCCCCGTCGGCACGATGCTCTTCCTCGGGCCGACCGGCTCGGGCAAGACCCGCGTCGTCGAGGCCGCGGCCGAAGTCCTCTTCGGCGACCCCAACGCGGTCATCAAGATCGACTGCGCCGAGTTCCAGCACTCGCACGAGATCGCGAAGCTCATCGGCTCGCCCCCGGGCTACCTCGGGCACCGCGAGACGAGCCCGATGCTCACGCAGGAGAACCTCGACCGCTATCACACCGAGGATAACAAGCTCTCGCTCGTCCTCTTCGACGAGATCGAGAAGGCTTCGGACAGCCTGTGGCAGCTCCTGCTCGGCATACTCGACAAGGCGACGCTGACGCTCGGCGACAACCGCCGGGTGGACTTCTCGAAGACGATGGTCGTGATGACCTCGAACCTCGGCGCGCGCGAGATGTCGGAGCTGATCTCGGGCGGCATCGGCTTCGCCCCGTCGAAGAACGGGAAGAATCCGCACGACACCGAGGTCGACCAGAAAATTTACCGCACGGCGGTCGAGGCGGCGCGCAAGAAGTTCAGCCCCGAGTTCATGAACCGTATCGACAAGGTGGTCGTCTTCCGCTCGCTGAAGGAGCACCACCTGCGGCAGATTCTCGACCTCGAACTTCAGTCCGTGCAGGATCGCATCATGAAGTCGGCGGGCACGAAGTTCATCTTCCAGTGCTCGGATTCGGCGAAGGACTTCCTGCTCGAAGAGGGCATCGACTTCAAGTATGGCGCGCGCCACCTGAAGAGGGCCATCGAACGCTTCATGGTCTACCCGCTCTCGAACCTCGTGGCGACCGAGCAGGTGGGCTTGGGCGACCTCGTCTACGTGGACTTTGACGATGCGCGCGGCAAGCTCTCCTTCTCGAAGCACTCGGGCGGCGCGCTCATCGCCGACTCGCAGGAGGACGAGCAGGAGGACGACAAGCCGGTCGTCAAGTCGGGCGGCGCGGCCGTCCAACTCCCGCAGGCGAAGGCCGCGCGCAAGAGCCACAGCCGCGGCGACAAGAACGACGCCTGAGACGGCGACATCAGACAAAGAAAGCCGGGGAGAGTTTGGCGACTCTCCCCGGCTTTCTGTTTTTGGTGGGTTCGGCGTTACAGCCCGCCGCCCGCCGGCCGCGCCGCCGCCGGCGATTCAAGTCTCCTCAACGCCTCGAAGGCGATGCGCGAAAGGTAAGGGTCTTGGTGCGCGAGCACGGCGCGGAGCGCGGGGACGGCCGCCGGGTCGCCGATGAGCCCCAGCGAGTGCGCGGCCTCGCGCCGCACGTCGCCCGGCGCGCGCGCGTCGGAGAGCGCCTCGACGAGCACGGGCACGGCCTCCCTGCTCCCGAGCTGGCCGAGCGAGACGGCCGCCGCCCGCCGCACGAACTCGTCCTCCTCGACCTTGCGCCGCAGCAGGCGGTTGAAGAAGCCGGAGCCTTGCAGCCGTCGCGTCAGCGCGCCGGCGAGCGCGGGGACGGCCGCTGCGTCGCCTATCTGCCCGAGCGCGACCGCCGCCGCGCCGCGCACGGAAGCCTGCTTGTCGGTCTGCGTGACAGCGGCGAGCGCCCCGACAGCGAGCGTGCTGCGCGTGAGCCCGAGCGCGTAGGCGGCCTCGCGCCTGACGAACTCGTCGCGGTCTTTGAGCAGGGACAGAATCAGCGCGGCGGCCTCGGCGGGCGCGAGCGAGAGCAGTGCGCGCGCGGCGGTGGCGCGGACGACGGCCGCCCTGTCGCCGAGCGCCGCGGCCGCCGCACGCGAAGCCTCGGGCCGCGCCATCGCGCCGAGGCGGACGACCGCGTCGCGACGCTCCTCGACGTCGGCGGACGAGAGCCGCGCCGTCTGGACGTTAATCTCGTGCTGGAGCGGGGTGAGTTCCCTCTGTGCGCGTGCGCGCGGCGCGTCGAAGGCGACGGCGGCGGCGAGCGTGAAGGCGAGCGCCAGAAAAAAGGAGACGGCCGCCCGCCGCGCGGGGCGCGCGGGAGGTTCGGCCTGAGGTCTGTGACGCGCGTGCGCGTGACTTCTCATGCGCGGGTCATGCGCGGGCGGCGAGCGTGAGCGCCGCTTTCCGCTCGGCGCGGCGGCGCACGGACTCCCACTCGAAAGCCTGTCGGGCGCGCTCGTTCTCGACCGAACCGGCGAGGAGCGCGACCAGCTCGTCGTCCCAGTTCGACGGGACGGCGGCGGCGGCCCTCCGCATCGACTCCATGATCGAGATGTAGTCGAGGACTTCGTGGACTTCGGTGTCGCTCAGGTGTTCAAGCTTGAGAGCGAGGCGCTGTCGTTCGTTGATGCGTCTGGCCATCGGACGGCTCCCTTCCTGCGAAGCCGGACGGCCAACCGCTCTCGAAGACTAATGCGGCGTGGCGAATCGTTCGATGGCGTTTCGGCCGTCGGCGTTCGTGTGCGGCGCGGCTTGGGCGCGCGCGATGTGTCTCTTCACCGTGTTTGTCTGGTTCTCCGTGGTGCGGAACTCGTGCGGCGAAATATACATGACGCGCGCGGCGGCGCGCAAGATTCGCGGGGAGGGAGCGCGGCGCCGGCCGAGCCGCCCGTCAGTCGATCTTCGAGGCGATGTTGTGCATCGTGTCCACGATGAGGACGGCGATAGGGGGGTAGAAGAGCAGGTCGAGCCGGAAGTTCTGGCCGAAGAGGTAGTGTATGTCGTTGAAAATCTCGAACTGCTTCATGGCCGTGCCGACGTAGAGGCCGCCCGCCAGACTGAGGAGCGAGCCGACGATGAGGAACGTCGAGGCGGTGAAGCGCGTGAAGGGCTTGTCGGGCTGGCCGTCGTTAGCGTTGATGACCGAGTCGTGAATCGACTATGGGCTGTAGGAGTAGTGCAAGAAGAACGCATTTAGAAGGACGGCGAGGTGCCAGAGCCCGAAGAATAACAGAGTGACGACGACGGCGCGGCCGACGAGTTGGAAGTTGTACCAGAAGGGCGGCTTGAACCACGAGACGAAGAAGGTCGAGAGGAAGAGCGTGACGGTCGTGAAGACCGCCTGCTGGAGCGCGAAGTTCTCGCGCCGGTCGGCCTCGATGAGTTGGTCGACGCGGCGGTCGAAGCGCGCCTGGACGGCCATGCGGCGCAGGCGCTGCGCGTGCGGGTTGTTCGAGTGAAAGACCGAGCCGCCGCCGAAGTCGCCGCTGTGCGCGCGCCGGAGCTGCGAGTCGTAGAAGGCGCGCTCCTGCGGGTCGCTCAGCGTGCGGTAGGCCAGCGAGATGACCGCGAACTCGCGCGCGGCGCCCTCCGAACCGCCGTTCAAGTCCGGGTGCCGCTCGCGCGCAAGCTTCCGGTAGGCCGACTTAATCTCGGCCGCCGAGGCCGCCCGCTTGACCTTTAAAACTTTGTAGTAATCGACCACAGCCAGCTTCCGAAAAATCTGCCGCCGGCGGGTGTTCCGAGGGGTCAGCGCCCCGGGCGAGCCGGCGCGGGCGGGGAGGCAGCCCGTCGGGCGTCACTATAACACTTTTCACACGCGTACGTCCCGCCGGAAACTCTTTAGAGCCTCCGGCGGGACGTACGCGTGTGAAGGGATGAGAGTCCGGGGGCGATGCTTACCTCGGGCGGCCTCCGAGGGGGGCGAGGACTTTTTTGTGGCGCTCGCTCCCACAGACTCTTCTTGCACGGCAACATTGCAACACATGTGCCAAAAATCTTGCAAGAAAAAAAATGAATATTTACTAGAATTTTAGATTCGCCGCCTCCCGAGCTGTCAACAAATGTTGACGCCGGTGTTCACTAATGTAAACACCGGCGGCGGCCGTCAGGCGTGCGTGCCTTTACTTCGACTTCTCCGCGGCGTCCTTCGCGCCGCCGGCGCGCGCCGCCTCGCGCTCGACGAAGTTGAGGAGCGTGCGGACGGCGACGCCCGTCGGCCCCTTCGCGCGGAAGGGCTTGGCCTCGTCGCCCCAGGCCGTGCCGGCGATGTCGAGGTGCGCCCAGGAGATGCCGTCGGCGAACTCCTTGATGAAGGCGGCGGCGGTGATGGTGCCGGCCTTGCGCCCGCCGACGTTCTTGATGTCGGCGATGTCGGACTTGATCTGCTTCGAGTACTCCTTGTCGAGCGGGAGCTGCCAGAACTTCTCGCCGACCTCGCGCCCCGACTCGATGACCTCGTTGATAAGCTCCTGGTCGGTGCCGAGAATGCCCGTGTTTACGTCGCCGAGGGCGATTGAGACGGCGCCGGTGAGCGTCGCCATGTCGACGACGCGCGTCGCGCCGAGTTTCTTGGCGTAGGAGACGGCGTCGGCGAGGATGAGCCGGCCTTCGGCGTCCGTGTTGATGACTTCGATGGTCTTGCCCGTCATGGCGCGCACCACGTCGCCGGGCTTGGTGGCCTTGCCCGAGGGCATGTTCTCGGTCGAGGGGACGACGCCGAGGACGGGAATCGACGGCTTGAGCTGCGCGACGGCGCGCATGACGCCGAGCACGGTGGCGCCGCCGGTCATGTCGTACTTCATCAGCTCCATGTTCTCGCTGGGCTTGATGGAGATGCCGCCGGTGTCGAAGGTGATGCCCTTGCCGACGAGCGCGAGAAAGTCTTCGCCGTCTTCGACGCGCTCCTTGCCCTCGGGCATGTACGTGAGCACCATCATCTTCGGCGGCTGGTCGGAGCCGCGCGCGACCGAGAGGAGCGCGCCCATGCCCTCCTGCTCCATCCGCGCCTGGTCGAGCACGTCGATCTCCAATCCGAACTCGTTGGCGATCTCCTGCGCGCGCTCGGCCATGATGGTCGGCGTCATGTACGCGCCGGGCTCGTTGGCGAGGTCGCGCGTGAAGTTGACCGACTCGCCGACTATCCGCCCGCGCTCGGCCCCGCGCCGCAGCGCCTCTTCGTCCGCGCCGCCGGCGAAGACGACGAGCCGCTCGACGGCGCGCTCCTCCTTGTCGACGGTGCGATACTTGTCGGGCTCGAAGAGCCCCATGACCGCGCCCTCGACCGCCGACGAGGCGGCGCGTTCGGCGTCGCCGCCTTCGAGCCGCGGGACGAGCCCGACCGACTTCACGTTGCGCGCGCGGAGTTGGCGGATGGCGAGGCCGCCGAACTGCGAGACCTGCGCGGCGCCGTAGTCCGCGCGCTCGCCGACGCCGACGAGCAGCAGCCGCTTCGCCTTCGGCCCCGACGGGCCGGCCGTCAGGTGCAGGTAGACCGACTCGCCCTCTTTGCCCTTCATCTCCTCGGACTCAAGGACGGAGCTGACGAGCCCGCCCGAAGCCTCGTCGAGTTCCTTGAGGAAGCCCTCTCCGGCGCCCTCGTCCTTGAACACGGCGACGGCCAGTGCCTGCACGTCCAGCTCGGCGAAGCCGCCGGCGCTCGTTTGAATCTCCATAAGCTCTCTTTTCTCCCCTATCCTTTCACGCGCTCTTTTAACTGCGCGCGCGTCTCGCGCTCGACGGTGCGGCGCATCTCGGTCTCTCGCTTGTCGTAGAGTTTTTTACCACGGGCGACGCCTATTTCAAATTTAACGCGGCCGCCCTTGAGGTAGACGCGCGTGACGACGAGCGTCATGCCCTTCGTCGTCGCCTGCTCGTCGAGCCGCTCGATCTCGCGCCGGTGCAGGAGCAGCTTGCGCGTGCGCGTGGGGTCGTGGTTGGAGCGGTTGCCGTGCGAGTAGGGCGAGATGTGCGCGTTGAAGAGCCACGCCTCGCCGTCGCGGACGGAGACGTAGGACTCCTTCAACTGAATCTGCCCCGCGCGGATGCTCTTCACCTCCGTCCCCTGTAGCGCCACGCCGGCCTCGTACGTGTCGAGTATGTGGTACTCGTGCAGCGCCGAGCGGTTCGTCACCAGATTCTTCTCTTCGTCGGGCATATGACTACTGACTACTGATTTCAAACTCGTCTTTGAGCGGCCGCGACATCAGGCTCTCGACCGCGGCGCGCGCCGGTTTGCCGTCGTAGAGGACGGCGTGCACCTCTTCGGTGATGGGCATCTCGACGCCGCGGCGCGCGGCGCGGAGGCGGACGGCGCGCGCGGTGCGGACGCCCTCCGCGACTTCGCGCATCCCCGCGAGCACGTCTTCGAGCGCGCGGCCGCGCCCGAGTTCTTCGCCGACGCGGCGGTTGCGCGAAAGGCCGCCCGTGCAGGTCAGGACGAGGTCGCCGAGGCCGGCGAGCCCCATCAGCGTTTCGAGCCGCCCGCCCTCCGCGAGCGCGAGCCGTGTCATCTCCGCCAGCCCGCGCGTGACAAGCGCGGCCACGCTGTTCGTCCCGAGGCCGAGCCCCGCGACCATCCCGGCCGCCAGCGCCATCACGTTCTTGGAAGCGCCGCCCAACTCCGTCCCCGTCACGTCCGGGTTGGTGTAGACGCGAAAGCTCCCTGCGCTCAGAGCCCGCTGCACTTCCCTCGCCAGCGTCTCGTCGGCCGAGGCCGCGACGACCGCCGTCGGCTGGTCGGCCGCGACCTCCTGCGCGAACGACGGCCCGGAGAGGCAGACGAAGCGGGACGCCGCGCCCGCCCCGAGGACTTCGCCGACGACTTCGGAAATCCTGAGCCCGGTCTCGACCTCGACGCCTTTGGTCGCGCTGACCAGAATCGCGTCCGGCTCGAAACGCCCGCGCAGACTTTCAAGCACCCCGCGCGTCGCGTGCGAAGGGGCGGCGAGGATGACGAGCCCCGCGCCGCTCAGCGCCTCGCGCGCGTCCGAAGTGGCGCTGACGCCCGAAGGTATCGCGTGCCCTCCGAGATAGGCCGAGTTGACGCGCCGCGAGTTGACCTCGTCGGCCACGGCCGCGTTGCGCGCCCAGAGTCGCACCTCGCGCCCGGCGCGCGCCGCCGCGATGCTCAGCGCCGTGCCCCAGCCGCCCGCCCCGATGACGGCCACGCGCGTCACTTCCACCTGCTCTCCTCGCCGCGGAGGAGCCGCCCGATGTTGGCGCGGTGCATGAAGACGATGAGCGCGGCCCCCGTGACGGCGACCGCGAGCACCGGCGCGGCGGCGCGGTCGCTTATGCCGAGGGCGCTCAGAGCCCAGACCGCGAGCGGCAGGACGGCCGCGGCCGTCATCGAGCCGAGCGAGACGTAGCGCCACAGCCCGACGACGACGACGAAGACGACGAGCGCGCACATGGTCGCCAGCGGCGCGAGGACGAGAAAGACGCCCAACCCCGTCGCGACGCCCTTGCCGCCGCGAAAGCGGAGCCACACGGGGAAGACGTGCCCCAGAACGGCCGCCACGCCCGCCGCGCACACCCACCACTCCGCCCCGGCTCCGAGCAGCGAGCGAGCGACGAGCACGGCCCCCATCCCCTTCAAAGCGTCGAGCAGCAGAGTCAGAACCCCGACGCGCTTGCCCGCGCTGCGCGAGACGTTGGTCGCGCCCGTCCCGCCTGAGCCAGTCCGGCGCACGTCGCCGCCGCCGCGGAGGCGAACCAACAGATACCCGAACGGAATCGAGCCGAGCAGATACGCGAGCGAGACGACCGCGACGTGAAGCATCCGTAGGCTCCGTGCGACTTAGCGGGGCTTGAGTACGCGGACTGAATATAACAAGCGGGGAAAGAAAGCGACAAGGCACGAGGGGAGGCTCCACTCAGCCGGGGTCAGTCTTCGCGCGACGGCTTGGAGCGGAGGCGCTTGACGCGCGAGCGGCGCGACTTCTCTTCGAGGGTGCGCTCGCGCGAGCCCCGCGTGCGGCGCGTGGGGACGCGTTTGGGCGGGCGGTAGTTGAGGCGCGCGACTTCTTCGCGCAGCTTCCGCAGGCAGTTCATCTTGTTGCGGTGCTGGCTGCGCTCCTCGCGGCAGTTGACGACGACGCCCGAGGGCGTGTGTCGGAGTCGCACGCCGGTCTCGACCTTGTTGACGTGCTGCCCGCCGGGGCCGCCCGAGCGGAAGGTCTCGACCTCGCACTCGCGCAGCAACTCTTCGTCAGACTCGGGCAGCCTTATCGTCAAGCTCGACGCCCTCTCGAAGACTTCAGACGGAGCGCCCCGCGAGCCGCGCCACGGCCGAGAGGAGTTCCGCCGGCTCGACCGGCTTTGCGAGGTGCGCGTCGAAGCCCGCGTCGAGCGTGCGCACGCGGTCTTCTTCCCTCGCGTAGGCGGTCAGCGCGACGGCCGGCGTGCGGACGCCGCGGCGCGCGTCGCGCTCGCGCACGCGGGCGATGAGCGAGTAGCCGTCCTCCTCCGGCATCCCGATGTCGCTGACGAGCACGTCGCAGTCCCCTTCGACGTGCGCGGCCCACGCCTCCGCCGCCGAGCCGGTCATGCGCACGCTCGCGCCCGCGCTTTCGAGCAGAGCCTTCAACATCGCGCGCGCGTCCTCCTCGTCCTCGACGAGCAGCACGCGCGTCCCCGCGAGCGAGGCCGACGCGGGTGCGCCGTCACGCGACGCCGGCGGCGCGGTCTCGGCCCGCGCGGGCTCGTCGGCGCGCGGCGCGGCCTTGAGCGGGAGACGCAGGCGGAACGTCGAGCCGAGGCCGAGGCCGGCGCTCTCGGCCGTCACGTCGCCGCCGTGCAGCTCGACGAGGTGGCGGACGATGGCGAGCCCGAGGCCGAGGCCGCCGTGCTGACGCGTCGTGCCCATGTCGGCCTGCCGGAAGCGGTCGAAGACGTGCGGCAGAAATTCGGGCGCAATGCCCTGCCCCGTGTCGCTCACGCGCAGCAAAGCCTGACCGCCGTCGCGCCGCAGCTCGACCTCGACGCGGCCGCCCTGCGGCGTGAACTTGACGGCGTTCGAGAGCAGGTTCCAGAGGACTTGCCGCAGGCGGTTGGGGTCGGCGGAGACTTCGCCCACTTCGCCGGCGAGCAGCGTGCTCAGGTAGACGGCTTTGGCCTCGGCCGCCGGGCGGACGGTCTCGACCGCCTCCTGCAAGAGCGCGCGCACATCGACGGGTTGCGGCTCAAGCCTGAGCTTGCCCGTGATGATGCGCGACACGTCGAGCACGTCCTCGACGATCTGCCGCTGCGCGCGCGCGTTGCGCTCGATGGTCTCGACGGCGCGGCGCGTGGCCTCCGCGTCGAAGCCGCCGCCGCGCAGCAGCGAGGCCCAGCCGAGTATCGCGGTGAGCGGCGTGCGCAACTCGTGCGAGAGCGTGGCGAGGAACTCGTCCTTGATGCGGTTGGCGTCCTGCGCCTGCCGGTAGAGCCGCGCGTTCTCGACGGCGAGCGAGGCGCGGCGCGCGAGGTCTTCGGCGAAGGCGATGTCTCCGTGGCCGTAACGGCGACCCGACTCGGCCGTGACGAAGGTGATCGCGCCGAAGGTGCGGCCGTGCGCCGAGAGCGGCACGACCATCGCCGAGCTGAAGCCCAGCTCGCGCATGATGCGGAGCTGCTCTTCGTCCCTCGCCGCCGCCACGAGCAGCTCGTCCGGCACCTCTTCGTAAAGCTCCGAGCGCCCGGTGCGCAGCACCGCCGGCAGGCCGTGCGGCGCGTCGGGGTCGTACGGGTAACGCTCGGCAAGCTCGCGCGCCCACTCGACCTTCGCCGGGTCGACGTGCGCGACGGCGAGGCGTCGTACGCCGCCGTCCTCGCCGACGACATCGACGGCGCACCAGTCGGCGACCCACGGCACGGCCGCGTGCGCGATGGCCTCAAGCGTCCTCTCGTATTCGAGCGAGGTGGAGAGCAGGCTGGTCGCCTCGGCGAGGAAGGTCGCGCGCCGCTCGGCCCCTTCGGCCTCGCCGCGCAGGTGTCGCTGCGCGTCGTAGAGTTCGGCGGTGCGGATGGCCGAGGCGGCGAAGTTGGCGAGCGCCTGCGCGACGACCACGTCGGTCTCCGCGAAGCGGCGCGGCTCGCGGTAGTAGAAGACGAGCGTGCCGACGACCTCGCCGTGCGCCCGGAGCGGCAGCGTCATCATCGAGCGGACGCCCTCGCGCCGGTACGTCGCGCGGCGCTCTTCGAGCGTCGGCTCGGCGTAAACGTCCTCGACGATGAGCGCCGAGGCGGGCAGCCCCGGCATGCTGCCCGTAATCTCGATGCGCTCGCGGTCGTACTCTTCCGAGAGGCCGCTCGCCGCCACGACCGCCCAGGCCGACTGCGCCGCGAGGTAGCGCCAGATGGCGTAGGCGTCGGCCGCCACCAGCCGGTGCGAGAGCGCGAGGACGGCCGGGAGCACGTCCTCCGTCTGCGGCGACCCGAGCAGGTTTGAAGAGGCGTCGACTATCGTGCGGAGCCGCTCCTCCACGTCGCGCCGCTGGCGGAGCGCCTCCTCGGCCACGTCGCGCGCGGCGCGCGCCTCCTCGAACAGCCGCTCGCGCTCCTGCGCGGCGCGCACGCGCTCGGTCACGTCGCGCGCGATGCCCTCGACCGCGACGGGGCGGCCGCCGTCGTAGGCGATGCGCGTCGAGACTTCGAGCGTGAGGCGGCGACCGTCGCGCGAGACGATGTCCACCTCGTAGACGGTCGGCGTCGCGGGGTCGGCCAGCTTCCGCGCGGTCATCCGCTTCGCCAGCTCAAGGTGCTCGGGCGCGACGACCTGCGCGATGTTCAGCCCGCCGAGAATCTCCTCGCGCGTGTAGCCCGTAATCTCCGCGCCCGCGCGGTTGATGGCGAGGTAGTTGCCGGCGAGGTCGTGCGAGTAGACGATGTCGTTGGCGTTCTCTAACAGTGAGCGGTATCGCTCCTCGCTGCGGCGCATCTCCTCCTGCGCCTCGCGCATGAAGGTCGCGTCGCGCTGCGTGCCCCAGGCGCGGAGCACCCGCCCGCCCTCGACCGAGCCGACGAGGTTGTTGAGGAAGTGACGGCGGTTGCCGTTGCGGTCGACCTCGACCGACTCGGCGTCGGTCAGGCGGTATCCCGAGCGGATGAAGGCGCGCAGGTACTCGACGTTCTCGGGGTCTTCGCGGACGAGCAGGTCGCCGAGGCGCGCGCCCAACATCTCCTCCGCGCGGTCGAAGCCGTACATGCGCGCCGCGGCGTCGTTGCACTCGGCGAGGTAGCCGTGCCGGTAGAAACACTCGACCTGCTCGTCGAGCGGCAGCGAGGTCGGGACGGGCTCCTCAAGCTCGAAGCGCCAGATGCCTTCGGAGCTGTTGGCGATGAAGGCGCGGTAGCGCTCCTCGCTCTGCCTGAGCGCGCGCTCCACCTCTTCGGGCGTGTGTGGTCTGGTCGCTTCTTCCTGCATCGGGCGGCTCCCACTCCGGCCGATGTGGAGATTAACATCTCCGGCAAAGATGGCAAGCCTTCACTTGACCGGGTGCGCGGGAGAAGACACTTTACACGCCGTTTGTACTCCCCGACCCTGCTCCCGAGACGAAAAACCTCATGACAAATCTAACTCTACAGCAAGGGCGCGCTCGTGCTGCGGATGCTCCACTTCCTGATGACCAACCCTTCGAGCGGCGACGACAAGCCGTTCTTCGACATGATGAGCGACTTCGTCTCGCGCCACCGCGACGGCTACGCCTCGACCGACGACTTCCGCGCGGTCGCCAACGAGCACTTCGCGCGCACGCCCATCGCGCAGAAGTACAAGCTGCGCGACCTCAACTGGTTCTTCAGCCAGTGGGTCTACCAGACGGGGCTGCCGTCCTACAAGGTCGAGTACCGCTTACAGGACGCGCCCGACGGGAAAACAATCATCACCGGCAACGTCTATCAGGAGAACGTGCCGGAGAATTGGTACATGCCGCTCCCGCTGGTGATGAACTTCGGCGGCAACCAGTACGCGAGCGGCACCGTCATGGCCTACGGCGCAAACGCGCCCTTCGAGATCAAACTCCCGATGAAGCCCAAAAAGGTCGAACTCGACCCGACCCACTGGATTCTCGCCGAGCGAACTTCCATTGAGGGGAAATAAGAT
>JBEVKV010000037.1:0-4190 GCA_040509515.1 Pyrinomonadaceae bacterium | reverse complement strand
CCACCTCAAAGATGGAAAGCTCCTCCCCGGAGACGGAACTTTGGAGTGAAAAGAGTGAATTTTGGGTCTCCGAGGCTCAAGTTTCCGCTTCGGAGGGCGGGCGCAAGGCCTCGGAGGGTGAAAGTCAGCGTCTAGGGCTTGTCAGGTTGCGCCGTGGTGGTCGGGGCGCTCCGCGACTTGCGGGCGAAGCGTTGAGACAGGCCGTCGAGCGCGGAGTCGAGCGCCGTGCCCTTTCCGGCGGCGCGCGTGTACTGGTAGACGAGCAGCGCCGCCGCGTACGCCTCGCTGCCGACGGCCATGACTGTGTCGTCCACAAGCTCGTTGAGCTGCGAGACGGCGGTCTGGACGGACGAGAGCGCGGAGAATAGCTCCACATCTTTGCGCATCTCCTCAACGTCGAACGTGCGCGGGAGGATGTCCGGGTTCTGCTCGGCGACCTGAAGCGCCTGCTCGACGAAGCCGCGGCTCTTGTCGCCAAAACGCGGGAGCGCGCGCCGCTCCTCGGGCGTCAGGTCTACGAGGAAGGGAAGTTTCTGGCGTAGGGTCTGGAGGGCGGCGAAGACGCCCTGCCGCTCGGCCTCGCCGAGTTGTGCGCTGACACGGTTTACTGGCATGAGGTTTCTCCTTCGTGAGCGCGCGCGTGAGGAGGCGTAAAAGGGGCGCGGCCGGTGTCTCGCGCGTGTCTGATGG
The DNA here is from genome assembly GCA_040509515.1 of Pyrinomonadaceae bacterium. Taxonomy (GTDB): domain Bacteria; phylum Acidobacteriota; class Blastocatellia; order Pyrinomonadales; family Pyrinomonadaceae; genus QHXN01. The sequence continues at coordinate 3,500 of JBEVKV010000037.1, read as the reverse complement.
TTTAGTGTTTGACGGTCTTCAGAACCCGCCGGAGGATGCGAACCCCTTGAGCGCCGACAAAGTAAGACCGTCGCGGAGAAATGTCAATCGAAATTTCGGCCGACCGCTTATCACCATCATGGTGATAAGCGGTCAGGCAACGCCATCCTTGACACCATATCGGATTGTAAGTAGATTGTTGCCGCCCCGCGGTTAAAATACTCACTCAATCTTTTTCGCGACTCGCACGCTTGCCGTAAGACGTTACGCGCGGTAAGTAATGCCCGTCCAAAGCACCACAAGGGAGGGAATCATGGTATCCACCAAGCGACTCGTTTTCAAACTATTCTCGTTATGCGTGATGTTAGCGGGGCTGGCGATTTTCCTGCCTGACAACATCGTAGAGGCGGGTTCGCGTGACGAATGCTTCGCAACATACGACAGTTGTAAAACGGTCTGCGAAGACCCTATGCAGACACCGCCCTCTCAAAGAACCGAGTGTGGACATCAGTGTTTCTTTAGCTACGGCGTCTGTTTGAACACAGTCTTCTTCGAGACGGAAGGCGAAGTTGTCGGCGAACTTGAAGCGACCCAAAAGATTCCAGATATAAACGCATTTCGCAGATGCATGGGGGGGTGTCAGCATTGTCCGTTATTGTGGCCTGAAGAACCGGTGACCGAGGAAGACGAGGTATGCGTCGATACATTCACTCAATGTAAGATAGATTGTCTCGCCGCACTTAATCAGTAGGGGCGGAACCCTTAACGGAAACGGAGTGCGACAGGCCGCCACCGATGTCGGACTAATCGGCGCGCCGGCCGCGTGTGAGCGTAGAAGCAAAAGGGAAGGGGGAGGGTGTTTGCCCTCCCCCTTCTTCATTCTCACACGAGACTCGCCGGAGCCCGGCTCACTTCGGCCGGATGCGGAGCGTGAAGCTGGCGCGGGTCTCCGGCGTACGGTTCGATCCGGCTTGAGGCCCGCGCGTGAGGCGGCGGGCGTGCGGTCACAGGTTTCCGACGAACATGCGGACGGAGTTCTCAATCGGGCCGATGTCGGACTTGTCCATGAGCGGCGCGTAGATGTCGCCACCGAGGTCGGCCGGCATCTTCGCGCCCGACTCGCGGACGATCAGCACGTGGTCTTTCCCCTTCACGCCCGTGAAGTAGCCGGCCTCGAAGACGACGTTGTCGCGCGGCACGGCCTTGTCCGTGTGGCTCTGGTCTTCGAGTTTGTCGTCCGTCGTGAAGAGGAAGATGCCGGCGCTGCAACGCGCCGCGGCCTCCTCGATCTGCTGCAGGATGCTGCGCCCCGGCGCGAAGTCCGTCTTCCAGTCCAGCACGGTCACGCCCAGTTCGGCCTGTAGAAAACGCTTCAGGTTTTGCGCCGTCCCCGCGGACGTTCCGCTGTACCCGAGGAACACGTCGCGCCGGTTGGCCATCTGCTCTTTCCAATAATTAAAGGGGACGCGGAACTGGGTCGTGGCCAGCCACTCCGGGCCGGCGTCCGGTGGGAACTCTCCGAGGTAGCCCTTGTAGCTGTGGTCGAAGACGCCGCGGTGCGCCACGTCTTCCTGCACGAGCGCCAGAATGGGGAGGTGAAGTCTGAAGGCCAACGCGCCCTCGTAATGACAGAACTCGGTCGAGAGTTTGACCTGCCCCTTCGGCGAAGTGAACTGCCAGCGCGGCAGCCCGATGAGCGCGACGCCCGAGCAGTGCCTCGCGACGAAGTCGGCTTCGGCCGCGTTCCACGCGCGGGCGGCGGCGAGGCTGGGCTTGCCCCTCGGGTCGAAGAAGACCTCGGTCTGGTAGCCGAGCTTTTCTATCTCGGCGGCGATGCCCCATTTCAAATCGTTCTGGTGCGGCTCTAACCACTTGTCCGCCGGCATGCTCACAAACACGCGTCTTGTGATGGGCACGGTGAAGGCTCCTGTGGGGTGACGCCGTCGGCCGGGGCCGCCGCATCCCTTCCTTTATTTGGGCTGGATGCGGAGCGTAAAGCTGGCGATGTCGATCTTCTGGTCGGGGAGGACTTCGACGCGCTCCTCGCGCGGGACTTCGCGCCCGCCGACGAAGGTCGGGTTGCGCCCCGTCGGGGTGAACCAGAAGCGGCCGGTGTTGTCGAGTTCGAGCGTGGCGTGCGAGCGGCTGACCTCCGGGTCGCCCTTGATGGGCACGTCGACGGTGACGGACTTCGAGCCGCGGCCGATGGTGATCTCGTTCTTGAGGACGGGGACGACCGTCTGGCGCTGGCCGTCGTGCCAGACCTCGACGCTGTACAGCTCCGTCGGGCGGACTGAGACTTTCGTCACGTCGCTCTCAAGCTCGCCCGTCTCGCCCGAGCCGGGGGCGGAGACGGGCGCGGCCGTCTGCGACGTGTTGGTCGAGGCCGAGAGGTTGGCGGGGCGCGCCGTGACCATCGTGTGGCCGCCCTGCTCGTTCGACTCCCAGACGGGCTGGACGCGGAACTCGCCCTTGTTGAGCGTGCCGTCCACGCGCAGCTCGACGGCGAAAGACTTGGTGGCGAGCTGCGTCTGCCCCGACAGCTCGCGCGCGCGCTCCGACAGGACGTAGTAGAGTCCCTGTTCGAGCCCGCGCCGCTTCTCGCCCTGCCACTCCTTGTCGTCGTCGTTCGAGAGGTAGACGACGTACTCGGGCGGGATGTAGGTCGGCCCGCCGGGCGGGGTGAACATCTCGCGCTGCATGACCGACTCGACCTCGCGGGCGACCCTGACGAGGAAATCTTCCCAGATGCGTCGCGGCCTCGCCTTGTCGTCCACCTCGGCCAGCGGGTCGTCCGAGACCTCGCCGTCAATCCAGCGCCTAATCGAATCCAGTATGCTCACAGTCTTTTGTCACCTCTCAGCGGGGCGAGAATTAAAACCGGCCCGTCTCAAAATTTGAACTAAGGCTTTTTAAGGTTGACGCTGTTGACCCAGCCCTCGTCGGACGAGCCGGGGTCGGTCTTCGGGCGGCCGTGCTCGACGACCTCCACCTGAAACCACTTGCCGTTGACCTGCAAGACCCTCACGCGCGAGCCGGCCTCGGCCAGCCCGACCTTCGTGTAACTCGAATCCGGCCCCTTGCGCAAGTTCACGTCCGTCGTCGTCACGAACTCGTTGCCGGCCGTCACGTTCCTCCCGGCGGCCGTGCCGGCCTGCTGCTGCCCCTGACGCTGCTCGCCGCCGCGCGTGTTCTGCACGTAGCGGAACGTGGCGTAGAGCATCCCGGAGAAGGCCAGCAGCAGGAGCAGCGCGACGCCCCACTTGCGCAGGCGCGACGGCGGGCGCGACGCGCGCGGCTCGGGGCGCGGGCGCTGGTCTGCGAACGTCCCGGCGTGCGGGTCGACGCCCGGCCGGGGCGAGAGGAACGGCCCGCTCGAAGCTTCGGGGACGAGCGGCGCGTCCGCGCCCGTCGCCTCCGCGATGGGGACGACGAAGCGGTGACGCTGCGAGCCGCCGCCGCCGCCGCCGTTGGCGGGGCGCGACACGCGGTCGAAGGTCGGCGCGGGCGGCGGCGCGGCC
>JBEVKV010000036.1:0-32521 GCA_040509515.1 Pyrinomonadaceae bacterium | reverse complement strand
GACTCCTCGCGGCCGTGATGGGCGGCGGCCGCCGGTATCGCGGCCTGACGCGCGGCGCCCAGATGCGCGCGGCTCTCTTCGAGCATGGCGGCGGCGCGCGCGCGCCGCGCGCGTTCGAGCCCGCGGATGGCGGCCGTGGTCTGCGGAGCCTCGGCCGGCTCGCGCTCGATGCGGCGCAGCACCTCGACGTAGCGCCGAAGCTCGGTCGAAGGCTGCGTGCGCGCGTACTCGTCGCCAGCCTCGTCTTCCATGAGGCAGCCCAGACTCTCGGCGGCCGCCTCGTGGTCGCCGACGCGCTGGTAGAGCGCGCCGAGCGCGAAGTAGACGAGCGGCGGCGGGTCGGCCATCATGTGGAGCACGCGCTCGCCCTCGCCGATGACCTGCGTGACCTCGAAGCCGTACCAGCGCTTCTCGTCGTCGCGGAGGATTTCGTTGGCCGAGACGTAGAAGTCGAAGATGTTCTTAACGTCCTGCTGCTCGGAGCGCTGGACGGCGCGCCAGACGAAGTAGACCACCGTCGCGAAGAAGAGGATGACGGTCAGCGGTATGCCCACCACCCCCAGCATCGCCATGATGACGACGATGGCGATCAGCCTCTGCGCCGTTTCCTGCCCCTTTGTCATAGGTGTTAAGTGATGAGTGATGAGTGACGAGTGATGAGTGATAAGAAAAACCGACCCGCCATCTTCTCTTATCACTCATCACTCATCACTCATCACCCTCTAATCCGTCCCCTGATTCTCTCGCCGGCCTCCGGCGTGGAGAGCCCGCCGCCGAGGTCGCGCGTCGTCTCCCCGGCGGCGATGCACTCGCGCACCGCGCGTTCGACCGCCCCCGCCGCCTCCGCGTGACCGAGGTATTCTAGCATCAGCCCGGCACTGAGGATAGCCCCTGCCGGGTTGGCCTCCCGCTTCCCCGCGAGCGGCGGCGCGCTGCCGTGGACGGGCTCGAAGAGCGAGACGCGCCCCGGGTGGATGTTGCCCGAGGAGGCCAGCCCGAGCCCGCCCTGAAGCGCCGCCCCGAGGTCGGTCAGGATGTCTCCGAAGAGGTTGTTCGTCACAATCACGTCGTACTGCGAAGGGTTCAAGACCATGAACATCGCGGTCGCGTCGGCGTATTGGTGGTTTGCCTCGATCTCGGGGTAGCGCGCGGCGACCTCCCTAAAAACCCTCTGCCAGAGGTCACCGCCGAAGCGCTGCACGTTCGACTTGTCGCACATCGTCACCTTGCGGCGGCCGCGCCCGCGCGCGTACTCGAAGGCCGCGACGACGATGCGCTCGACGCCCTTGCGCGTATTGAACTCCTCCTGCGTGGCGATCTCGTCGGGCGTGCCGCGCTTGAGGAAGCCGCCCGCGCCGCCGTACGCGCCCTCCGTGTTCTCGCGGAAGACGACGAAGTCGATGTCCGCGACCGAGCGGCCGCGCAAGGGCGTCAGGCGCTCGTCGAGCAGGCGGACGGGGCGCAGGTTGATGTAGAGGTCGAGGCCGCGCCGCATCCCGAGCAGGATGTCCTCGGCGTGCTGGTTCGACGGCACGCGCGGGTCGCCGAACGCGCCCGCGAGCACGGCGTCGAACTCCACCGAGAGCATTTCGAGCGCACCCTCGGGCAGCGTCACGCCTTCGGACAGGAACTTGTCCGCGCCCCAGTCGAAGTGCTTCAACTCAAGCCGGACGCCGTGCGTCTCGCCGACGCGTTCGAGCACCCCGACCGCCTCTTCCACGACTTCCGGCCCGATGCCGTCGCCCGGCACGACCGCGACTCTCTTCACGCTACTTGTCATCCTCTCGGCTTCGCCCCCGTCAGAACGGCACGCAGAGCACGGGCACGCGCGCGCCGCGCAGAACCTTCTCGGCCGTCGAGCCGAACAGCAGCTCCTCCGGCCCCGTCGAGCGGCCGCGCACGCCCATCACGATCATCGGCAGGTCGAGGTCGCGCGCGATCTTGAGAATCTCGACGAAGGGGCTGCCCACGACGATCATCCGCTCGATGTCCACGTCGCCCGCGTCGATGCCTTCGAGCGCGGCCGTGAAGTTCAGCTCGGCCTGCGCGCGCATCCGCGCCGTGATGTCGTCGGTCGAGCCCATCCCGGCCGCGACCGCGTCCTCGACGAAGTCCTTGTCGATGACGTGCAGCAGAGTCAAATCGCCGCCCGGCGCGGCGATGCCGAGCGCCACGCGCACGGCGTTGAACGAAGTCTGCGAGAAATCGACGGGCACCAGAATGTCCGGAGCTTGCAGCATGGGGAAACCTCCAACAAAATACGGGGAAAGGGTCAGGGGGAAAGGGAAAGAGGCTTGCTTTGTCTCCCCTTCCCCCTGACCCTTTACCCTTTCCCCGAGAAGTTTATCTTCCGCTCAGATGGCCGGAGGCTCGCCCGCGCCGGGGTCGCCGTCCGGCTTTGAAGAATCGGGCGGCGGCGTCTGCGGGGCCGCGCGGCGTCGCTCGCGCTCGGCCTGCGAGAGCCTGCGCCCGCGGCCGCCGAGCAGGTCGAGCCCTTTGCCGAAAAGCTCGAACGGGAGGTCTACGGCGCGCACGACCGTCTCGTAGGCCATCTCGGCTTCGAGCCCGGCGAGCGTGGCGAGCTTCTTGCGCAGCGGCAGGCGGCGGAACTCCTCTTTGAAGTCCTTCGCGGTCTCTTCGGTCGTCTCCTCGCGCATCGCGACGGGGACGGGGCGGAGCGCGACGCTGCCCGACCGCACGACGCGCGCCTGGCAGGCGAGCCGCTCGCCCGCGTCGAGACGTTCGACGCCGAGGTGCCTCTGCTCGCTCTCCGTCCGCGCCGAGAGAATGTCGGCGCCCTCCTCGACCACGACGGCGCACGTATCGCAGTCGCCGCGCCCTCCGCACTCGGCCGGCAGGCGCACGCCCATACGGTTGGCCGCGTCCAGAAGGAACGTCCCCTCCGCGACCAAACCCGTCAGCCCACCACCATCGGTTCTCCACTCGACGTTGACGGTCATACGACTCCTCGCACTCGATTTATCATTAAGGGAGACAGGTGAAACTTACATCACGCGCGGGGGAAAGGCAAAAGGCGCGTGAACCGTCAACAGTCAACCGTGACAAGAGGAAGGCTGCTCATATCTGGTCACGGTCGACGGTTCACGCGCCTACTGCGTGTTCGGCGCGGAGGCGAAGCGGATGCGCGGCTCGGCGGCGGACTCTTCGGAGTTGACGCCGGCCTTGCGCTGGCACTGCGCGCAGACGCCGAAGATGCGCAGGCTGTGCTGGGTCGGCTTGAACTTGTGTTTGGCGACGATGGCGTCCTGGATGGCTTCCAGCTCGGCCGAGTAGAATTCGATGGTCTTGCCGCACTCGGTGCAGATCATGTGGTCGTGGTGCGGGTGGTTGTAGTTGTGCTCGTAGCGCGTGCGCCCGTCGCCGAAGCGCACCTCGCGTGCGAGCCCCGCCTCGACCAGAAGCTTGAGCGTACGGTAGACCGTCGTGTGGCCGACGTTCGGGTCTTCCTCTTTGACGAGGTGGTAGAGGTCTTCGCTGGAGAGGTGCTTCTCCGTCCTGAGGAAAACGTCGAGGATGGCGTCGCGCTGCGCCGTCCGCTTGAGCCCGGCGCGCTGGATGTGCCGGTGGAAAATCTCTTTCTCTTCTGTCATAAACCGCCCGCCGTCCCAAACTCCCGCCCGTGTGCGGCCATTTTAACACGACCCGGCGCTGCCCGCCCCCTCCAATTTTGAAGCCCCGCGCCCCCCGTGCTATCTTCTCGCCCAAGTGCCGGGGTGGCGAAATCGGTAGACGCAACGGACTTAAAATCCGTTGGCCGTAAGGCCGTGCGGGTTCGAGTCCCGCCCCCGGTACTTTTGAATTTTCGGCCTCACGGCCCCGGCGGCGGCGCGGGGCTGACGACCTGAAAGACGACGCGCCAGGAGCCGTCCCTGTGTCGCCAGACGCGCGCGTAGTGGCCGCGCTCGGCGGGCTGCGTGCTCGTCGCCTTCACCTCGTAAGTCCCGTAGGCGTATCCCAAATCGCCCGAGCCGGCCACGTCACCCTTCAGCGCCTCCCAACTAATCAACTCGGAATCGACTTTGAGAGCGCGCGCGACCGCGTCGCGGCCGACGACCGGGTATGTGCCCTGCCGGTACATCCTCAGCGTCTCGTCCGCGCGCGCGAGCAGGGCGGCGCGCGCGCCCTTCTTCAGAGATTCTTCGGAGAACGCGCGCTCGGCTTCGAGCAGAGACTTTCGCGCGGCCACGGTGTCGGAGAATGCGGCGGGCGGCTGTGCGCTCCTCTTGAGCCACGCGGGGTATTGCAGCGCGGTCTCGGGCGCGTCGGGCGCGGGGTGGCGCACGCCGAGGTCGAGGACGAACTTCCACGCGCCGTCCGGCTGTCTGCGCCAGACGGTGAAGAAGTGGCCCGTGTCGGAGGGCTTCGCGTCCGAGGGGTTGTCGCGGAACTCGTAGGGGCCGGTCGTCCAGCCCATGTCGCCCGAGCTTGCGACGTCGGCGTAGACCGGCCACCAGATGAGCAGCCCCTCCGGCGCGGGGTTGCGCCGCGCCCACGTCTCGATGGCGTTGACCGGCCCGCCCGGGTTGAAGATGACGCCGTCGGGCGCGGCGTAGCGCAGGAACGCGGGCTTCATCCCCCGGTCTATCGAGAGCTGCGCGAAGGCGCGCTCGGCCTCGACCCCCGGCGCGAGCGCGCGCGGGAAGTTCTTTTCGCCGGCGGGGAGCGGCGGCAGTTTCCCGTGCGGCGGCCGCGCCGGACTCTGCGCGACGCCCGCGACGTAAGTACACGCGAGGAGGAGCGCGGCGGCGAACGCGGGCACGAGCCTCGTCAGAAAAATCTTCGCCCTCAACATCTTCAGCCTTAAAAAACTCTTCGTCACTTTCACACCGACCTCACTTCCCTTCCGCGTCGGGCTTCAGCGTCGGTTCCGCTCGGCGAGGTCGAAGCGTTCGACGTAGTCGGGGAGCGGCGTCTGTTCGGGCAGGCGCGGGTCGGGCACGGGCTCGCCCGGCTCGACGCTCAAGGGGAGGACGCCGGCCCAGACCGGGAGCGCGTAGTCCTCATCGTCGTCGATGGGCGGCCCCGTCCGAACCTTCGCGGAGGCTTCGGCGAGCGGGAGCGCGACGACGGTGGTGGCGGCCAACTCTTCGGGCGTGGGCCAGCGCACGTCGGCCCAGCGGCCCCGACAGACGTGCTCGGTGAAGGCTTCGAGCGCCGCGCCCTTCTCGTCCTCGGACTCGACGAGGCGCGTGCGTCCGAAGACGACGACCGAGCGGTAGTTGATCGAGTGGTGGAAGGCGGAGCGCGCGAGCACGAGCCCGTCGACGAGCGTGACCGTGACGCAGACCTCGCCGCCGGAGGCGAGCGCCTTGAGCATCCGGCTCGCCTTCGCGCCGTGGAGGTAGAGCGTTTCGCCCACGCGGCCGTAGGCGGTGGGGATGACGAAGGGTTGTCCTTCGAGGACGAAGCCGACGTGGCAGACGAAGCCCTCGTCGAGAATTTCGTTGACCGTCACGCGCTCGAACGAGCCGCGCTTGGGCAGACGCCTCAGGGTCGTCCGCGCGGTGGGGGAGAAGTCGGCGGCCGTCTCGCCGCCGCCGTCGTCCGTGGTCACGTCGTCCATCTTTTCATCCGCCTTTCGGAGTCCTCTTCCAAAGTCCCTGCGAGGGGATGCGCAGCGCGCGGTTGAACTTGCTCGAAGCGTTCTCCCACGCGACGACCTCGGTCAGCTCAACTATCTGGTCGTCGGTGTAGAACTCGCGCAGCCGCGCGAACAGCTCGTCTGAAACGTCCTGCCCCGTCACGGTCATCGCGTCGGCGTATCGGAGCGCCGCCCGCTCGGCGTCCGCGTAGAGCGGACTCGTGTGATAGTCCGCGAGCGCCTTGATCTTCTCGTCCGAAACTCCCAACTCGCTGCCGACCGCAGCGTTGATGTCCTGTCAAAACTCGCAGCCGTTGATTGAGGCGACGCGGCGGTTGACGAGCGCGATCAGTTTCGGGTCGATGAGCCCGGAGCCGTCGAGCCCCTGCCACATGGCGCGCGCGCCGCGGAAGATGGTCGGCCGCCGCGCGTAGACGAGGTGGTTGGCGAGCGGCGCGCCCCACTTGCGTGCCTGCGCCTCGAAAACGCGGCGGGCGTAGTCGTCCGCCTCCTCTGGTGTGACGCCTTTGATCCTCACGTCTGCGCCTCCTTGACCTGACCGGCCCCGGTTCCTACAATCAGTCGAAACAAGTTCCCCGAACATTCCCCCGTTTGGCACGATTCTAATTTTAAGGGGTGAAGTATGTCCGCACAAAGAAGTGACAACAGCCAGGGCGACACAGGGACTCGCGACATCACGTACGACCTCGTGAGCGTCATCTACCACGCGCTACAGGGCGCGGAGACCACGGCGCTCTACATCGCCGACGCCGAGCAGGAGGGCAACCAGGAACTCGCGACCTTCTTCCGCGAAGCGAAGGACGAGTACCAGCGACGCGGCGACCGCGCCAAGCAACTGCTCGCCACGCACCTCGGCGGCCAGCAGGGACGCGGCGCGTCCGGCGGCCAGTCGTAAGGGAAAGAAGTAGTCAGTAGAAAACAACGGCGGGCGTTGCGGGTAAAACCTGACGCCCGCCGTTTTCTTTTCCTACTGGCTACTGGCTACTGCTCTTAGTACTTCGGGACGGACGGGTCAACGTCGTTCGACCAGGCGGTGATGCCGCCCTTGAGGTTGACGAGCTTGCCCTTGAAGCCCGAGCCCTTGAGCGCCTCGATGGCGCGCGCGCTGCGGACGCCGCCCTTGCAGTGGACGACCGTCTCGCGGCCTTCGTCAATCTCGCCCGCGCGCTGCGTGACCTGCGCGAGCGGGATGAGCGTCGCGCCGGGGATGCGCGCGACCTCGTACTCGTTGGGCTCGCGCACGTCGATGATTTGCAGGTCGTCGCCGCGGTCGAGGCGCTCTTTAAGTTCGGTCGCGGTTATCTCTTCCATCTGCTCTCCCTCCGTCACAGTCGTGGTTTCGGCCGGCGGCCTGAGGCCGCAGAACTCTTCGTAGTCGATCAACTCCCTCACCGTCGGGTTCTCGCCGCAAACGGGGCACTCCGGGTCTTTCCTCAGCTTCAGCTCGCGGAAGCGCAGTTTCCACGCGTCGAAGAGCAGCAGCCGGTTTATCAGAGGCTCGCCGCCGCCGATGATGAGCTTGATGGCCTCGTTGGCCTGAATCGCGCCGACGATGCCGGGAAGCACGCCGAGCACGCCGCCCTCCGCGCAGCTCGGGACGAGACCGGGCGGCGGCGGCTCGGGATAGAGGCAGCGGTAGCACGCGCCGCGTCGCGCCCAGAAGACCGACGCCTGCCCCTCGAAGCGGAAGATGGAGCCGTAGACGTTCGGCTTGCCGGTCAGCACGCAGGCGTCGTTGACGAGGTAGCGCGTCGGGAAATTGTCCGTGCCGTCGACCACCATGTCGTACTCGCGGAACAGCCCCAAAGCGTTCTCGCTCGTCAGGCGCGTCTCGTAAGCCTCTATCTTGACGTGCGGGTTGATGTCGTTCAGGCGGTCGCGCGCCGACTCGATCTTGGGGCGGCCCACGTCCTTCGTGCCGTGGACGATCTGGCGCTGTAGGTTCGACGCGTCGACCACGTCGAAGTCCACGATGCCGAGCGTGCCGACGCCCGCCGCCGCGAGGTACATCCCCGTCGGCGCGCCGAGGCCCCCCGTCCCTATCATCAGCACGCGCGCGGCCTTCAACTTGCGCTGCCCCTCGACTCCGACCTCGGGCATGATGAGGTGGCGGCTGTAGCGCGCGATCTCCTCGTTCGAGAGCGTCGGGAGTTGTGCCGCCCCGGACGCCGCGCCCGCCTCGGTTTCAGTCGCCGCGCCGCCCGCGATGGCCGGGATGATGGAGACGGTGTCGCCGTCCTTGACCGGCGTCTCAAGCCTCTGCGCGTGGCGTATGTCGTCGTCGTTGACGTAGACGTTGACGAAGTTGCGCAGCGCCCCCTGCTCGCCGTAGAGGTGCCGGCGCAGCTCCGTGTGCTCGCCCATCAGGCGTTCGAGCGCCTCGCCCACGGTCGCGGCCTCGACCTCGACCTCCGCCCGGCCGCCCGCGAACGGCCTGAGCGCCGTCGGTATGAAAACTGTCACCGCCATTTTAAAACTCCCTTACACTTTAAGCTGCGAACGAACGCGGCGCGGCGACGCCGACCTGCGTCAAGGCTGGACGAGGGTCGAGGCGTAACCGTGGGTTCTTCTCTTGTTGATTTTCGGCTTCGGCGGCTCGGCCCCGCGCGGGACGACCCACAGCTCGACGCCCGGCTCGGGGCTGTAGCCGCCCTCGACCGTGACGACGCGGTCGCCCTTGAGCCCGAACTGCCCTTCAAGCTTCGCGACGGCGCGCGCCAGAAGCCCGCGCACGGTCTCCCTGTCGGCGTGCTTCGAGTCATAATAGTAGACGAGGCACGCACGCGCATCGGGCTCGGCCTTGAGTAAATTGACGAAGCTCTCGACGTTCCACCAGAGGCTCACCTTGATGTCGCCCACGGCGGGCTGCTCCGGCTCCTCTTCAAGCGTGCCGCGCCGCTCGACGGCGATCTCGTACTTCTCGAAGGCCGCGCGCGTCTCGGCCTCCTCGGCGGCGGCCGCCGCCTTCTCTTCCTCGGACGGCTCACCCGCGGCCGTCGCTTCGGCGGGGTTCGCGTCGGCTGTGGGCTCGGCCTCCTCGACTTCCCCGCTCTCTTCCACCACGTCGTAGCTGAACTCCACCTCGACGTTCCGGGCGTCCCACTGATAAGCCTTCGTCCGGTCGAGCTTGATGTCGATGGTGTGCGAGGGCGAGGGTGCGGGGTCTTCGCCGGCGACCACCCACAGTTCTATCGTCCGCTCCTCGCGGTAACCGGCGAAGACGACCTTCACGCGCGACGCGTCGAGGCGGCGCGATTCGACGAGGTAGTCGGCCGCGCGGCGGAGCAGGCCGTCCTTCCACGCGGGCATGTCGTCGCGCCCCATGTAGACGAGCAGGTAGGCTTTCGAGCCCGGCTCGTTCCGGAGCGTGATGGCGAAGTTGTCGAGACGCGCCGTCTCCGAGCAGTAGCGGAGCTTTCCGTAGTCGTCCAGTTTCCGCGTCGTGCCCGCCAGCAAATCGCCGTCTCCTGCCGAGGGCCAAGCCTCCTGCGCGCGCGACGCGACGCCGTGCGCGACGAACAGGCACGCGAACAGAACGGCGCGGACTCGCGCCGACTTGGGACGTGACTTCACGGCTCCGCCTCCGTCAAGACCTGCTCCTCGTCAAAGCGCGAGCGGTCGGCCAGAAGCTCCCACGAGCGCAGGCCGGCGGCCTTCCCCTCCATGACCGAGACGACGACGTAAGACATCGTCGGCCACGGCGCGAGGTGTTCGAGGTCGTACTGCGAAGGCACGGCCGGGTGTTCGGGGTGCGAGTGGTAGTTGCCCACGACGCCCAGCCCCTCGGCCGCGTGTCGCCGCTCGGCGCGCGCATATTCGAGCGGCTCGATGGCCATGCGGTGGTGTCGCTCGGCCTCCTCCGAGAAGATGTTCGCCACGGGGTAGGTCGCGCGGACTTCGCGCGTGCGGCCGTCTTCGAGGATGCGGCCGATGAGCAGCCCGCAGCACTCGCGCGGGTACTCGCGCTCCGCGTGGCGCTCGATCTCTTCGACCAGCCGCGCGCTCAGCCTGATCATACGCCCTCCCCCCAGAACTCTTCGCTCAGGTAGCGCCCGCCGCCGTCGCACAGGACGGTGACGACGACCGAGCCGCCGGGAAGTCCCCGCGCGTAACGGAGCGCGGCCGCCACGTTCGCGCCCGAGCTGACGCCGACGAAGAGCCCCTCTTCGAGCGCGAGGCGTCGCGCCATCTCCTGCGACTCCTCGGTCGAGATTTCGACACGCTCGTCGGCGAGCCCCGCGTCGAAGATGCCCGGCACGATTGAAGTCTCGACGTGTCGCATGCCTTCGAGCCCGTGGAGCGGCGAGTCCGGCTGCATCAGCACGGCCTTCAAGTTCGGGTTCAGTTCCCTCAGACGCCTCACGGTGCCCGTGAACGTCCCCGAAGTGCCGACGCCCGCGAGGAAGTGCGTAACGCGTCCGCCCGTCTGCTCCCAGATTTCAGGCGCGGTGCCCTCGTAGTGCGCGCGCCAGTTGGCAGGGTTGTCGTACTGGTTCGGGTAGAAGTACGCCTCGGGCTCCGCGGCCGCGAGACGCTGCGCGAGTCGCTGCGGGGCGTCGAACCCCTCGGCCGGGTCAGTCTCCAGAAGCTCCGCGCCGTGAATGCGGAGCATCTTCTTGCGCTCGAAGCTCGCGTTGCGCGGCAGACACAGCCGGACGCGGTAGCCGCGCGCCGCGCCGATCATGGCGTAGGCGATGCCCGTGTTGCCGCTCGTCGCGTCGAGGACGACCTTCGACGTTGTGAGCCGCCCCGTGGCTTCGCCGTCGAGAATCATCGCGAGCGCCGCGCGGTCTTTGACCGAGCCGCCCGGGTTCAGGTGCTCCGCCTTCGCGTAGACCTCGACGCCGCGCCGTTCGAGTTCGAGCGCGAGACGCGGGAGTTTGAGCAGCGGCGTGCCGCCGACGTTCTCAAGTAGCCCCGTGGGTTGCTTCCTCAACTCAGCCCCCGCGTCAACAAACTCGCAAAGAACGCTCACTTGCCAAGCTCGCGCTTGGACAGGTACCAGTCCGTGACTTCGTTCTTCGACTTGAAGTCGTCCTCCATGCGCTTCGACGCGTCGTCGATGGTCTGCGGCGGGGGCACGACCACCTTGTCGCCCTTCTGCCAGTTGGCCGGCGTGGCGCAGGCGTTCTGGTCGGCGGTCTGCAAGCCGTCCAGAGCGCGCAGGACTTCGTCGATGTTGCGCCCCAGAGACATCGGGTAGTAGATGAGCGCGCGCACCTTCTGCTCGGCGTCGATGATGAAGACGGCGCGGACGGTAGCCGTCTCGGACGCGCCCGGGTGGATGAGCCCGTACTTCTGCGCGACCTTCGTGTCGAGGTCGGCGACGACGGGAAAGTCTATCTTGACGCCGAAGTGCCCCTCGATGTTCCGAATCCACGCGATGTGCGCCGGAACGGAATCGACCGAGAGTCCGACGAGCTGTGCGCCGCGCTGCTTGAACTCTTCGGAGCGGCGCGCGAACTCGACGAACTCGGTCGTGCAGACGGGCGTGAAGTCGGCCGGGTGCGAGAAGAGCACGACCCACTTGCCCTTGTAATCGGAAAGCTTCAGCGGCCCCTGCGTTGACTTGGCCTCGAAGTCCGGGGCCGGGTCGTTGATGCGTGGCAGACTGTTGGAAGTCTCCTGCGTCGCCGGTGTGCTCATAAATTGACTCCTCTTGTAGTGGTTTTGTGAATGGGTGAAAACCGAGTCGCTGCTCGAAACCGCCCCGGCGGCCGCGCGCCGCCCGACGTTTAAACTCCCGCGCGTGAATTTTGCTTGGCGCAAGCTTACACCAAATCCGCCGCATTTCAACCGCCCGCGGGCTGATGAAAACTGCTGCGGCAACTTGAAGCACCGCCGCGATTTTTGTGACCGCCCGCACCCGCACGATTTGGTGTGCGCCGCGCCGCCTTTATCCCAACCCGTCCGAGTGCGGTTCCGCACCGCGCTGGCTTTTCGACCCGAAATCCGCTAAATACGGTAAGGTAAACTATATCTCGCACCAGCCAGCCAGTGGCACACACGTTGCTTTTCTATCAGCGGCGGCCGGAAGCGGCTCTCGGAGTCGATACGGCACGCCGATTGAGGAAGGATTTGAAGAAGATGACTAACGCCAGAAGGTTTGCCCAACGCGCGACGGTTCTGTTCGCCTTATTCGCTTTGACGCTCGGCACGCTCGTGCCCGACGCGTCTGCGCAGCGCCGCCGGAACACTCGGCGCAGGACGACCACGACGCGACGCGCGACGACGCCGCCCGTGCGTTACTTTACGGTGCCGGCCGACACGGTCATCCGCGTCCGCATGGACACCGAGCTGAACTCTAAGACGGCGCGCGTCGGCGACCGCTTCTCGACGACGGTGACCGAGCCGGTCTACGGCGGCGGCAGCGGCGGCGTGGACGTGGTTCCCGTCGGCAGCAAGGTTTGGGGCCGCGTCTCTTCGGTGAGGCGCTCGGGGCGGCGCACGCCGGGCAGCATCACGGTCGCCTTTAATCAGGTCGAGCTGCCGAACGGCACTCGCCACACGATTAACGGCTCGCTGTCGAGCCTTCAGGCCGACGACGTGAACTCCGACAACGAGGGCACGGTCTCGGGGCGCGGTAACCGCAAGCGCGACGCGGTCTTCATCGGCGGCGGCGCGGCGACGGGCGCGATCATCGGGGCCATCGCCGGCGGCGGCAAGGGCGCGGCCATCGGCGCCATCCTCGGCGGCGGCCTCGGCACCGGCGCGCGTGTCTACGAGAAGGAGCAGGACGCGGACGTGAAGTCGGGGACGGAGTTCGGCGTCATCCTCAACCGCGCGGTCTCGCTGCCCGAGTTCAGGCGGCAGTAAGTTTTAACGAGATCGGCTGCCCTCGGGCGGCCGGTACGGAGGGAACCCGCAAGCGAAGGGGAGAGCGCGGGCGGGTTCCCCACCGAAATTAGAGAGCCTCTTGAAAGAGGCGTCCAAGGGTTCGGTCGCCCCTGTCATAACGTAAGTGAGCGACCGCACACGGAGAGGCCCGCTGCGAAGGGGAGAGCGCAGCGGGCCTCTTCTATTTTTTTGCGCCGACGGCCTTAGCGGCGTCCGCGTCCGCCCCCGAATCGTTCGTCGAGCGAGAGTGCGCCGGCCCCGTTGAAGAGCAGGAAGAGCGACGAGAAGAGCATGAGGAGCGCGAGCCGCGTGGCATCGAGCGGCGTGTCGAGGTGCGCGATGAGAATGGCCGCGACGAAGTTGACGGCCATCACGAGCGCCGCCGGCCGGACGAAGAGTCCGAGCACGTAGAGGATGCCGCAGAAGAACTGCGCGTAGGCAGAGAGGTACGCTGAGAAGAGCGGGAACGGCACGCGCCGGGCCGCGAGGAAGTCGCGGAACTCAAGCATGCGCTCGTGGCTGAAGACGTTGTCCTGCGTGCCGTAGACGAGGACGAACCCGACGGCCAGCCTGACGAAGAAGGCCCCGTACTCTCTGTGCCTCTCGAAGAAACCGAAGCCCGGGATGTGTGACATTAAGGGGTGCCCCGCGTGCGGATGAGACTGCACGGAGGTTTTACAGCGGCGCGCCGCACGCCCGACAGCGAAATGTGACGGGGCGGATTTTTACGGTGACGAGCGGGTCTTCACTCGCGCCCCGACGCGGAAGCGGCCGCCCCACGTCCCTCGCGCACGTAGACGAGTCGCCCGCCGACGATTGTCGCGACCGCCGCGCCGCGAAACGTCCAGCCGCCGAAGGGCGTGTTGCGGCTCTTCGAGCGCGAGCGCGAGGCGTCGAACGTCCAGCTCAGGTCGGGGTCGAGGACGGTCACGTCGCCGAATGAGCCGGGGCGGAGCGTGCCGCGGCCTTCGAGGCGGAAGATGCGCGCGGGGTTGGTCGAGAAGAGTTCCACGAGGCGTTCGAGCGTGACGCGACCGCCGTGGACGAGGCGGTCGAGCGCGAGTCCGACCGCCGTCTCAAGCCCCGTGATGCCGAAGGCCGCGTGGTCGAACTCAATCTCCTTCTCGTCGGCGTGGTGCGGCGCGTGGTCGGTCGCGACGGCGTCCACCGTCCCGTCGGCGATGGCTTCGAGAATCGCGTCCAGATGCCCGCGGCTTCTGAGCGGCGGGTTCATCTTCGTGTTGGTGTCGAAGCCCTCGCAGGCCGCGTCGGTCAGCGTGAAGTGATGCGGCGCGACTTCGCACGTCACCTCGACGCCGCGCTCTTTGGCGCGCCGGACGGCCTCGACCGCGCCGCGCGTCGAGACGTGCGCGAGGTGGACGCGCGCGCCCGTCAGTTCCGCGAGCGCGCAGTCGCGCATCGCGTCCGACTCCTCTGCGAGCGCGGGACGTCCGCGCAGGCCGAGGCGCAGAGACCACTGGCCCTCGTGCATCACGCCGCCGGCGGCGAGCGTCTTGTCGTCGCAGTGATCCATCACCGTCAGGTCGAAGCCGCGCGCGTACTCCATCGCGCGGCGCATCAGACCCGGCGAAGGGACGGGGTGGCCGTCGTCCGTGACGGCGACGATGCCGGCGCGCCTCATCTCGCCCATCTCCGCCAGCTCCTCGCCCTTCGAGCCTTTGGTGATGGCCCCGACGGGGAAGACGTTGGCGAGGCCGGCGGCCGCCGCCTGCTCGACGATGAAGCTCGTCACGGCGGGGTTGTCGTTGACGGGGTCTGTGTTGGGCATCGCGCAGACGCTCGTAAAGCCGCCCGCGACGGCCGACGCCGCGCCCGACGCAATCGTCTCTTTGTACTCCTGACCGGGCTCGCGCAGGTGCGTGTGCAAGTCTATGAAGCCGGGCGCGACGACGAGCCCCGTCGCGTCGAAGACTTCAGCGCCCTCCGGCTTCGCCTCCCCCACTTTGAGCAGCGCGGCGACGCGCCCGTCTTCGATAAGCACGTCGCGCCCGCCGTTGACGCCCTGCGTCGGGTCGATGACGTAGCCGTTGGCGATAAGCAGTCTCATCTGTCTCCCTGCCGTCGAGTTCACTTGGAGCCTTCGTTGCGGGCGGCGGTCGCGGCGGCGCTGAGCGTCCCGGGCTCAATCTCGGGCGCGGCCTCGGGCGTGGGCTCGGCTTCGGCCTTCGACTGTAGAGGCGGTACGCTGGAGACGCCCGCGCCGCCGCCGAGCAGGTAGAGGACGGCCATGCGGACGGCGAGGCCGTTGGCGACTTGGTCGAGAATGAGCGAGCGAGCGCCGTCGGCCACGTCCGAGGCGATCTCGATGCCGCGGTTCATCGGGCCGGGGTGCATGACGATGGCGTCGGGCTTGGCCAGCGCCAGACGCTTCGAGTTGAGCCCGTAGTGCACGGCGTACTCGCGCAAAGAAGGCAGGAAAGCCTTATCCTGCCGCTCGCGCTGGATGCGCAGAACCATCACCACGTCCGCGCCCTCGATGGCCTCTTCGACGCGGCGCGCGACGCTCAGCCTCCCTCCCCCCGCGAGGAGCGCGAACTCGGGCGGCGCGAGCGTCCCCGGCCCGGCGGCCACGACCTCCGCGCCGAGCGTCGTCAGAAGGTGCGCGTTCGAGCGCGCGACGCGCGAGTGGAGGATGTCGCCGAGGATGGCGACGCGCAAATTCTCGAAGCCGCCCTTGTGCTGCCGGATGGTGAGCGCGTCGAGCAGCGCCTGCGTCGGGTGCTCGTGCGCGCCGTCGCCGGCGTTGACCACCGAGGCGCGGCAGACGCGCGCGAGCTGGTGCGGCGCGCCGGCCGAGGGGTGGCGGATGACGATGAGGTCGGGCGACATCGCTTCGAGGTTGCGCGCGGTGTCCAGAAGCGTCTCGCCCTTCGTCACGGAAGACGACGAGGAGCTGATGTTGATGACATCGGCGGAGAGGCGCTTGCCGGCTATCTCGAAGGAGGTGCGCGTGCGGGTCGAGGGCTCGAAGAAGAGGTTGATGACGGTGCGGCCGCGGAGCGTCGGGACTTTCTTAATCTCGCGCTCGGAGACCTCGCGGAACGTCTCGGCCGTGTCGAGGAAGTGTGTGATCTCTTCGGCCGGGAGGCCGCGTATGCCGAGCAGGTGTCTGTTGTTGAGCTGTGCCTTCATCCGGCCGAACTAGAAGAAAAGCGTCTTGACGACCCGGGTCGCGCTAAAGAAAAAGGCGGCCACGCCGGCCGCCCCGTTTAACTTTCCTCCTGCCCCGGAGGTCGCTCGACGATGGCGACCGCCTCCTCGCCGTCGAAGTCTTCGAGCATGACCTTGATGATCTCGCTCTTCTTCGTCGGCACGAACTTCCCGACGAAGTCGGCCTGAATGGGAAGCTCCCGGTGCTCCTTCCCCCGGTCGACGAGGACGGCGAGCTGGACGCGGCGCGGCCGGCCGAAGTCTATCAACTGGTCGAGCGCGGCGCGGATGGTGCGTCCCGTGTAGAGCACGTCGTCGATGAGCAGGACGTTCCGGCCTTCGACATCAATCGGGAGGTCGGTGCGATTGACGATGGGGTTGGCCCCGACGGTCGAGAGGTCGTCGCGGTAGAGCGTGATGTCGACGACGCCGACGGGCGGGCGCTCGCCCTCGATGTCGGCGATCTTGTCGGCGAGCCGGTGCGCCAAAGGCACGCCGCGCCGCTGGATGCCGATCAGGTAGAGGTGCCCCGCGCCGTGATTCTCTTCCACTATCTCAGACGCGAGCCGGGCCAGCGCACGGTTGATGCGCATGCCATCCATGATGCGAGCTTTCTCGACGAATTCCATCGGCGCGGATACTACCACACAGCCGCCGACGGATGGAAGGTTGGGAGTGTCTTGTCACTCCAATGAATTATTGGCAGAAGCTGCCCGGCCCGGGATTTCACTAGCCCGCGACGACGAGGCCGGCCGTCGCCTACTTCTTCTCTTTGACGGTAATCGGGAAGGCGATGGCCGCGGCGTCAAAGCCTTTGGGGATTACCTCTAACAGTTGGTCGCCCGGCTTAAAGTTGACACTCAACTGTCGCCCTTCCCCCACCTCCTCCTTATTCAGATACCATCTGATTTCGGTTCGGTGTGGTACGCCGAGGATGTAAACCGGCTGCACCCTCAGCTCGTAGGTCACGCCCGCGAAGAAGTCAGTCTCACTATCGAAGTTAAGCGGAAAAATCCGGGGCGGCGGAAGGGGCAGGCTGAACTGCCCGGTCTCCTTGAAAGTAGTGTTGAAGCCGTCGGTGACGAAAACTCTGAATCGACATGCGTCGCCACCACCGAATTGTGAGATGTCAATCGAAAGATTTCTAATCTCCGCAAGCTTGTTTACCAGCAGCCAATTCTCACCGTCATCACAGGTTAATTGGACGCCACACCAGAACGGCAAGCCATCGGATTCAACGTCCCACTCCAATCGCCATTTACCGTCGGGGCTACTAAGCAACCGCAGACTTCCGACGACGGGCTTGTTCTTGTTTCTGGTACGGACGAAGATGACCTTCCCTTGCCGAACGATTTCGATTTTGGAGATGTCGTCTGTGAATGGCACTGCCTGCGAGACAAGCACGATTTCCCGATTGTTGAGCCTCTCGATCAGAGGAATCTCATACATTGAAATTCCCTTCTGGTTCGACGCCCGTATTGAAAACACCGCTTTCCTGGGAAGCCTCGAATCGGGTTTGCCCGGCAAGTGATATGACGGACTCATTTTGACATCGCCGTTAAGCAAATCTATTACGCCAGACAATTTCAAGAAGTGAGAGTTCGACTTGTTGATCCTGGTGAGAGCCAGCGATGATTCTATGGCTCCGGCACTCGCAGACCTCGCAAAGAACGAATTCATCAAACTCTCAAATGTGAATGGCGATACCCAGGTGGGCCAATCCTCGCTGGCTTTGAACATAAAATCATTGGAAATTTCGATGAAGGTTTGAGCGTCAATATCAGGCGGATTGATACTCCCCACGTCGATTCCGATTTCCCCGATAGGCGCCGCAAAAGACATGTCGTCCCCGAGCGAAAGATAATCTGGAAAACCGCTGCTCGACTCGTCCGTATGCTCTAGCCTTAATGCGTGTCCTATTTCATGCATTCCGATTTCAGGTCTCTCCAAGCTGGCCGGGAACGCAGCAAACCTGTTAATGCCCGTCCCCACGGTGTCCCCTAATTGGAGGGTCGGGAGCTCCAGAATCGAAGCGTGCAACATTCCGCACCAAACCTTGTCATCATCAGCCGTGTACGTGCCGGCTATTTCCACCAGACTATCCACAATCTGCAGCCAGCCCGGGGCCAACTCACCTCCGGTCAGGTTTCCGTTCGCGTCGATTTCTCTATCCGCTTGCCTCGAAGGTACAAAAACCTCCACCTCGTCGGTAGGATACGCGTGAGAAATCTTTCGCAATACCGACGCGCACAATGCCTCGGGAGGAGCATCCGAGTTTACCGACTCGCTGCCGGTGTGTCTTACCCTGACGATGACACACTGCATGGGTTTCGCGCGGTTGAAATTTAGTCCCCGGATCGTTAGCTCGTCTCTATCCGGATCGACGAGGTCTCGCACCCACGGCTCAAAGGGCCGTAACGACAATTCTGCGACAAGTGTCAGAGGCGACTCATCGAACTCAACGAATCCGCGTTCATTAGTGACGCTGAGACTCGGTGCATTCCACGGCATGAGAAAGTTAGCAGACCTGTCGAGCGCGAATCTCAGGGAGTAAACATTTTCGGTCTGCGAAGCGATTAGGTTATTGAAATTTATCGCGGGACGCGGCGAACTAACCAGCTCAACCCCGTCCCGAAACCCTCTAAGTATTACGTCTAGTCCGAACGATTTCCCCTCGTTAAAGTCGCGGAGTTGATTCGTCGAATAGAAAACCCTCACCAATGTCCGTTTACCCGCGATTAACTTCACGGAATTGTCGGGTCTCTGTTCGTCAGGGTCGATGCGGTCTGATTTTAGGAACTGAATGGCTTGAGTTACTTCGATGTCCAGCAGCTTAATCGTCGCCGGCCGGTGAACGATGAAATATGCAGAGTCTCGTGCGTCCCCACAAAAATTTGTTAAGGCGATGGAGCATAGAATTCGGGTTGAACGATTGTAATCGGTGGGCGGCAGCGTCAGGGACGTGCGGGCGGGGCCTCCGAAGCCCTGATATAAGACGTTACTTCCGGGTATTCCGGGTATTTCAACACTTGGCTGGAACTGTCCATTGTCGAATCCAATTTGAGATTCTCGTACTTCAACAGAACGGCGAGGCGCGTTCGGCGTACATTCATAGACCAATGTCACGGCTTCGCCCGGTAGCACCGTTTCGGACAGCGGGTCGAACTGGGCATCGTTTTTGATGAAAGCGATGCTGTCGATGCGGGGTCTGCCGCCGACAAAGAGGGTGGGGATGGCGGACACGTCGATGTACAACTCACTCGACACCGCCCCGCACACGACCACTCCGTTGCGGTAAGGGTAATAAAGCGAAACCGGCCCGTAGGTCGCGCCGAAAGGTATGACGAACTCCACCTCGGTGTCGCTCCAACGCGTCGGCGTGGCGCTCACAATCGAGTCCAGCGTCGGGCCGACGAACCTGACCTCGCCCCCGGGTACGAATCCGGAGCCGCGGAGAATCGCGGTGTCGCCTCCGCAGCCGTTGTTCGGCGACATGCTGTCGATTCGATATTCGTAACGGAGCGTCGGCGGCGGATTGATGAATTCCTCCAGACAGCCGAGGATGAGTTCGACCTCGGGCTCCATAAATTTCGACGGGTCCCATATAACCCGACCCGTAGGGTCTTCAATTGGGGTCAAACCTCCCCCACAATCCTCGCCCCAATAATGAATCATGGTGCGAAGGTTGCTTTGTGATTTCACGTCGCCGAGCAACGAGCTGTGGGCGGTTCTGTAGATGGGCGCGACGGCCGCGAATTCCATCATCTGCGACAGGACAACGTTCCTGTAATGGTTTGAAAGCCTGTCGTCTTTCCCGGCGACGTGCTGCGCCGCCAGCATGAGCAGGGCTGCGCTTTCGAGTGACACCATCGGGTCGTCATTCTTGCGTGCGTGCCCGCGAGTCTCCGGCTTCTCGCCGGACAGCCAACGCCAGATGCGACCCGGCAGGCTCAGGAGCCAACCCAGCGGCGACGCGTGCGAGGTGTTCGCACGCCCGTTGGCGACGAACCCTCTCCATTGCCTCGACTTGAAATCAATCTCGGTTTTGACTCCCCCTCTCTGAGACATGCTGAAGGCGATTGTGTCGAGCGTGTTCCTGAATCTGTCGGAGGCCAGGACTTCGCCGCGGAGCGTGTCCCATGCGTCGAAGAGGAGGTTGTCGTAGTCATTCATCTCGGGGAACGGACAGGTCAGGCCCGGCCTCATCCCACCGCTCATGTAATACTTCTTCGACGTGTTGCCGAACTGGTTGATGGCGCTAAAGATTTCGTTCAATTTTTCTGCCGGGAAGACTCTCCCGTCGCGGGGCTTGAGGGTGCGTATCTTCGCTTGATGGCTTTGTAGCTCCTCGTCGTCGACTGTGAGTTCGACGTAAGCCTCCTCACCCCCGGCCTTGAGAGGAATCGCCCCCTCGGTTCCGCGTAGCTGCTTGTCGTTAACATCGAACAGGTTCAATAAGACTTCACGCGCCGCGCCCGGGTCTTTAACCGCGAAGCGAAAATGAAAGCCCCCGTCTTCGTTGCTGATGGTATGTTCACTCTCTTTTTTTGAAGCGGGGTCTACGGCCTTGATAGTTACTCCCGCGATTCCATGACGGTCTTTGTTACTTACGACGCGGCCCTTCAGGATGAAGTTGAGGTTGTGATTGTTCTTCTTCATGGGATGCTCACTTTCACTGGGTCTGCAAAGGGATGTCTATGGCGACGACCTCGGCGGAGTGGTCACCGGCCTGGCTGAGAAGGCGACTCCGTGGGTCGGCGGCCCTGTTGTCACGGCGGTAGGTCAGTTTCAGGCGGTACTGCCCGAGCGCCAACGGCGCGGGGCCGGAACCGCCGTCGGGCTTGAAGATGAAGAAGCCGGTGCCGTCCGCCTTGCGGATGACCCGCACGTCTTCCGCGAAGTAGTCGTCGTCGGGCAGGAAGTGGCGTGAGTGGACGACCGTGCCGTCCGGCGCGACCACACGCAGTTCGCGGCTGAACAGGATGTGCTGCGCGCCCGCGACGCCGCCCGCGTCAACGCCGACCAACTGCGGAGGGCTCGCCCCCACGGGGGGGCCGGAGTCATCGGGGAGAGCCGAAAGCATCGTGCCCGCCGGCAAGGTCTTCCCTTCTCCGAACGTCCGGTACGTCGCCCAGTGGGTTTGGACGACCGAGTGTTGCGGGAGCGTCTGCATGTCAATCACCACCCCGTGCGCCGGGCTCAGCGGCCACGCCACGAGACGGCTCTCGATTCGATAACCCTTCAGGTTCAGAGGCTCGCGCAGGAGCAGGAGGGCGGACTCGATGCCGGTTCGATCCGGCCCGAAGTTGACGGCGGCGAGTTTCACCTCACCCGGCAGCGCCGGCTCGGTGCGCGCGAAATCGGTTCGCAGCAGTTCGAGGCTCGTGCGACGCCAGTCGAACGGCTCCGGACTTCGGACGAGGTAGGCCAGCGGCGCGCCGTCAACGTCCACGCGCGTCACCTGCACCTCGCGCGGGTTCTGCCGGGCGGCCGGCCCGAGCAGTGCGCGCGCGAGCGTTTCGTATGCGCGCGCCTCTTCGTCCGAGGTCGGCGCGGCGGGCGGCACGGCCTTACCCGCGGCGGGGAGGGCGTCGGCCACGTCCGACGCCTCGAAGGCCACGCGCCAGGTCTCGTCCTGATAGCTGTGCAGGTGGTGAAAGAAGTTGGCGAAGAGTGACGTGGTGAACTGGAAGCGGTAGACCGTCTGCGCCGTCTGCCGGAAGTCGTCCACGCGCACGTCTGCGAATCGCGCGCCCGTGTTGTCGCGTGCGTAGAGGCCGACGCGGCCCCGCGCGTGCGAGCCGTCATTGACCTCGAAGACCGGCGCGCCGTCCTGATAGACGCGCAGCTCTTCGCCTATGGCTTCGACGGTGAGGAGGTAGTCGCGCTGCGGCTCGTACGCGAAGGCGTCCTCGGCGAGGACGGTGTGCGCGCCCCCTTCAACGCTGACGAGGCGGCGATAAACGCCCGTGCCGTCCATCGAGACCCTGTAAAAGTTGTCGGCGTCGCGGTAGCGGAAGACGAGTCCGATGGCGCTTGCGTCATCCGCGCGCAGGTAGACGCTCAGACGGTAGTCAGTCCAGTTCGAGGGCTGCTCGGGGTGTGTCGAAGCCAACGACGGGTCGTCGCCGTAGAGCAGCAGCGTCCCCGGCTTGAACGGGTCGGTCGGGTCGTCGCCTCCGCCCTTGATGCCGGAAGTTTGAATCAGGTACTTCGCGACCGGCGCGGGGGTTTCCCGCACTTCCCAGTGTGAAGGCGCATTCGTGTCGCCTTCGTCGTGGACACGCCAGCGCCCGAGCGCGCCCGCCGGGCCTTGTGCCGCGGTGCCCGCGGCGTGGCCCTTAAAGCCCTCGCGCAGCAACAGTGGTATCAGCCGCGCTTCGTAGACCGTGTCGGGTTCGAGCAGGCGCGCGGCGACGGCCGAGGTCAGCTTCCTGTCGCGTACGATGCTCGACTCCTCGATTGGCGGCAGGCAGCGGTTCCCGCCGGCCGCCAGCGCCAGCCAGCGCCGCTCACCCGCCGTCAACGTCACCTCATCGACCGCGCCCCAGTCCCCGCTCTGCGTCAGCAAACGCCCTTCGGCGTCGCGTACGGGACGGTTATTGTTGTCGTAGAGGTAGAGGCCGAGGTCGCGCCCGCTAGTGCGGTACATCAGATCGACGTAGTTCTCGTTAAACTCGACCTCGACGTCGTAGGCGCGATAGAAGGGCTTCGCCATCGCAGGCTTCTCGCCGACGGCCGGGACGGTGGCCGGCGTCGTCTGGCGCACGTAGCGCGTCAGGTCTTCCAGTCCGCTGTCGAACTTGTCCGGGTTCTGCCCGGCGGGCACAGAGAGTTTCGTCAGGCCGGGCGGGCCTTCGGTGCGGAAGTCGAAGTGTGCGGTCTCGGTCAGGTCTTTCGTCTGTCCGGCGAGTTTGTCCACGCCGTAGGCTTCAGTCCTCGTCACGACTTGCAGGCGGTAGGTAGAGAAAGGCTCCAGCACCTCGCCCTCCTGCGACCAGCGCGCGACCTCGCTCTTGAGGTGCTTCGCCATCTCCTCGCGTTCGGCGACCTCGCGCGGGTCGGGGCCGAAGACGGCGCAGACTTTGAGCAGGCAGATTTCGCCGCCGCTCAAGACGACCCGTGTCAGGTTCTCGCCCGTCAGCGCGACCATGTCGCCGCGGGTCTCGGAGCTTCCGAGATATTCGCCGTCCCGGTTGAATCCGTGGGCCGTGACGGCGGAGGGCGTATCCATGCAGGTGAAACAGAGCCGGTGCAGATAGACTTTGTTGCCGCCTGCCGACGCGATGACGAGCCGGTCGATCCCCTCCCCTTCAAAGCGGACGACCTCGGGCTGCTCCGTCAGGTTCAGCAGAGTCTTCTTGAAACGGTCGCCCGCGGCGTTGTACGCCTCGACGGTCACGGGCTCCGAGGCGTTGGGAAAGGGCGTCTGCGTCAACAACAGTTCGACGACGCTGACGGAGCACGGCAGCGTCAGGAGCATGGGCGTGACGCTCCGCGGGTCGGCCGACGTCAGGACGTAGCAGCTCAGCCCCGTCAACTGGCCCAGCGTCGTCTGTATGGGCTCGAAACTCGTCGCGCCGTTCACGGGGAAGTTGACGTGCAGACTTATCGTCACGCCCTGTTCCTTCAAAGGCAGCTTCACGTCGCCGCTCGCGCGCTGGCGGAAGTCGAGACAGACGTTCCCGGCCTTCTTCTTCTTCTCGACGAACCAGACCGACACGCGCTTCGCGGGCGTGGAGAGGTCGATGGTGAACGACGTGGGGCTGTACTGAGAGATGAAACCAAATCCCTCGCTGGTGGTCAGGAGTGCGAACGACGCGTTTGGAACCGGCCGCGCCGCCGCCGGCGTGCAGAGGGCGCGCGTGGAGCCTCTGAAGGGCGGGTCGAGGTAGGTGACGCGGAGCGGCGTCCGCGGCAGCCAGCTCACGCTTATCTCCGGGTGCTCGGGCCAACGCCACGGCGACTCAAGCGCCTGTGCGCGGTCGAGTTTCTCGAAGTCGCAGCAGACCTCTCGGTCGGGTAGCTCCTGCGGGATGCAGGGGTACGTGGGGAAGTGCTCTGTGAACCAGTCGTCACCGTCGCCGCCGCCGTGGCGCGTGTAGTCGAAGGGCGTCTTCGACCAGAGCCAGAGCTTGTCGTTCGCCACCGCCGCCTGCCCCGCGCCCGACGGTATCTGCGGCACCGCGGCCCAGGAACCGTAGAGCGTGCGCTCGCCGCCCGCCGGCGGGCGGCCCGCGACGGCGACGCTGCGCCATCGTTGCGTCTGCGGCTGCCACTTGAACAGGCAGACCTCCTTCAAGGCGTAGCGCACCTTCACCGGCCCCTCGTCCTTCGCGGGGTCGCCGATGCGCTCGAAGCCGGGCTGCGGCGGCTGCGGGTTGACGCCGACGCGCGCGTCGTCGTGGACGGGTCGGCGGAAGCTGACGTGCGGGCGGCAGTCGAGTGGGACAATCGGCTCGCCGCCCGTCGGGGGGCCGCCGCCCGTGCGCGTTTCGAGCGGCCACGTCGTCGTGCTCTTGAAGTGTTCGACGGCCGCCTCCTTGAACGGCGAAGGGAGCGGCGAGGGCCACTTCGCGTCGGGCCCCCATTCGAGCGTGATGTCGAAGTGCTTCTTCTTGAGCGGCTTCGGCAGTCTGACCGAGACCTCGAAATTGGCGACGACGTGGAAGGGGTCGCGCACGTCGGCCGCGAAGCGCGCGTCCACGCCGAGGCCGAGGCTGAACCTGAAGACGTTCAACTCGACGAGTCCGTGCAGCCAGAGGTCTCCGTGGAAATGGAGCGGGTTCCAGTTCACCACGGCGTTGCCTTCGAGCCATGCCTCCAGCTTGAGCCCGACCGGCCCGAACTGCCAGCGCCGCGCGTAGCCGACCCACGCGCCCGTCGCCAACTGCTTCGGGTCGATCATGAAGTAGGAGTTGGCCTCGAAGAGCTTGAAGATTTCGGCGCGGACGCGCCTCTCGCGCGGCTCGCGCACGCCGAAGTAGATGTGCCAGTCGTCGGGCTCGTGGAAGTAAGCCTCGACGCCCGCGCGGATGTCGAGGACGTTGCCGCTCGTCTCGTCCTGCCTGTAACGCGCGTCGAGCCCCATCAGCACCATCTTCTGGCGCATGTCGAGCACGGAGAGCGAGCGGAACAACGGCTCGTCGTTCAGCTTGGCGCGGTCTTTGAGGATGTTGGCCTTCCCTTCGAGCATGATGATGGGGCCGGGGAAGACGACGACCAGCAGCGCCTTGCACGCGAAGGTGAAGCCGTTGTCGGTCGTCCCGATGGTCACGCCGCCGCCGAGCGCGAGGCTGCCGCGGCGGTTGACCCACTTGTTTTTGAGGTCGGTCACGCCGGGGACGTTCCGCTTGTACCAGCCCTCGTACCACTCCTCTTTCTTCTTCTTGTTCGGCTCCATCTGCAAGGCGAAGAGCCCGGCCATGCCGTAGAGCGCGAGCGGGATCGGCGAGAGCGGGATGCCGGTCGGCAGTTCGACGCCGAGGTAGATGGCGAAGAAGTTGTACTCGCCCTGCGGGCCGCCGGCCCGGCCGATGACGAGCTTGGCGTCGATGACGAGTTCGAGCGCGGTGAGTTCAAGCGTGATGTCGCCGTCGAAGCGCCGCACGTCCTGACCGTCCACCACAAGCTCGCGGTACGAGACGGCACCCTTGAAGCGCAGCACACCCGGCACCTCGAACTCGACCCCGATGCCGTTGAAGCTGACCTTCGGGTCGCGGCCGTCCTCGTACCAGGTGACGCGCAGGCCCTCGACGGACGCGCCCGCCGTGAACCCGTCCACCAGCTTCACGCCGCCAGAGAAGCCGATCCACTTCCCCCCGTCCTCCGTCTTGCCGAAGCCGAGCTTCGTGATGCTGACCTTGAACCCGTGGAAGTTCAGTTCGTACTGCTGCGGCAGGTCGAGCCACCCGCCCTGAAGCTTCACATGCCCCTTCGAGTCAATCGAGAGCCCTTCGACCTTGAAGCCCGGCCACTTCAGCCCCTTGTCCCCGCCGACGAGCGGCTTCACCGCGCCGCTGAGCTTCACCTCGAACTCGCCGCCCTTGACTTTGAACTCGATGCTGTCGAGCGTCAGCTCAAGGATGTCGGGTTTCGTCAGCGTCTTCAGGCCGTCGGGCCCGATGCCGTCCAGTTTGACGGCGAAACCGCCGTCGGCGTCGATGCTCACCTCAACGTCGGCGGGCGAGTCGAAGAACGGCAGCGTCAGTTCGCCTTTGATGGCGGAACTCTGGAACTGGTTATGCTTCAACTCAAGCTCAAGGCTCTTGAGCTTGAAGGGAATGCCGAAGAGACTCCCGCCTTCGCCTCCACCCCCGCCGCTTCCAGTGGCCGCGAGTTTTGCAGCGACGTTCGTGCTGGCGTTCGAGCCCCAGTTCGCCGCGATGGTGCCGCTGATGCCCGACGAGCCGATGAGGAGGTCGTTCGCGGAGAAGTTGTCGGGCGCTACGTCGGACGTGAGCCCGCCGGTCAGGTGCAGTTCGGCCGACTTGATGAAGACGCCCTTGAAGCCCTGCTGCTCGCCGGGCGGCGGCGTCTGCTTTCCCGAAAGGTAGAGTTCGATTTCGTTCAGCTCAAGGACGATGCCTGTCGTGCCCAACTCGACCGCCGGAATCGTGATGGTCGGCTGGTTGATAACGGTGATGTCCCAGTCAGCCGTGAGCGACACGTCCGTCCCCCCCAGCGTGATATCCACCGGCGCCGGCTTGCCATCGGGCAGCAGCATCGGCTCCCACTTGCCGTCCACGAGGTGGACGCGGCGGAGGAAGCTCTTCTTCAGGCGGAGCGAGGCGTTGAGGTTGACGACTCGCACCTCGAAGTCCGGGCGGCGGCGGTAGGTGAAGGCCGCCTCGGTCATGCCGCTGCCGCCGAGCAGTACGAGGCTCACCGAGTCGAGCGCGGGCAGCGGCAGCTCGACCTCTTTCAGCCACCCGATCTTGCCGCTCGTCTCGTACGCTTCATCGTCCTGAACGATGTCGAAGTCCGTGAAGCCAAGCTCTTCGAGGGCGTGGCTGTCCTCGGGCAGAAGCTTCTGCGGCCACTTGGGGAGCGTCTTGCTGAACGGAGCGAATGAGAACATGGTTTCGACTCACTGGAAGAAGTTGGAGAGGTTCGGGTGCGCGGCGATGGCGTCGTAAATCTTGCTCGCGACCTCGCGGAAGCCGCCGCCCCGCAGGTGCATCTCGTCGCGCCAGGTGTCGGTCGAGGCGTTGAGCCGTCGGACATCGACGTAGTTGAAGAGCGGGTACGCCGCCTTCAGCGGTTGGAGGATGTCTGTGACGAACCTGTCGAGTATCACCTTCAGGCAAATCTTCTGGATGCGCCGGTCAAGAACCTTCGCCTCCCTGAAGCGGTGGGCGAACCACGGGCCGGTGATTCTCCAGTCGCCTTCGCCGAAGTACGAGGTCGGGTTTTCGCTGAAGAGCGGGTAGCAATAGGTGTGTGTGATGACCGGGATGCCGCGATTCTGCGCCTCGTCGAGCAGGGTCGACAGGTTGGTCTTCACGGCGGCGAAACGCTGCGCGAAGACCGCGGCGTCGAACACCTCTTTGAAGAGCAGGTCTTCGTTGCTCCCCAGCGCGAACGTGTCGGGGAAGTTGGCAATCACCTTGTGGCCTATCTCGTCCAGACTGCCGGCCTGCGCTTGCGGGTTGGAAGGGCCGAAGTCCTGATTGAGCGCGGCGAGCAGCGGGTCGAGCACGGCCTTCATCTGCGCCTCGTCTTTCAGCACGACGCCGGGGTTGAAGTAGGAGTACCAGCGGTGGTTCTTTAACATCACTGAGAACGAAAGCTTCAACAGCCTCTCGGCCGTATCCATGTCCGCGCCGGAGAGCGTGCCCTGCGCCAGGAACGGGTCGAAGTAACCGTCCGTGAAGTTGTCCGTGACCCAGGCTTTGCCGGCGCTGTTGCTGATGCCCGGCTCCGCCACGTCGTTGCCGCCGCTGCTGATAACGATGAGGTCGATTTTGTACTCGGAGAGCGCGTCGCGCGTGTAGTTCCACTGGCGGTCGTCCGTGGGCGAGGCGGCGTAGAACATCTGGTTGGAGCGGTCGCCGAAGTGCTGGAGCGGAATCCGGTTGTACGTCACGTCGGGCTTCGTCTTCGACCAGATGAACTGGTCGAGATGACCGTAGATGTCGTTGAAGGCGACGGGGTAGTTCACCCACGAGTCGCCCTCGAAGAGGATGTTGAGGGTCTTGCTCTTCGGCGGAATGACGCTGGCCTTGTAGCCCTCCTCGAACTGTCTGATGTGCTTCAACATGTCGCGGTGGGTGATGGCCGGTATGAACCCCGAGATCGCGCCGAGCGCCAGCGGTTGGATGGTCTTCTCGTACTTCTCCATGTTCCCGCGGTCGGCGCCGTACTGCTCGTCGTCGCCGTGTTCGGCCAAGTCGTTGACGAAGCTCTTGTACTTCGGGAAGAACTCGTACTTGGCCCTGTACTCCTTCGTGTTGACGAGGAGGTTGTCCACGTATTGCCTCGCCTTGTGCGGGTTTGTCTCCACGTCCTCGGCATAGGTGCGCACGCCGTAGGTGTTGCCCGCGGTCGCGTACCTGAAGCGGATGAGGGCGCGCGACGGCAGCGGCGGGGCGATAACGTCGATGAAGCCGTTCGCGTCCGTGAAGAACGGCGGCGCGGCCTCGACGTAGGTGTCGAAGGGGAGGCTCGGGAGGTTGGAGAGGTTCGGGCCGGCGAGCAGCGTGACCTGCCCGTTGGCGAGCGGCACGTAGTCCTGCACGCCGGACGTGTTGTCCCAGATAAAGAACCGCGACTTGAAGTGAATCTGGACGGGGCCGCTGACGGCCTTGACGAGCGGGTGGCCGGTGAACAGCAGCAGCAGTTTCGGGCGCAGCGCGTTGTCTATCAGGTCTTCCGGCGCGACCTCGATTGAAGGCGGCGAGCCTGCCGCGTCGAAGAAGGCCGCCAGCGTCAGCCGCGCGACCGGCGCGTTCGCCGCCGCAGGGATGATTGAAGCCTCGCCGAGCGCGGTGCCGGCCTCGACGTAGACCTCCGCGTCGCCGTCCATGAAACGCTCGACAAACGCCGCTTCGAACGCCTCGCGGTCGGGCGCCGCCCCCGAATTGGTCTGCGTCCATGACTCCTTGAGGATAGCTTCGTCAAGCTCCGCGACCTGTTCCTCGATGGCCTCCTCGACCGAGTCCGCGTCGAGCGAGCCGTAGACGATGCGGTTCGGACGCGGCGGCCCGTCGGGCAGCTTCGCGAGCGACTTGAAGTCGGCCGGCCAGACGCGGAGCGTGATCTCGCCGGCCTTGTAACTCACGAAGCCCCTCGTCATGGCGAAGACCGTCGAGACAGGCTCCTCCTCGTCGGTCTCGTGCGTCACGTCGCTGTTCTCGATGAGAATCTCCATCGGGCTGCCCGGGGCGGGCGGCGGCGACGCCAGCACGTTCACGCCCTGCGCCTGAAGGTCGCCGTAGTACGCTATCGTCTCCGCGATGTTCAGGGCGTCAACCACCTCAGAGACGCTGAAGGGGTTGAACTTCTTTTCCGGCGGCCGGATGATGGGGAGGAAGAATTTATTGCCCAGTTCTATCTCCATCACTCTCCCCCTTTCGGCGGCACGGACAGAATCGCGTCCTCAATCGACCAGACGCCGCTCGACGAGCGCACCTTCACGCGGTACAGGATTTCACCGGCCGGGTCGGCCTCGAAGTCGAAGAAGACGAACTCGTGCGGGTCGTTCGCGCTCGGCCGCTGGAGCGCGTTGCGCGGCCCCTCCCACGCCCCGCCGCCCGAGAGCATGCGCGTCACGACGAACTCCGGCTCGGGCGTCTCGGAGCGCCAGCCGAGTCGCAGCGCGGGCAGGTAGTTTTCGGGCACGACGTTATCCTCGGGCCAAGGGATGAAAGAGCTGTCGTTGATGCTCCGCAGCAGCCATGACTTCTCCGTCCAGGTCGGAGCCGGCGGCACGCGTGTGTCCACGGCGACGAGCCAGAACACGCGCGTTGGCTCCGACTCGTTGCCGAACGCGTCCATGGCCGCGAGTCTGTAGAAGTACTTGTGGCCGCCGACCAGCCCGCCTTCGTCAGTCCACTCGGCGGCCGGGTCGCTCAGGTTGATCTCCACTTGAGTTAAAGTCGCCGCCGAATCCATCAGCCTCACGTCCCTCGCACTCGCTTCAGACTCCGTTCGATAGATTCGATAGCCCACGAGGTCGTGCTCGCGGTTGGCGGCCCACCGGAGCGTAACGCGTCTTTCGCCGCCGATGACTTTGGTGACGACGGGCGTGCGCGGCGGGACGACTTTGGGGAGGTAGACGGGCGGACTCGACAGGCCCGAGGGGCCGAGGTTGTGCGCGCCGTCGACGAAGGCGGCGCGGTAGAAGTAGCGGTTGGCGGCGCGGCCGTCGAGGGCGTCGATGAAGGCGCGTCGGTCGGGGTCGGGCGCGTATTCGTCGGGAGCGTCGGGGCCTTTGCGGTCGGCGTTGGACGCGTGGTCGGGGTCGAGCGGGTTGACGGTGAGTTGGGCGAAGGCGTCTTCGCTGGTCGGGAGTCCTGCGAGCACGCGCAGCGCCGCGTCGGAGAGTTGGCGGTAGTAAGCGGCGGCCTGCGCCGGGCCCGTGCCGTCTTCGATGTCGATGAAGGTGTTGAGGTGGTTCAACTCGTCGG
This sequence comes from Pyrinomonadaceae bacterium, assembly GCA_040509515.1. Lineage (GTDB taxonomy): Bacteria > Acidobacteriota > Blastocatellia > Pyrinomonadales > Pyrinomonadaceae > QHXN01. The sequence goes on along the minus strand of JBEVKV010000036.1, from coordinate 2,260 downwards.
CGACGGCCTGCCGTGTGGCCGCGTTCCAGCCGGGCGGGAAGAGGTCGGCCTGTGTCGCGTCGAGGTTCAGCGGGAGGCGGCGGTGTTCCCAGTCGGCACGGAAGACGCCGTCGTCGAGAGCGCGGAAGACGTGCAGCATCATGTCGGGCCGCGGCTTCCAGCGGTATGTGAAGAAAGAGAGGCCGTGGTAATCGGCAGGCGAGGCGTAGAGGCGCTCGCCTGTCTGCACGTCCTCGGGCGGCGGCGGCGGCTCGCGCAGCACGCGATATATCTTGGCGGGAGGGCCGACGGGGCCTTCGTTGCCGGGACGATTGCCCCACGCGCCCGCGGGGCGCGAGTCGACCGCATGCTTCTTATCGTCGGCCGCGCTCACGCCGACGTGCGCGTAGACGACCGGCTCGGCCGTCGTCGGGTTGAGAGGTATCGAAACGAGGTCGGCCGAGTCCGCGGGCGGGAGGAAGATTTCGTAGGCGCGGTCGCCGTTGTGCGCGTCGATCTCGAAGTTCTGCTCGTAGTCAACGACGAAGTACCGCTCCTGCCAGTTGACGGGTTGGTCGCGGGAGTCGGGCGGCCGCGAGCCGGGGTGGAAGTAGATGCGGAACTCGCGCGTGTCGAGGTTCTGGCGCTGGTGCGCGTTCGTCCAGCGCCAGCGGACGCGCAGGCCGACGAGCGTCTCGCGGACGGAGTCGTCGAGCGCGTCGCGCCAGTGCTGGTACGGCGCATCCTGTTGCAGATAAGGGTCTCCGGGGTCGAGCGCATAGGCTTCGACGCCCGTCGGATTCGGCGGCGGGATTCGGTCGAGCAGTCGCAACTGAACCGGCGCGCCCCGCGCGCTGTGCCGGCCGAAGATGTCGATGCCGCTCACGCCGTAGCCGTACCAGCCGTCTTTCAGGTTCCGGTCGATGAAGTGGAGCGGCCCCTGCGGCCAGTCGGGCGGGCGCTCCGTGAGGTTGTCGGGCAGGCGCGACTCGGAGACCATGACGGGCCGCGGGTCGTCGGGCGGGAGTTTGGTGACGAGACCGTAAGTCGAGACCGGCGCGGGCGTCGCGGCGTCGCCGAGGTCTGCGCGCCAGACGAGATACATTAACGCGCTCTGCGGCAGGAGCGCGCCCGAGTCATCCCAGCCCACGTCCCAGCGCAGGCCCGCGTTGTTGCTCGACTGCGGCAACTCCCCTTGCGCGTCGGGGAAGGTGCCGCCGGACACCTCCTGCGCTTCAAGGCCGGTCGGGGGCGGCAGCGGCGGCTCGGCGACGGCGCGTTTATTGAAGACGATATAACCGTCGAGTTGCGCGAAGCCTGAGGACTGTATAACGCCGAGCACACGCGTGGGGTTAAGCTGCCCGACGCCCGTGTGATCGGCCACGATGAGATAGTCGTAGGCCGCGTCGGGCACAACCGTCCGGTCAACCCAGTAGAGGCCGACCGCCTGCGCCAGCGCCGGGTGGAGCGAGGCGAGCAGTACCATGTCGAGGATGTAAAACTTGCTCATCCGCGGCGGGTCTGCGTCCGGCGCGTTCGCCGACGACTGCGGCTCCGCGAAGATGCGGTCGGCCATCGGCTGTGAGCCCGGCCCACCTCTGACCAGTTCCTTCAACTGGTCGTGCAGTTCCATGAAGGCCGAAGCGTTCCAGCCCGGCGGCCAGTGGTGGCGGACGCGCTGCGTCAGGAGTGCATGCGGCGAGGCCACGCCGCAAGGGTAGTCGGGCTGCGTGACGGGCAGCCCCATCGGGTACGTCAGTTCGGGGATGCGCTCCCAACCCTTCGTCGCGTCCTGCGCGACCGGCAGGTAACACAGCTCGACGAGCGCCGCGGGCCCCGTGCCGACCTCGACCGAGGTCATCGCGTCCGCCTCGACGATGGCGGAGACGACCTTCCCCGGGTGGCCGACGGCGAAGATGCTGCGGACGGGCGTCGTCCCCGAGTAGGCCGTGACCTTGACTCTGGCCTGTAGCGTCTCGTCACCGAGGCCGTCGGCGCAGAGGCGGTGCAGGTAGGCCGAGTTTGCAACGGGCTGTTTGATTTCGACGCGAGTGATGTCCTCCCCTTTGAGCCTGATGGTCTCGGGCTGGTTGAAGGGGTTCTGCATCTGCGCCGAGGCGACCCGCCTGCTTTCACTGTTATAGGCTTCGACGGTCGGCGCGGTCTCCGAGTTTGCGCGCGTCAAAAGCAGTTCGACGCCGTTGCTCGGGGTGGACAGCTTGATGGACAGACGGTTCCCACACAGCAGTCCCGGGAGCGACCCGGCGGTAGTGTTGACCAG
>JBEVKV010000035.1:0-11021 GCA_040509515.1 Pyrinomonadaceae bacterium | reverse complement strand
CCCACGGCTTAACGGCCCGCTTACTCTTCTACGGGGTCGCCGACCGTGTCGTTAAAGCCGCGAAGCCCTTCGGCGCCGGACTCCTCCGACAATTCACACGACCGCGTGCGCGCCTCTGTGGCGCAATGCCGATTCGTGCTAGAGTCTTGGCATTCTGCTAACGAGGAGGGTGAACTCTTTGACCCGCAACCCGAACGCCGAGCCGCCACAGCCCGAGCAGCAGCCCGAGCTTCCGCCCACGCACCCCGAAGACCCCGCGCAACCCGAGCCGCTGCCGCTCCCGCCCGACGCGCCGACGCCGGCCGCGCCCGTGCGCGAGCCCGAGAGCCCCGCGCCCGCCGGCGACCCGCCCACGTCCGAGCCGACGCGGCTGGCGTAACACGACGACGACCATGACGACGGAGACCGTCAACGAACCCGGGCGGTACGCGAACGCTACGCCCGCGCAGGCCGCGCCGCACATCCCCGCGCAAGTCTTGAGCCCGCGGCTCGCCGAGGTGGCGCGCGCCTTCGCGCGCAAGCCCTTCACGCCGCACGCGCTCTTCGCAGGCCCGCACGCGCAGACCATCGTCTCCTCGCTCCACTACCCGCGCCGCAAGTCCTTCCGCCCAGACCGCGCGCTCTACGAGTCGCGCGTCGTCGAGGTCGAGCCCGGCACGAGCGTGCTCCTGCGCTGCCGCTGGCAGACGGAGCGACGCGACGCGCCGACCCTCATGCTGTTGCACGGGCTCGAAGGCTCGGCCGACTCGCTCTACGTGCTCGGCTCTGCGCGCAAGGCTTTCGACGCGGGCTTCAACGTCGTCGCGATGAACATGCGCAACTGCGGCGGCACCGAGCACCTCGCCGAGACGCTCTACCACAGCGGGATGACCGGCGACATCGACCGCGTTCTCAACGATGAGTTGGCCGGGCGCGAAGGCTTGCGTGAGATTTTCCTCGCGGGCTTTTCGATGAGCGGCAACATGGTTCTGCGGCTGGCGGGCAACTACGGCGCGAACTTCCCCGCCGCGCTCGCGGGCGTCGCGGCCGTCTCGCCGTCGATAGACCTCGACTCCTGCGCCTCGGCTCTGGAGAGCCGCGCCAACGCGGTCTACCGCTGGAACTTCGTGAGGAACCTGCGCGAGCGCGTCCGACGCAAGAGCCGCCTGCGCCCCGGCACCTTCGACACGCGTTCCCTGCGCCGCGTGCGCACCGTGCGCGAGTTCGACGAGCGCATCACCGCGCCGCACGGCGGCTACCGCGACGCCGCCGACTACTACGCGCGCACAAGCTCGCGCGCGGTCATCCCCGACATACGCGTCCCGACGCTCGTCATCCACGCGCTCGACGACCCGATCATCCCGGCCGGGCCCTTCCTCGACCGTGGCATCGCGGAGAACCCCGAGGTGCTGCTCGTGCTCACGCGCGACGGCGGCCACGTCGGCTTCCTCTCCGACCGCGCCTCGGGCGAAGACCGCCACTGGGCCGAGAACCGCGTCGTCGAGTTCTGCCGGATGCTCGGGCGCGCCGACTGAAAAAAGGAGAGTCGATGAACGTAGACGCCGACAACGCGGGGCTGATGCTGACGCTGATACTGATGGGGGTGCTGCTGGTCGCCGCGGTCGCGGCGGTCGTCGTCTTCTTCCGCGTCTGGCGCAAGGAGAACAAGGGACGCGGCCGCAACTTCTTCGAGTAGACTTCTGAGACCGGCGAAACCCGCCCGGCCGGTGACGAAGCGTCCGCACGCCGGGCGGGAGAGATGATGAACATGAGACTCTTAAGACTTCGGCTGCCGCTCGCCGGCTCGCTGCTGTTCGTCGCGCTGCTGTTCGTCGCGCTGGCGGTCGCGCCCGCACGCCCGCACGCGACGCCCGCCTCCGCGCCCGCGCCGGCCGAGACGCGCTGCGGCTGGTTCAGCAACCCGACGCCCGCCAACGCTTCACTTCACGACCGCGACGCCGAGTGGATCATCAGCGTGCAGGGCGGTCATCAAGCCGAGGGCGACTGGCCGAGCTTCACCCCCAAACAGTGGGTCGAGACCAACGGGCATTACGGCCACGGCTGCGCGTGCATGCGGGTGAGGGTCAACCGCGAAGAGCAGAGGGTGCTCGCAATCGAGAGCGCACGCGCGCGCCCGCTCTCGGCCTGCCGGCGCGACCGCGCGCTGAAGCGATGGGGCTTCGAGTGAGCGGATTTTTATCGTGGGCGGACGATTGATTTCGGGAGGTCGTCACACGCGACTCGGCGACGGGTGCTGGCGGGCGTGGGCCGCGCTCGGCGTGCTGCGCTGGCGACGGCGCAGGAGGCGCGAGTGTCTCGAAGCCGTCAGGCGGTGCGTCGAGGGCCGCCGCCCGCCCGTGCTCGTCTACCTGATGTCGAAGGTGGGCTCAACGGCCGTCACGGACGCGCTGGCGGACGCCGGGCTGAACGTCTTTCAGGTTCACATGATGAACCCGGACAACATCCGCCGGCTGCGCTCCAAAGTTAGAGCGAGCGGGCCGGCGGGCTTCCAGATGGACACGGACATCATCGGCGCGACTCTCTTCGAGGGCGTCATCAGACCCGGCCACAGGGCCAAAATCATCACCATGGTTCGCGAGCCGATTGGCAGGAACGTCTCGTTCTATTTCCAAACCCTCGACGCCCTGTGGGGGACGCACGACGCGCACGAGCGCGTGACGCTGTCGAGGCTGCTGGGCGAGTTTCACGACAGGTTCGACCACCGCCGCGCGCTCGACTGGTTCGACATCGAGTTCAAGCCCGTGTTGGGCGTCGACGTTTACGACTACGAGTTCCCGCGCGGGGCCGGCCACCGGCGCATCGACGCCGGCCGTTACGAAATCCTCGTCATGCGTTCCGACCTTGAGGACGGGGCGAAGGCGAAGTGCGTCGAAGAGTTCCTCGGCGTCCGTGGGCTTTCGCTCGCGCCGAAAAACGTCTCGTCGCTCAAACCCTACGGCGCGACCTACCGGAAGTTTCTCGACGCGCTCAAGCTCCCGGAGGCTTACGTCGAAGACATGCTCGGTTCAAAATACACGCGCCACTTCTTCACGCCCGAAGAGGTCGCCGCGCTCCGGGCCAGATGGACGGCGTGAGGCCGTATGGACTACGTCATCAGGAAAGCGACCCTCGACGACAGGCCGGCGATAGAGAGTCTCATCGAATCGTCCGCGCGTGGCTTGAGCCGCGGAGACTACTCCGAACGCCAGATCGAGGCGGCGGTCGCGGCGGTCTTCGGCGTCGACACGGAACTGATTCTCGACGGGACGTACTTCGTCGCCGAACGCGCGGGGACGTTAATCGGCTGCGGCGGGTGGAGCAGGAGGAGGACGCTTTTCGGCGGCGACCGTTACGCCGCGCGCGACGCGGGCGAGCTAGACCCCGCCTCGGAGCCCGCCAAAATCCGCGCCTTCTTCGTCCACCCCGACTACGCGAGGCAAGGGATAGCCCGCGCGATTCTCTCGGCGTGCGAGGGCGAAGCCGGGGCGCGCGGCTTCCGCTCGGCCGAGCTGATGGCGACGCTCCCGGGCGTCAGGTTGTACGAGGCTTGCGGCTACGAGGGCGACGAGCGCGTCGGGTACGACATCGGCGACGGCGTGCGGATCGAGTTCGTGCCGATGCGGAAGTCGCTGCGATAACGCGCCCGCATCATTCTGGCGCCAAGCGAGGCGAGTCGGTTTCAACCCGAGCCCGCCGCACAGGTTGGGTCAGTTGCCCTGGCTCACCCGCCCGGCGCTGCCGAGTTTTATAATGGAACCCGGCACAGGCGTCTGCCCGTTACGGCACACGGCGGCCCGCTGAAAATCCCGCCCGCGCGCTGCGCTTCGTCCCGGCCGCGTCGTGAAAATGCTTTGTGGGCGGCGGGGCGTGTGCTATCGTGCCCGCGTTTTTTTTCGAGCACCGGGGGCGAAGCGTTCGGGCGGACTCAACCGCCCGGCCTCTCATCAACGCCAGAGCCGCGCGGCGACCTCAGACCCGCGAAGCGCCGCGCGCGGAGGACACACAATGCCCGACAACCGCGTCAGCGCGACCCTCTCGCAGACCGACCGTCAAGCCGTGCTTGACGCCATCAACATCATCCGCACCAAACTTCCCTTCCTCATCGACCTGACGCCCGAGGAGCGGCGCACGCTCTTGAAAATGGGCGACAAGAGCCGCGGCTTCGTCACGCAGGCGCTCACCGTCGCCGAGCAGAATGAGGATATCCTGCCGCGCTCCTTCGACGTGGCGGAGATGCGCAAGGACGTGGAGTTGCTCGACGGGCTCGCGCCCATCATGGCCGCGCTCTCGCAACTGACCGAGCTTGTCGAAGACACCTACATGGCGGTCGGCGGCGAGGCTTACGCCTCGGCGCTGCTCGTCTACCAGTTCGCGCGCGCCGCCGGCAAAGGCCCCGCCCTCGACGGCGCGCTCGACGCCCTCGGCCAGCGCTTCGCGCGCAAGTCCCGCCCCGCCCCGGCCGACAAGACGGAACTCGACAAGCAATAAACCCCGACTCCCGGCCCACACAGGTCAACTCTCAGCCTCCGAGGCTCACGCCCCGGCCTTTTTACCCCCTCGCGTGAGCCCCGGAGGCTGAAACCCGAGCCTCCAGAGGCTGAAAGTCGAGCCTCCAGAGGCCGAAAGTCGAGCCCCGGAGGGTCAAAATCGAAGCTCTCAAGGCTAAAAGTCGAACCTCGGAGGCTCGACTTTCACTCCCGGCGGGCTCGACTTTGACCCTCCGGGGCTCAACCTTCACACAAATCAGGCTCAAATTTCAGCCTCGGGGGCTCAGTTTCCGGCTTCCGCATCGCGTGACCCGGCTCTGGAGGCTGAAAACTGTGCCTCCGAGGCCAAACATTTAGACTTTTTGCTTGAAGGGAGGACTAAATGACAAAGAATAAAAAGCCCGGCCCGGTGAGTGAGGCCATAGCGGTTATCAAGGCCGCTCGAATAAATGCCATCGCGGCCGTCTTGGTGGCGCTCATCGCGGCGGCTGCGACATTTATCGGCGGAGTCCGAACAGGTAAACGAACCACGTTGGCCGAACTGAGTGCCGGCGCCGGAGGCATGAATGAGAAGGTCATCATGCTCGGGAGCGGGACGGTTTTTAAATACCTGCAAGCGCATAAAATCATAGACACCCTTAGCGACCCTAAAAAATTTAACGTCCCGATATTGGAAGGGCCGACGGAGACGGCGGCGGAGCTATTCGGCTCTGCCTTCGAGAAAAATTCCATCCTGGTCATGGCCGCCAACAGATTGGACATCACCCAGCTCAGGCGGCGCGCCAAAGGGCAGCCGGGGACAAAGCCGGAGTACGTTTTCGAGGTCTACCTCGGCGTTGATCCGCTCTATATGCTTCTAGTCACCAGCAGTAACGGCGACGCGGATTCCCGGCTGGAGAGAGACTTCGGAAATATTCTCGGGAAGAGTCGGAATGGCAAACTACGCTTCGAAAATATTTGCGATATTGAGGGGTGGTTAGGAGGGAAATATAAGTTCTACGCCGGGTCGGAGGGCAGCGGCACCACGGTCTTCTGGAAAGAGGAGTTGGATAAACTAAATTGCAAGCCGTGGCCGTCGGGGCATAGCTTCTGGGACATTAAAAACCTGACCGACATGACCCAGCCCGACGAGGCGCGTGTTTATCTCGGAAGCAGGGTCCTGAACGAGGCTCACCTCAAGTCGCTGGAGGCCAACCACGTCGAACACAAAAACCTTGCCATGTTTAATGGCGAGAAGCCGGCGGAACGCGGCTTATACCTGTACGGGGTTATAACTAATACGGATAGCAATATGGAGAAGCAGTATGATGCAGAAGGGTATAAGCTGCCTCCGGACGTGGCGAACATCTTAAGGTTAGTGTTCAATGTGCTGGAGAATTCGCCGCCCGACCTCCTACCGGGATCAATTAAGACTGAATGCATTGATGAGCAAAGACGCTATTTCCACCTCCTCGACTCAAGTGTAGGCTGGGTCGAGAAAACTCCCACTCCACCTAAGGGTAATGTGTACAGACCAGAGGTCTGTCTCGGGCGGCCGGAGGAAGAGGCGCGCATGTCCGCGCGGTGACGGCCGGCGCGTTGTCTACTGTGCCAGCTTCTCTAGTTTTTTGAGGATGCGGGCGGCCTGGTTGCGGCCGACGAGGGGGACGCGCTCGTCTTCGGAGAGTTCGCGGACGAGGGGGACGAGCTGCTGGCGGTCGGAGAGGTAGTCGCGCGCGATGAGCGATTCGAGGCGGTTGATGAGCTTGGGCGTTTCGAGCGGCTGGCTCTCTAAGGCCACCTTGACCTCGAAGACGAAGAGCGCCTGCTCGGAGGCGCGGCGGTACTCCTGCGCGAGCCCCTGCGCGTCGGCGTTCTGGCTGTAGTTGAACTCGGTCGTCCGCTCCTGCCCGCCGCGCCGCACCGTCAGACGCGTCTGCCCCGAACTCGGGTAGGTGCGCTCGCCCTGATAGTTCGCCCCGGATTCGAGGAAGCCCAGCGCCTCCCACTTCGCGCGCACCCGCGCGAGCGCGGCGGGCGAAAGCTCGAAGGGCTCGGTGAGCTGCTCGGTGTCCATGCGGCGCTCGAAGCGTATGTGGCCGCGCCCCGCGTCGTCGTGCTCGATGTGGATGAAGTAGACGAGGAAGTCCGGATGCCGGAACTCGTAAGTGTAGCGCGCCGCGTTCGGGTCTTCCTTCGGCTTCGCAGGGACGCCCGCCCTCACCGACGCGGGCACGTCGTCGGCCCCCTTCCCCTCCTCCGGCCTCGTCGAAACCTTCTGCGGCTGCCGCTGCTCGACCGCGGGCGTCGGCGTCGTGCGCGGCGTCGCCTTGCGCTGCGCGGAACTCTGCGCCGAAGCGTCGAGCGCCGCGCCCGTCACGGAGACGAGCGCGGCGGCGGTTAAGAGAGCGAACTTCCCGAACCCCATGCTCACTCGAACCTCACGGAGACGAGGCGCGAGATGCCGGCCTCCTCCATCGTCACGCCGTAGAGGGCGCGCGCCATCTCCATCGTGCGCTTGTTGTGTGTGATGACGAGAAACTGCGTGTCGGTCGCCATCTCTTTAATCTTCGTGGTGAAGCGGCTGACGTTGGCCTCGTCGAGCGGCGCGTCCACCTCGTCGAGCAGGCAGAAGGGCGACGGCCGGTAGCGGAAGATGGCGAGGACGAGCGCGAGCGCCGCCATCGCCTTCTCGCCGCCCGAGAGCAGCAGCACGTTCTGCAGACGCTTGCCCGGCGGCTGCGCCACGATGTCGATGCCGCTCTCCAGAACGTCGTCGGAGTCGAGCAGGCTCATCTCGCCGCGGCCGCCGCCGAAGAGCTCGACGAAGAACTGGCCGAAGTTGCGGTTGACCTCCTCGAAGGCGTGGCGGAAGCGCTCGCGCGAGCGGCGCTTGATCTCGCGCAGCGCCTCCTCGGTCGAGCTGATGCCGTCGGTGATGTCCAGACGCTGCGCGGTGAGGAACGTCAGGCGCTCCTCGTTCTCGGCCAACTCTTCGAGCGCCATCATGTTGACCGCGCCGAACGACTCGACGCGCGCGCGCAGCTCTTCCAACCGCGCGCGCGAGGCTTCGAGGTCGAAGTCCTCCTCGTGCGGGTGCTGCGCCGAGACCTCTTCGAGCGTCTGGTTCAGCTCGCTCACGCACGACTCGCGGACGAAGTTCAGACGCGCCGAAGCCTCCGCGCGCTGCACTTCGAGCGCGGCGCGCGCGTCGCGCGCGGACGAAGCCTGCTGGTGAAGCTCGGTCACTTCGAGCGAGAGCGCGTCGGCGCGTTCGCGCGCCTCGCCCAGACGCGCGGCCGACTCGCCGACGCGGCGTTCGAGCAGCGCGCGCTCGTCCTCCGCCCCGGCCGAAGTCTCGTCGAGTTCGGCCAGCGAGCGGCGCAGGGCTTCGAGCCGCCCGGCGGCCTCGGCCTCCTCCTGCCCGTGCCGCTCAAGACGCGTGTGAAGCTCCGCGGCCTCCGACTCCATGCGGCGCAGCTCGGCGGCGGCGGCGCGGCGGCGCTCGGCGGCGGCGGCGGCCTGCGCGCGTTGCGCGCCGAGGTTCTCGCTCTCGGCCTCCGCGGCGCGTCGCGCCTCGGAGAGCGTTTCGGCCGCGCCCGACACGGCGGTCTGCGCGGCGGCGCGCGCCGCCTGCGCGGTCTCAAGCTCGGCGAGCTGGCGCGCGCGGCGCTCCTCGACCTCGCGGCGCTCCTCGGCGAGCCGCGCGGCGTCGTCGGCCACGACGCGCATGTGGCGCTCGGTGCGCTCGATCTCCTGCTGTAGCTGCGCGGCGCTCACCTCGCGCGCGACGTGCTCGCGCTCCTCGCGCCCGATCTCGTCGTTGAGCAGGACGAAGGCGTCTTCGAGTTCCCCGAGGCGTGCGCGCGCGCTCTGCGCGGCCTCGCTCGCGAAGACGAGGTCTGCTTCGAGCCCGACCATGCGGAGTTCCAGTTCGCGCATCTCGCGCTTGAAGGCGAGGAGCCCCGCGCCCTCGTCCGAGACGGGGTGGCCGCCCGCCGCGATGAGCTGGCCGGCGACGACCCACTCGCCGGCCGCCGTCACGCACATCTCGCCCGTGGGAAGCGTCAGCAGCATCGCGCGCTCAAGGTCGGCCGCGACCCGCGCGGTCATCTCGCGCGAGAGCGTGCGCGAGAGCACCGCGCCTATCTCGCGCGGCGCGCCGAGCAGAGAGGCGACACGCGTCTCCTCGTCAATCTCAAGGTCAACCGCGCCCGCCGCCGCCTCGCCCGCGTCGTCAAGCTCGGCGGCTCCGCCCCGAATCCCCGCGACGAGGAAGGTGGCGCGACCCGCGCCCGTGGCGCGGAGCCACGCGGCCGCGCGCACGGCGTCGTCGGGCGTGGGCACGATGACGGATTGCAGGTAAGGGCCGAGCACGCTCTCGACGGCGCGCTCCCAGCGCGGCTCGACGCGGAGCACGTCGGCGACCGTGGCGACGACGTGGAAGTCGCGCGGCGCGTCGCCTTCGGCCGGCGCGAAGATGCGCTGGACGGACTGCGAGTAGAGCGAGTGCTGCGTGTCGATCTCGCTCAGGGTGTCGAGGCGGTGCCGGACGCGCGCCGACTCGTCGCGCGCGCGCGCGCGCTCGGCCTCGGCGGCGGCGACCTCGGCGCGCGCGTCGGAGAGGGCGCGCGTGCGCGCCTCGCGCTCGGCGTAGAGCGCGTCGAGGTGCGCGCGCGCCGACTTGATCTCGCCCTGTAGCTTCTCGGCCTCGGCCTTCGCCTGCTCGTGCGCGGCCGAAGCGCGCTCGCCCTCGCGCACCAGCCCCTCGGCCTGCGCGGCCAGCTTGTCGAGCACGGCTTCGAGCTGGCGGCCGATCTCGGCCAGACGCTCGGCGGCGGCCGTGTGCGTCAGAAGCTCGGCGCGCGCCGACTCGATGTGCGACTCGGCGTCTCGCACCTCGGCGGTGCGGCGCGCGTAAGCCTCCTCGGCCTCCGAGAGTTGGCGCGCGCTCTGCTCGCTCGCCTCGCGCATCTGCACGTCACGTAGGACGAGAGACTCGCTCTCGGCCGTCACGGCGGCGAGGCGTCCGCGCACGGCCTCTGCTTCGTGGCGCACCTCGGCCAGACGTTTTTCGAGCGACGCAATCTGCTCGCCCTGATACGCGCGCTCGCGCTCGCGGCGGTCTAACTTCAGCGCCGACTCCGAGACGGCGGCGCGCGCCTCTGACAACTCCTCCTCGCGGCCGCGCGCCTCGGTCGTCGCGCGGCGCGCGTCCTCCTCGCGCTCCTCAAGCTCGGAGGCGAGACGCTCGACCTCCTCGTTGGCGGAGTCGAGCCCCGCGCCGAGGCGTTCGAGCCGCGCGTTCAAGTCGCGCTCGTCGGCGGCGTAGACCTTGCGCAGAAGCTCGCGCAGCTCCTCGCGAATCTGGTGGTAGCGGCGCGCCTTCGCGGCCTGCCGTCTGAGTGAGCCGACCTGCCGCTCTATCTCGGAGATGATGTCGGAGACGCGGCTGAGGTTCGAGCGCGCGGCTTCGAGGCGGGCTTCGGCCGCGCGCTGGCGCACGCGGAACTTGGTGATGCCGGCGGCCTCTTCGATGAGCGTGCGGCGATCCATCGGCTTGGCCGAGAGAATCTGGCCGATGCGCCCCTGCTCGACGATGGCGTAGTGTGCGCCGGAGAGCCCCGTCCCCGAGAAGAGGTCTTGAATGTCGCGCAGCCGGCAGACGCGGCCGTTTAAGAGGTACTCGCTCTCGCCGTCGCGGTAGAGCCGGCGCGTGACCGAGACGCTCTCGCCCGGCGCGAAGTCGAGCGCGAGGCGGCGCGGCCGCCAGTGTCGTTTGTGGGGCGCGCGCGACTTCGGCGCGGCGACGGCGGCGGCACCGTCCGGCGTGACGACGGCGAGCGCCTGCGTCGCCTCGCCTTCCGCGGCGGCGGCAGCAGCGAACTCTGTCTGCGTAGGGTCGCCCGCGCCGTTCGTGGCGTTCGTGTCAGGGCCGGCCGGCGCGGCGTCCGCGGCGTCCGTGTCTGGGGGTGCCGCCGGCAGCGCGGGCGTCTGCGGCGCGAACGCCTCTAGCTCCGGCGAGAGGCGTTCTTCGACCGCGCCCGCCTGATCGTCCAACCCTTCGAGCGTCGCGTCGATGTCCTCGATGTCGGACTCTTCCTCAAACGTCTCGTCGCGCACCATGTGGAGCACGACCTCGGCCATCCCCGACGGCGCGCGGTTCTTCGAGCCCTGGAAGATGACATCCTTCATCTCGCCGCCGCGCAGATTCTTCACCTTCTGCTCGCCCAAAACCCACGAGATGGCGTCGGCGACGTTCGACTTGCCGCAGCCGTTGGGGCCGACGATGCCGGTGATGCCGTTGCCTGTGAAGACGAGGTCTGTGTAGTCTGCGAAGGACTTGAATCCGGTGATTTCGAGGCGTTGGAGTTTGAACATGCTGAGCGTTTTCGGCCTTTACGGATACCCCGGGACACACAGTCCCTAGAGCCTTTGCGGGAGACGCACACTATATGTTGGCGCGGACGGGTTGTCAAACCGAAACATTAAGCGGGACGGGGTTACTCGTTGGCACCACAGCCGCTTAACTCACGCGCGCAAAAACGGCGGGGCGCGGGCGACCTCTCGCCGCCC
>JBEVKV010000034.1:0-8491 GCA_040509515.1 Pyrinomonadaceae bacterium | reverse complement strand
TTTTCTCGCCTTACAGCTTTGCCGAAGAGGAGCATTAAATAAAGGTATGTCCAGCTACGAGAACACCAACGGACGCCCAACGGGTCGGGTCGTCCAGGTCATCGGCCCCGTCCTCGACGTGGAGTTCGAGGCCGGCTACCTGCCGCCGATCTACACGGCGCTGCGCGTCACCTCCGCGGGCTTCGACGTGCCCGAGCCCATCGACCTCATCGTCGAGGTCGAGCAACACCTCGGCGAGAGCCGCGTCCGCACCGTCTCGATGCAGCCGACCGAAGGCGTCGTGCGCGGCATGATCGCCACCGACACCGGCGGCACCATCACCGTCCCCGTCGGCGAGACGACCCTCGGCCGCGTCCTGAACGTCATCGGACAGCCCGTGGACAACCTCGGCCCCGTCAACTCCGAGCAGCGCTACCCCATCCACCGCCACGCGCCCACGCTCGACGAGCAGGCGACCGAGATGGAGATGTTCGAGACCGGCATCAAGGTCGTCGACCTCATCCAGCCCTTCCTGCGCGGCGGCAAGATCGGACTGTTCGGCGGCGCGGGCGTCGGCAAGACCGTGCTCATCATGGAGCTGATCAACAACGTTGCCATGAAGCACTCGGGCTTCTCGGTCTTCGCGGGCGTCGGCGAGCGCACGCGCGAGGGCAACGACCTCCTGCGCGAGATGGTCGAGTCGCAGGTCATCCAGTACGGCGAGGAGTTCAACAAGCACTTCGAGGAGACGGGCGAGTTCGACATGACGAAGGTGGACATGAACACCATCGGCCAGTCGAAGGTCGCGCTCGTCTACGGCCAGATGACCGAGCCGCCGGGCGCGCGCCTGCGCGTCGCGCTCTCGGGGCTCACCGTCGCCGAGTACTTCCGCGATCAGGGGCTCGACGTGCTCCTCTTCGTCGACAACATCTTCCGCTTCACGCAGGCGGGCTCCGAGGTATCCGCGCTCTTGGGGCGCATGCCCTCGGCCGTGGGCTACCAGCCGAACCTCGCGACCGAGATGGGCGAGTTGCAGGAGCGCATCACCTCGACGCGCACCGGCTCCATCACGTCCATTCAGGCCGTCTACGTCCCCGCGGACGACTACACAGACCCCGCGCCCGCGACGACCTTCGCACACCTCGACGCCGTCACCGCGCTCTCGCGCCAGATCGTCGAGCTGGGGATTTACCCGGCGGTCGACCCGCTCACGTCCTCGTCGCGCATCCTCGACCCGCGCATCGTCGGCGAGGAGCACTACCGCACGGCGCAGGCGGTCAAGCAGATTCTACAGCGCTACAAAGACCTGCAGGACATCATCGCCATCCTCGGCCTCGACGAACTGTCCGACGACGACAAGCTGGTCGTCAGCCGCGCGCGCAAGGTGCAGCGCTTCTTCTCGCAGCCCTTCTTCGTCGCGCAGCAGTTCACGGGCATGGAGGGCAAGTACGTCCCCGTCGCCGACACCATCAAGAGCTTCCAGGAGATCATCGACGGGAAGCACGACGACCTGCCCGAGCAGGCGTTCTACATGGTCGGCACCATCGAGGAGGCGCGCGAGAAGGCCGCCAACATGGCCGCCGGAGCGTAAAGAGCAATGGCCCTTCAACTAGATGTCATCACGCCGGAGCGGCGTCTGCTCTCGGAGCAGGCGGACGCGGTGACCGTGCCGGGCTTAGGCGGCGAGTTGGGCATCCTGCCCGGCCACACGCCGCTCATCTCCGCGCTCCAGACGGGCGTCCTGTCATACACGCAAGGCGGGGCGACGCGCCGGCTCCTCGTCTCAGGCGGCTTCGTCGAGGTCAACAACGACCGCGTCTCCGTCCTCGCCGACCTCGCCGAGCTACCCGAAGAGGTGGACGCCGCGCGCGCCCGCCTCGAACGCGAAGAGGCCGAACGCCGCCTCGGCGCTTTCACCGGCACGCCCGAAGAACAGGCCGAAGTCCGCGCCCAACTCGACCGCGCCAGCACGCGGCTCCAACTCGCCTCGGGGGACGACACGGGCGCGCCCCGCGCCGCGCGCCCGGCCGCCGGGGGTGCCGACTTCCGCTAAACGCCGCCCACGAACGAGCCTCCGAAGCTCCGACCGCGCGCCTTACTTCGACGAGAGGTAAGGCGCGCAGTTTTTCGTCCGCCGCCCGATAATTTTTTTCGCCTCCGAGTCGTTTCATGCTTGAAACATTTGCCCGCGCGTGGCATAATGGCGACCTCAAACGAAGCGGGAGTCGGGACAGGCAAGGGGGCTTTTCAGGGATGTCACAGGCAGCGCCGGAGGCGGCGAAAAACGTCATCGAGATGCCGCGCGAGATTTCGGGCGCGGCGACGCAGGAAGACCAGCTCGTCGAGTCCAGCCTGCGGCCGCGTTCGCTCGAAGAGTACGTCGGCCAGCCGAAGATCACGACCAACCTCAAGATATTCCTGCGCGCGGCGAAGGCGCGGCGCGAGGCGCTCGACCACGTCCTCTTCTTCGGCCCGCCGGGCTTAGGCAAGACGACGCTCTCGCAGATCATCGCCTCCGAGATGGACGCGCCCTTGAAGTCGGTCAGCGCGCCCGCCATCGAGCGCGGCGGCGACCTCGCGGCCGTCCTGACGAACTTGCAGGAGGGCGAAGTCCTCTTCATCGACGAGATTCACCGGCTCAAGCCGCAGATCGAAGAGGTCTTGTACCCGGCGATGGAGGACTACCAGCTCGACATCATGATCGGGCAGGGCACGGCCGCGCGCTCCATCAAGCTCGACCTCCCGAAGTTCACCCTCGTCGGCGCGACGACGCGCGCCGGGCTCATCACCGCGCCCTTGCGCGGGCGCTTCGGCATCGTCTTCCACCTCGACTTCTACTCGCAGAAAGACCTCGAAATCATCGTCCACCGCTCGGCGGAAATTCTGGGCGTCGAGATGGAGGCTTCGGGCGCTTCGGAGATTGCGCGGAGGGCGCGCGGGACACCGCGCATCGCGAACCGTCTGCTCAGGCGCGTGCGCGACTACGCCGAGGTGGAGTACGACGGGCGCGTGACGCGCGAGGTGGCGCGGCGCGCTCTGGACGAGATGGAGGTGGACAAGTTCGGACTCGACGAGATCGACCGGAAAGTCCTGACGACCATCATCGAGAAGTTCGACGGCGGCCCCGTCGGCGTCGGCACCATCTCGGCCTCCATCAGCGAGGAGCGCGAAAGCATCGAGGAGATCATCGAGCCGTACCTCATCCAGATCGGCTTCCTCAACCGCACGCCGCGCGGGCGCGTCTGCACCCCGGCCGCCTACAAGCACATGGGGTTCGCGCCGCCGAAGAAGAAGGATTGAAGCTGACAGCTTAAAAAGATTTCGGCCTTGTAAGAGGTCGAAAGGCGCCGGGCGGGCGCGCGTTGAAGGATCGGGAGCCTTTGACGCCGCCCGCCTCGGTGTATCTACCGGCCGGGTTTTTGAACCCCGAAAGCCGCGCCGTCAGGGCTTCGCCGGCGCGGCCCCGCGCGTGAAGTTGAGCGTGACGTTAACGGTGTGCCTCTCGTGGTCGGGTGAGACGACGCTCTTGAGCTTGAGCCCGCCGGGGATTGCGTTGCCGGCGCGCGCCGCCTCGCGGACGAACTCGGTCACGGCCTTCTTCTCGAACTCTTCGACGTAGCCCTCGTCGTAGACTTCGCGCGGCAGCAGACGCCAGCGGCCGCGCAGGTTGTTGGCCGACACCTCGTCGAGCCCCGCGACGACCAGCTCGCCCATCCGGTACTGCGGCCCCTCCGTCACGCGGAAGAGGTACGAAACGCTGCGCCCCGTGTCGTCGAACTCCGTCTCGGGCTTGATGCGCACGCCGAGGTAGCCCTTGCGGCCGTAGGCGCGCCGCACGCGCGCGAGGCCGTTGGCTATCTTGACGGCGTTGGCGACCTCGCGGTTGCGCATGCCGAGCGCGGCGTCCAACTCCTGCGCGGTCAAGCCCGCCGAGCCCTCCCACGAAGCCTTGTCCCAGACGTAGATCGAGCCCTCGTCAACCGTGAAGTTGACGGCCACGCCCTTGCACTCGGGCGAGGTTTCGGGCGCGACCTTCGGCGGGCCGAAGGAGGCACGCAGGTAGCCCTTCTCGTGGTAGAGCGGGAGCAGGCTGCTCTCGACGAAGCCGGCCGCGTAGGCGCGCGAATAGTCGTTGTCGAAGATGCCGCCCGACTTCGTCACGAGCTGTTCCTCGGGGACGGCGCGCGCGCCCGCGTAGTTGAGCTTGCAGACGCGGAGGCCCGGCCCCTTGACGCTGAAGAGGTGTTCGACGCGCCGTGTGACGGGGCTCTCCGAGAGCGTGTACTCGACCGAGCCCTCCACCTTGCGCTCGCGCAGAAGCTCTTCGAGCGCGAGCTTTATCTGGTCTGTGACGCCGCCGGACTCGGGCGCGGTGCCGTCGAAGGCGGGGAACTTGCGGCGGACGGCCGTCGTCAACTCTTCATCCGTGAACCAGACGAAGTTGTCGAACGAGACGGGCATCGTCCACTTGCGCTCGACGACCTCGAAGGTGAGCACGGACTTGTCGGTCGTCCCCTTGAGCCTGTAGCTGAGGTTGACGAAGAGGCCGGACTCAAGCAGCCGGTTCGCGGCGGCCTCGACCGCGTCGATGTCCACGCTCTGGCCGACCGCGAGTCCGCTCTTCTCAAGCGCCTCCGGCTCCTTGACGCGGTCGAGCCCCTTGAACTCAATCCTGTCGAGCTTGATGGTCTGCGCCGGCGGCTGCGGCTGCTGCGCGCGCGCGGACTGAAGCATGAAGAGACACGCGGCGAAGAGGACGAGCGCGCGCGCCGGGCTCACGCGATGAGGGACGAACAGGGGCACGAGATTTCTCCGTTGTTAATGATTTTTTTGCCGGGGAGCGAGCCCATTTTAACAGCCCGGCGATGGGGGAACGAAGTCGGGAGGATTTGAATCTCAAATTTGAGATTTCAAATTCTTAGAGCTTGGCCTCGCGGATGCGCGCGCGCATCTCGCGGACGGCCTCGGCGAGGCCGGTGAGCACGGCGCGCGAGACGACGTTGTGTCCGATGTTGAACTCGGTGATTTCGGGGATGGCGGCGACCTCCGTGACGTTGCGGTAGGTGAGGCCGTGGCCGGCGGCGACGTGCAGACCGTACTGCGCCGCGAGCGTCGCGGCCTCGCGCAAACGCTTCAGCTCGGCCGCCGCGCGCGCGCGCCCCTCGGAGTGGACGGCGCGCGCGCCGAGCGTCGCTTCGGCGTAGGCGGCCGTGCACAGCTCGACCTGCTGCGCGCCGGCGTTGTGCGCCGCCTCTATCTGGCGCGGGTCGGGGTCGATGAAGAGGCTGACGAAGAGCCCGCCTTCGCGCAGGCGGTCTACGCCCGCGCGCACGTGGTCTAAGTTCGACGCGGCGTCCAGGCCGCCCTCGGTCGTGATTTCGCCGGCCGTCTCGGGGACGAGCGAGACGGCGTCGGGGCGCACGTCGGTGGCGATCCCGATCATCTCCTCGGTGACGGCCATCTCGACGTTGAGGTAGGTGGTGACGACGCGCTTGAGCGTGTAGAGGTCTTCATCCTGTATGTGGCGGCGGTCGCCGCGCAGGTGGACGGTGATGCCGTCGGCCCCGGCCTCCTCGCAGATGAGCGCGGCGGCAGCGACGCTCGGCTCGGGCGCGCGCCGCGCCTGCCGGACTGTCGCCACGTGGTCGATGTTGACGTTGAGTCGCGCCGTCATCACTCCCCTTCCGAGGTAAGCCCTCAAATCCTCTGCCCCGCGAGTTCGGGCGACACGTCGCTTTCGACTTCCGTTTCGCCGACCAGACGCCGGCGGTTTCTGACGCGCTCGGCCGCTTCGCGCGCGCCCGCGACGGCCGCGTCGTAAAGGCCGCGGGCGGCGTTGCGGCGGACTTCGTTCAGCTCGGCGAAGCCTTGCAGCCCGGCCCTGAAGCTGACCGAGCCGCCCTCCACGTCGTCCCAGCGGACGGGGTATTCGAGCATCTTGAGGCCGGCGCGGTGCGCGATGAAGAGCAGCTCCACGTCGAAGCCGAAGCGGTCGATGAGCGCGCCCTCGACGACGGGGCGGCACACGTCCATGCGGAACGCCTTGAAGCCGCACTGCGTGTCCTTGAAGGGCAGCCCCGTCAGCATCCGCATCATCAGGTTGAAGACGCGCCCCGATTGCTCGCGCGCCCACGGCTGGTGCGTGCCGATGAGCCGGCGGTCGAGCGCGCGCGAGCCGAAGACCACGTCGTACTGCCCCGAGCGTATCGGCTCGACGAGCTTGGGCGTCTCGGTGACGGGCATCGAGAGGTCTGCGTCGAAGAAGGCGGCGACGGTGTTGCGCGCGGCCAAAAGGCCCGTCCTGACGGCGTTGCCCTTGCCCCTGTTCGGCTCGACGCGGATGACGCGCGTCTCGACGCGGCGCGCGCCCAACTCGGCGAAGACCGCCTCGGAGACGCGCGCCGTGTCGTCCTTCGAGCCGTCGTCCACGACGACGACCTCGCCGCCGCCCGGCTGGTCTTCGAGGTAGGCCACGACCTGTCGCAAGGTCTTCCCGATGCGCGCCGACTCGTTGTAGGCCGGGATGATGATGGAAAGAGAAGATGAAGACATCGGTTCGGTAAAACTTCCAGCTCTGATTCCGCCGCGAAAATATAGCAGAAAGTAGCCAGCAGACAGTAGTCAGTAGGGCTGCCGCCCGGCGGGCGCGGCCGCCTACGCTCGGGCGGTTCGCCGGCGGCGATTTTTTCTACCGCCTGATGCCTACCGTCTACCGACTGCTGCTGTGATAAAATCCCACTCAGGCGGGAAACGCTCAAAGTAACGGCGGGGTTCGGGGATTTAAATATGAGCAGCAGGACGTTCGGACGCATCACGGCCGCGGTCATCATCGCCGCCGCCACGCTCGTCGGGGGCATTTACGGGCGGCGCGCCTTCTCGCAGTCCGCGACCGGCGCGGAGGGCGGCGCGGCGCGCATCGAGTCGGCCTACACCGAGGCGCTTCAGGTCATCTCGGAGAACTACGTCGACACCGTGGACTACGAGAAGGCCAACGAGGCCGCCGTGCAGGGCATGCTCCTGTCGCTCGACCCGCACTCGAACTACTTCACGCCAATCGAGTACCGACGCCTGCTGCAAGACCAGGAGTCGCGCTTCACCGGCATCGGCGTCTCCATCCTCCGCCACCGCGACGGCGTCTACGTCCAGACGCCCATCGAGGGCACGCCCGCCGCCAAGGCGGGGCTCCGCTTCGGCGACCGCATCGTCGAGGTGGACGGCAAGGACACGCGCGACTGGACGACGCAGGCCGTCTCGAAGGCCGTGCGCGGCCCCGAGGGCGAGCCCGTCACGATCAAGGTGGAGCGCGCCGGCTCGCAGGCGCCGCTCTACTTCACCATCCGCCGCGGCAGCGTCCCGCAGCCCTCCATCCGCAACGCCTTCATGGTTCGGCCCGGCGTCGGCTACGTCGGACTCACGGGCGGCTTTACGCACACGACCTCGGACGAGCTGGCGCAGGCGCTCGAAAGTTTGAGCGGGCAGGGCATGCAGCAGCTCGTTCTGGATTTGCGCAACAACCCGGGCGGGCTGCTCGATCAGGCCATCAAGGTCGCGAGCCACTTCGTCCCGCGCGGCAAGGGCGTCGTCTCCGTCCGCCAGCGCGACCAGGAGAACAACCGCGAGTACAAGAACGTATTTTACGACCCCGTCGAGTTCCCGCTCGTCGTGCTCGTCAACGGCGGGTCGGCCTCGGCCTCTGAGATCGTCGCCGGCGCGGTGCAGGATCACGGGCGCGGCCTCGTCGTCGGCGAGACGACCTTCGGCAAGGGGCTCGTCCAGAGGATTTTCCAACTGCCCTACGGCGCGGGATTGACGCTGACGACCGCGAAGTACTTCACGCCCTACGGCCGGCTCATCCAGCGCTCGTACGCGGGCGGCTCAATCTACGACTACTACACGCACCAGAACCCGAACGCGGACGCGCAGACGCAGCCCGCGCAGAACCCTTCGACGCCGGCCGCGCCCAACGGCGCGGGAGCGGCCCCGGCCCCGCAGCCGACGCCCGCGCCGACCCCGACGGGGCCGGCCATACGGACGGCGGGCGGCCGCGTCTTCTACGGCGGCGGCGGCATCACGCCCGACCGCGAGGTCAAGCCGCTCGAAGTGGCTTCGCCCGTCCGCGCGCGCATCTACGAGGAGGTCTTCCACTTCGTGCGACAGTTGGCCGGCGGTCAGGTGGCGGGGCTTGAGAGCTACCGCGTCACGGCCGAGCCGCAGTTCGGGCGGACGCCGCGGCCGACCGACTTCCCCGTCAGCGACCGCGTGCTTCAGGCGTTCCGCGACTTCGTCAAGCGCGACCCCGAAGCGGGGCTCACGCCCGCGCAAATCGAGCGCGACATCGAGTACGTCAAGATGAGGATTCGCGAGCACCTCGTCAACGCCGGCTACGGCGGCGACGCCGCCACCCGCTACCTGCTCGAAGGCGACCCGCAGATGCTGCGCGCCCTCGAACTCTTCCCCGAGGCCAAGTCGCTCGCCGAGAACGTCGGCCGCCGTCCCGCCTCCGAGTGAAGAG
>JBEVKV010000033.1:0-35899 GCA_040509515.1 Pyrinomonadaceae bacterium | reverse complement strand
AGCGGGCCGCGGCGGCGGCCACGCTCGCCGTCCACGGGCCGGAGGTGGCGCTCGTCGGCGACGCGGCCGCGGACGGGCGTCGCGAGCTGACCGTCCGTGTGAGGTCGCGCCGTGGGGCGCCGTGGCTCCACGTGTTCGTCGAAACGGGCAAAGTCGTCGGCGCGGCGGTGGACGGTCGCGCGTTCGATGAAGGGGCCGGCGGCGGCGACGCGGCCGAAGGCGCGGTCTGGGGGTTCCGACACGTCGGCGCGGGCGACGAGGGTTTCGAGTTGAAGCTCGTCGTCGACCCGGCGGGCGGCCCGGTGCGGGTCACGGTCGTCGACCAGTCTTCCGGAATTGAGAACCCGGCCGCGGCTCGGCTCGGGCCAGACGCAATGTATGCCCGCTCGTGGGTCGCGGGCACGACGCTCGTGCGGCGCTCGTACGCGTTCTGAAGCCGCGCGCCTGTTTAGTCTGGCCGCATAGCGAAAACCCTACCGCTCTGAATGCCGCCGAGCGGAACCTATTCGACACTGATCTCGTCGACGAATACCCATGCTTTCCCGCCCGCGCCCGGGTGCCACGGCGGGACGTCGCCGTAGTTGTAAGCCCTGACCCTTATGAAACGTGCGTCGCGCCGTGGAAAGGTGGAAGAGATTTCCCTGACCGTGATACGAGTGTCGCGGTCGGACACGTCGTGCGCCGCGGCGGCGGCCTTCGAGAAGTTGACCCCGTCAAGCGACAGCTCGAACTCCACCCTCGTCGGGAGCCATATCCACGACCCCACGTCCTGTAGGAAACCCGCCCCGAGCCGCGTCACGCTTTTCACCTCGCCGAGGTCAATCACAGCCTCGAAGTCCTGACCCTGATAACCCTGCCACGCCCCCGTGCGGAAATCCGCCCCGCCCCGCGCGCCGTCTATCAGAGCGTCGGGCCCGCCCGCGCTGTACTGCGGCGCGTACCTCGACACGACGCGTATCCTCCAGTCGTGGAGTATCTGGCGGAAGCGCGCTGTTGTGACGAAGCTTCGGACGCCGCGCTCGTCCAACGCGATTGCCTTGACGGTCGTCGGGCGGCGCAGGACGAAGGGACGCCTGTAAGGCGTCGAGCCCGCGTCGGGGTCGCTGCCGTCTGTCGTGTAGTAGAGCTTCAGACGGGGCGTCGTCGGCTTGAGCGTCACCGTCATCCGATGTTTGAAAGAATCGCCGCCGGCCTGTATGACGGGCACGGGCGTGATGCGTTCGCGGTCAGCGATGGCGTCGGCGAGTCGGCCGTCGCGCGTGCCCCACGAAGTGTTCGGCGTCGGCCCCATCTCGTAGACAATCTCCCCGCCGCTCATGATGTCGGCGTGGGTCAGGTATGGCTTGCTGTAGGGCTGGCCGTTGAGTTTTGCGGACTGGACGTAGATGTTTTTGGAAGTGACGCCGCGGGCTTTGACGACGAACGTCTTGCCGTTCTCAAGGTTGAAGCGAACCTCGTCGAAGAGCGGCGTGCCGATTGAGTAGAGCGGCCGGCCGGGCGCGACCTGATAGAGTCCCGCGGCGCTCAGCACGTACCACGCGGACATCTGCCCGCAGTCCTCGTTGCCGATCAGGCCGTCGGGGCGGGGCGCGTAGAACGTATCCATGATTTGGCGCACGCGCGCCTGCGTCTGCCACGGACGGCCGGCGAAGTTGTAGAGATACGCGACGTGGTGGCTCGGCTCGTTGCCGTGCGCGTACTGGCCGACGAGCCCGGTGATGTCCGCCTGCTCCCGCCCGGTGGTTCCGGACTCGGCGGCGAACATCTCGTCCAGCCTTCGCGCGAACTTGCCGGTGCCGCCCGACAGCTCCAACAGTCCGCCGATGTCGTGCGGCGCGAAGAAGCTGTACTGCCACGAGTTGGCCTCGGTGAAGCTGAAGTTCACCTCGCGCGGGTCGAAGGGCGTGACCCATCCGCCGTTCCTTCTGGCGCGCATGAAGCCCGTGTCGGGGTCGAACAGGTTCTTGTAGTTCTGCGCGCGGCGGATGAAGTATTCGTAATCGTCATGCCGCCCGAGGAGTTTCGCGACGACGGCGACGCACCAGTCGTCGTAGGCGTATTCGAGCGTCTTCGACACAGACTCCGGCTCGTCCTCGGAACTGATGTAACCGCGCCGGGCGTACGCGTCGAGTCCGAAGTGCTTCAGACGCGCGCTGTGCTTCATGGCCGCGTACGCCCGTTCGAGGTCGAAGCCTTTGACGCCTTTGGCGGCGGCGTCCGCGATGACCGACGCGGCGTGGTAGCCGATCATCGTGTCGGTCTCGTTGCCCGCCAGTTCCCAGACGGGCAGGCGTCCGCCGTGCTCGTACTGCGCGAGGAACGTGTTGATGAAGTCGGCCGTGCGCTTCTGCTCGACGATGGTGTAGAGCGGGTGCGCGGCCCTGAAAGTGTCCCAGAGTGAGAAGACCGTGTAGTTGTCGAAGCCGTCGGCGGTGTGAACCTTCAGGTCGCGCCCGCGGAAGCGACCGTCAACGTCCATGAAGAGGTTGGGCGCGAGCATCGAGTGGTAGAGCGCCGTGTAGAAGTTGACCCGTTGCTCGCGCGTCCCGCCGGAGACCTCTATCTTCCCGAGCGCACGCGCCCACACGCGGTCGGCGTCCGACCTCGCGCGGTCGAAGTCCCAGTGCCTCAGCTCGGCCGCGAGGTTCTTCGCGGCCCCTTCGGCGCTCACGGGCGAAAGCGCGACCTTGACCAGAACGGGCGCGCCGCCGCGCGCGTCGAAGGTGAAGAACGCCTTGACGTTCGTGCCGCGCGCCTCGGAACGTCCGGCCTCGACGCGCCCGTCAACGGCGATGCCGTAGGACTTAAAGGGCTGTGAGAACTCCGCGACGAAGTGGACGAGCTGGTCTTTGGCCCACGCCTCAGACCTCCTGAATCCCTCGATGCGGTTGTCGGCCGTCACCCTCAGCCCGGAGTCGAGCACCTTGTCCCTGTGGGTCAGGTCGAGAATCACGTTGGCGGCGGCGTCGGGCCGGAAGGTGTAGCGGTGAAAGCCGACGCGCGGTGTGACCGTCAGCTCGGCAAGGATGTCGTCGTCCTCCAGCTTAACGGAGTAATAGCCCGCCGCGGCGCGCTCGTTCCCGTGGCTGAAGCGCGAGGCGTAGCCGTCGGCCGCGCCGCGCGCGCCGAGCGCGTTCAGGCGCACTTCGCCCGAGGTCGGCATCAGGAGAATGTCGCCGTAGTCGGAGATGCCGGTGCCGCTCAGGTGCGTGTGGCTGAATCCGTAGACGATGTCGTCGGAATAATGATACCCGGAGCACCCGTCCCATCCGGTCAGCCGCGTGTCGGGGCTGAGCTGCACCATGCCGAAGGGCAACGTCGCGCCGGGGAACGTGTGCCCGTGACCGCCCGTCCCGACGAAAGGGTCTACGTATGCGGTCGGGCTCTGCCGTGCGGAGACGCACAGGCCGGAGCACAGTAGAAGAGACAGGACTGCGGCGTATGTTCTCATCGACCTCGCGCGTCGGGACTCCTGACGAAGACTTGGGAAGGCCGAAGGATATTACACCGCTTCATAGAGTTTGATGTCGTCTCTATGAAGCGGTGTTCCTTACCCCGACCTTAGAAGAAGAGCGTGTAGAGCAGGCGGTTGGGCGAGCCAGCGCCGGGGTTGGTGACCCGGCCCGTCGTCGCGTTGTTGAAGAGGGCGTTGCGCACCGTGGCCGGCGACGCGCCGGGGTTGGCTTGCAGGTAGAGCGCCGCCGCCCCCGCGACGTGCGCCGTCGCCATCGACGTGCCGCTGATGGTGTTGGTCGCCGTGGTGGACGTGTACCACGCCGAGGTGATCGAAGAGCCCGGCGCGAACAGGTCGAGGCAAGTGCCGAAGCTTGAGTAGGAGGCGCGCGCGTCGGTCGTGGTGGTCGCGCCCACCGTGATGGCCGCGGCGACGCGCGCGGGCGAAGTGCTGCAGGCGTCGGAGTTGGAGCCCCCGGCGGAGACGGCATACGTGACCCCGGAGTTGATCGAATTCTGCACGGCGGTGTCGAGCGCGGCCGAGGGCGCGCCGCCGAGGCTCATATTGGCGACCGCGGGCAGAACGCGGTTCTGCGTCACCCAGTTGACGCCCGCGATGACGCCGGAGGTCGAACCCGACCCCGCACAATTCAGGACGCGCACGGCGCGCAGTTGGACGCTCTTGGCGACGCCGTAGGTCGAGCCGCCGACGGTGCCGGCGATGTGCGTGCCGTGGCCGTTGCAGTCCTGCCCGTTCTGCCCGTCGCCGACGGCGTCGAAGCTGACAGCGGCGCGCGTGCCGAACTGCGTGTGCGTGGTGCGGATGCCGGTGTCGATGATGTAGGCGCGGACGTTCGAGCCAGTCCAGTTGTAGGTGTAGGTTCCGCTCAAGGGCAGAGTCCGCTGGTCGATGCGGTCGAGCCCCCACGGGGCGTTTGTCTGAACCGCTTGGGCGTGCATCACGCCGTCCTCTTCGACGAAGAGGACGCGCGGGTCTTCGCTCAAAGCCAACGCCTCTTCCTCCGACATCTCGGCCGCATAGCCGTTGAGCGCATACTCGAACACCCTCTCGACGCGGCCGCCGTAGACGGAGCCGAGGAGGTCGGCCACCTGCCTCGCCTGTGAGAAACGCCCCCGCAGGCCCGCCGCCGTGTCGTCGAGGACGACGATATACTTGCCACGGATGGCGGCGGCCCCCGCGCGGCGGAACTTCTGCCCGCGTTGCGCGACGCGCGCGGACGTACGGACGCCCGTCACTTCCGCCGCGGGAGAAGCCGCGAGAGTGAGGGCTAAGACGACTGACAACCAGAATATCCTTTTCATGTTCCCTCCAGAGTTTGAACGGTTAAGGTTCGAGGAACAGATAGACGGGGCAAGGCTTTGAGAGAGTAGAAGAGTCAGCCGGCGCGGGCTAATTTCTACTGGTGAGCGCCAGCAATATAGCAGTTTTCACTCAGGAAGTCGCCGGCCCGAGAACGCAGGCCGGCGGGGCATCGACCGAGTAAGTTTGAGACTCGTCGTATCGGCTTCACGCTTGACAACAGTCCCGGCACAGACATATCGTTCCCGCGTCCCGTTTGCCCAATTAATCTCACCTCTGCATGCCAGTTCAGCGGAGGAAAAATGATTCCAACGTAACGTCTCCCGCTTCAGCAACGAGCGCGCTGACCTTTAGCCGCGCACGCCGAGGCGGCCCGCACGTTACGCCAATCCCTTTTCCGATTTAGGACACGCCCCGCCCTCTCATTGGCCGCTCGGATGTTTGTCGCGAGTACTGACCGCTCGGCGTCGAGTTGACGCCGAGTAACTTTTTGAAGCCCGGAAGGCGTAGATTCGGCTACCGGGGGCGAGTCGCGGCCGCGCGGGGACTTCAGGTCGGAAGGCAGAAGGTTAATGATTAAGGACGCTAAGAACATCGCCGAGCTTTCACCCGCGGAGCGCGCGGCGCTGATGATGCGTCTGAAAAAGAAGAAGGCGGACGAGCGTGCGGGCGGGCGCGTCATCCCGCGGCGAGGCGAGGCGGCGCACCATCCACTCTCTTTCGCGCAGCAGCGTCTCTGGTTCCTCGAACAGTTAGAGCCGAACGGCCCCTACAAAGTGCCCGCCGCCTTCCGCCTCCGCGGACGACTCAACGTCGAAGCGTTAGAACAGAGCGTCAACGAAATCGTCAGCCGGCACGAAGTCCTGCGCACCACGTTCGCGGAAATCGAAGGGCGTCCCGTGCAGGTCGTCGCGCCGCGGCTGACCCTGTCAATCCCGGTCAAAGACCTGAGCCAACTGACGGAGGTCGAACGGGCGGAGAGGGTCAAACAGACCGCCGCGCGTCTGGGCGGACGGCCGTTCGACCTGCTGCGCGGGCCGCTGGTGGGGGCCGCGCTGGTGCGGCTGGCCGAGGATGAACACCTCTTCTGGTTGCTGACGCACCACATCGTTTCGGACGGCTGGTCAATCGGCGTGCTCGTCAGGGAGTTGAGCGCGGCTTACGAAGCCTTCGCGGCGGGGCGGCGGCCGGAGTTGCCGGAGTTGCCCATTCAGTACGCGGACTTCGCCGTCTGGCAGCGTGGGTGGCTGCAAGGTGAGACGCTCGGGCGGCAGTTGAGATATTGGAAGGAGCGGCTGGGCGGAACGTCGCCGGTGCTGGAACTGCCGACCGACCGGCCGCGCCCGCCGGTGCAGAGCTACCGGGGCGCGATTCTCACACACCTCGTCGGACTCGGGCTGACGGGGCGGGTGAAGGAACTGGCGCGCCGCGAAGGCGTGACGCCTTACATGCTTCTGCTCGCCGTCTTCAAGACGCTGCTCGGGCGCTACGCGGGGCAGGACGACATCGTCGTCGGCACGCCCATCGCCAATCGCAACCGGACGGAGTTGGAGCCGCTCGTCGGCTTCTTCGTCAACACACTCGTGCTGCGAACCGATTTGTCGGGCGACCCCGCCTTCAGGGAACTGCTCGGCCGCGTGCGCGAAGTGGCGCTCGGCGCGTTCGCGCATCAGGACGTGCCGTTCGAGAAGCTGGTCGAGGAGTTACAACCTGAACGTGACACGAGCCGCACGCCGCTCTTCCAAGTCATGTTCTCTTTGCAGAACGCGCCGCCGCCGCCGCCGAGGATGGGCGGCTTGGAGGTCAGCCTGTTGGACGACGCCACGACGGTCTCGCCGTTCGATTTGTCGTTCGACGTGACCGAGCGCGCGGACGGTCTGCTGTGCGGGCTGGAGTACAACACAGACCTCTTCGACGCGGCGACCGTCGGGCGGATGCTCAGGCACTTCGCGGTGCTGTTGGACGCCGCCACCGCCGACCCGACCGTGCGACTCAGCCGTCTGCCGCTGCTGACGAAAGAGGAGCGGCACCAGCTCCTCGTCGGGTGGAACGACACGGCGCGCGAATACCCGCGCGACAAGTGCGTCCACGAACTCTTCGAGGAGCAGGCCGCCGCGCGGCCCGGGGCCGTGGCGCTCGTCTGCGGCGACGAGCGGCTGACGTACGCGGAACTCGACGAGCGCGCCAACCAATTGGCCCGCCATCTGCGCGCGTGCGGCGTCAGCGCCGAGACGCGGGTCGGCATCCTCTTGGAGCGTGAGACGTGGGCGGCCGTCGCGCTGCTGGCGGTGCTCAAGGCCGGGGGGGCGTGGGTGGCTTTAGACCCCGCGTACCCGCCGACGCGCCTCTCCTTCATGCTCGAAGACGCGGGGGCGTCGGTGCTCCTGACGACGACGCGGCTCGCGGAATCTCTGCCCGCACACGGCGCGCGGCTCGTCCTTCTCGACGCGGAGGCGCGGGAGGTGGAGGCGCGCGCGGGCGGCCGTCTGGGGCGGGTCGCCGGCGCGGACAACCTCGCCTACCTCGTCTACACCTCTGGGACGACCGGAAGGCCGAAGGGCATCCTCGTCGAGCACCGCTCGCTCGTCAACACGAGCCTCGCCTTCGCGTCGCACCACGGCCTGACGCCGCGCGACCGGCTGTTGCAGTTCGCGTCCTTTTCTTTCGACGTGGCGGCCGAAGAGTTCTTCGGGGCGTGGCTGGCCGGGGCCCGCGCCGTCATGCGCCCCGCGCACGCGTTCGACACCATCGAGGAGTTCGTCCGCTTCGTCGGGCGCGAGGGCGTGACGTTGGCGAACCTGCCCGCGTCGTTCTGGGCGGAGTGGGTGACGACGCTCGAAGAGCGGGGCGTTGACGACGACGGAGCAGACGGCGCGACGCCGGACGCGTTCCTGCCCGCGACGCTGCGGCGCGTCGTCGTCGGCAACGAGAAGACGCTCGGCACGACGCTCGAACGCTGGCGGCGGCTCGTCGGCGACCGCGTCGAGTGGAGCAACGCTTACGGGCCGACCGAGACAACCGTCACGGCGAGCAATTACGAACCGAGCGGCGCGGACGTGGTTGACGCCGCTCAAGCCGTGGCGTCAATCGTCCCCATCGGCCGTCCCATCGCCAACGCGGAGATGTACGTCCTCGACGCGCGGCAGCAAATCGTCCCCGTCGGGGTGGTCGGCGAAATCTACGTCGGGGGCGCGGGGGTGGCGCGCGGCTATCATCGACGCCCGGCGCTGACGGCCGAGCGATTCGTCCCGCACCCGTTCGCGGAACGGCCCGGCGCGCGACTCTACCGGACGGGCGACCTCGGGCGGTTCCTGCCCGACGGTAACGTCGAATACCTCGGCCGCGCCGACGAACAGGTCAAAGTCCGTGGCTTCCGCGTCGAGGTCGGCGAAGTCGAGTCGGTGCTCAGGCAACACGCGGAAGTGCGAGAGTGCGTCGTCACGGCGGGCGACGACGGGCGCGGCGGCCTGCGCCTCGTGGCCTACGTCGTGCCGCGCGCGCCGACGTTGGCGGAGCCGGGCGGCCTGCGTAACTTCCTGTCGGAGCAACTGCCCGAGTACATGATTCCGTCGGCGTTCGTGCGGCTCGAAGCACTGCCACAGACGCCGAACGGCAAGCTCGACCGCAAGGCGCTGCCCGCCCCCGACGGCGCGAGCCGCGAGGCCGGTGAGCCGTACGTCGCGCCGCGCTCAGAGTTGGAGAGTCTGATTGCCGGCGTCTGGCAGGAGGTTTTGGAGGTCGAGCGCGTCGGCGTCCACGACAACTTCTTCGGCCTCGGCGGACACTCGCTCCTGATGATTCGCGTCAACAGCAGACTGCGCGAGACGCTGCGGGCGGAGCTGCCCGTCATCGAGCTGTTCAAGTACCCGAC
The DNA here is from genome assembly GCA_040509515.1 of Pyrinomonadaceae bacterium. Lineage (GTDB taxonomy): Bacteria > Acidobacteriota > Blastocatellia > Pyrinomonadales > Pyrinomonadaceae > QHXN01. Next base: position 27,254 of record JBEVKV010000033.1, on the reverse strand, counting down.
GGTGAGCGCGCTGGCCGAACACCTGAGCGCGCCGAGCGCCGAGCCGTTCGAGACGGCGCGGGGCGAGTCGGCGGGTCGCGCCGCGTTGATGAGCAGACGGCGCGAGCTGATACGGCGGCAGACCGCGCGTTCGCGGCGCGGGGCGGCGGGGGAGAACGTTTAGCGAAAAGTCTTGCGGGCGGCTGCGCTCGGCGGTCGCGGCACGGATCGAGCATGGGGATGAATCAACGGAGCCAGGACACGCTCACGGAAATCCTGCGCCGGAGGGCGCGGCAGCAGCCCGAGGGCACGGCCTTCTCCTTCCTCGCCGACGGCGAGGACGTGACGGCGCGTCTGACTTACGCCGAACTCGACGCACGGGCGCGGGCCGTCGGCGCGCTGCTGCAAGCGTACGGCGCGCGGGGCGAGCGCGTGCTGCTGCTCTTCGACGCGGGGCTTGAGTTCGTCACGTCCTTCTTCGGCTGCCTGTACGCGGGCGCGGTGGCGGTGCCCGCGCCGCCGCCTCACCCCGCGCGTCTCGGGCGCACGCTGCCCAGAGTGCAAGCCATCGCCGCCGACTCGCGCCCGGCCCTCGCCCTCACCACCGCGGCCATCCTTTTGATGATCGAGCGCGCGCCTGAGGGCGCGGCCGACCTGCGCGCGCTGCGTTGGATAAAGGTTGACGAGATCGACCCGGACGCGGCCACGCGCTGGCAGCCGCCCGCGCAAACGGCCGAAGACCTCGCGTATCTGCAATACACCTCAGGCTCGACCTCGACGCCGAAGGGCGTGATGGTCACGCACTTCTGTCTGACTCACCAGTCCGAACACCTCGCGCGCGCCTACGGCTACACGCCGGAGAGCGTGAGCGCCACATGGATGCCCAACTTCCACGACTACGGGTTGGTTGAGGGCATCGTCCACCCGGCCGTCATCGGCGTCCCCGCGTATCTTTTCTCGCCGCTCGCCTTCGTGCAGCGCCCCGCGCGCTGGCTTGAGGCGGTGACGCGTTACGGAGTGACGCACAGCTCAGGCCCCAACTTCGCCTACGAGCTTTGCGTCCGCAAGGTCACGCGGGAGGAGCGCGTCTCGCTCGACCTGAGCAGTTGGCGCGCCGCCGGCAACGCCGCCGAGCCCGTCCACCGCGAGACGATTGAGCGCTTCCACGAGAAGTTCGCGCCGTGCGGCTTTCGACGCGAAGCCTTCTACCCTTCCTTCGGACTCGCCGAGGCGACGCTGATGGTTTCGGCCGGCGGCGCGGAGCCGCACGCGCCGCTCTTCATCACGGCGCAGGCGTCCGCGCTCGAACAGGAGCGGCGCGTCATCGAGGTCGAGCCGACACACCCGGGCGCGCGCCCCCTCGTCGGCTGCGGCCGTCCCATCATGGACACGGAGCTTGCCATCGTTGACCCGGAGACCCTGCGCCGCCGCGCGCCCGACGAACTCGGCGAAATCTGGGTGAAGTGCGAGGGGCTGGCGCGCGGCTACTGGCAGCGCCCCGAAGAGACCGAGGCGAAATTCCGCGCGCGCATCGCCGACACGCTGGAAGGCCCCTTCATGCGCACGGGCGACCTCGGCTTCGTGCGCCACGGCGAACTCTTCATCGGCGGCCGGGTCAAAGACCTCGTCATCATCCGCGGGCAGAACTACTACCCGCAGGACATCGAGTGGACGGCCGAACGGAGCCACGCGTTGTTGAGGCACGGCTGCTGCGCGGCCTTCTCAATCGAAGTCGGCCTCGAAGAACGCCTCGTGCTCGTGCAGGAGGTCAGACGCGAGTTCGGCGCGGCGGACGCGACGGAGGTCGTCGAGGCCATCCGCGAGCGCGTCGCCGAGCGCCACGAGCTAGAGCCATACGCCGTCGTCCTCGTCAAGACCGGCACCATCAACAAGACTTCGAGCGGAAAAATTCAGAGGCACGCCAGCCGCCGCGAATTTCTCGAAGGGACGCTTGAAGCGTTGGCCCGCTGGCAGGCGCACGACGCCGTGGGGGGCGAGACTCGCTCGGGCGACGGCGCGCAACTCTTGCCGCCGCCGCCCGCGCCGAAGGCCGCCGCCGTCAGGGAGACGCGGTCAGTCGAGGCCGTCCGCGAATGGCTGGTCGAAAAAATCTCTCGCAGCGCCGGCATCCCGGCCGAAGAGGTTGACGACGTTCAGCCGTTCCGCCGCTACGGCTTCGACTCGGCGCGTGTGGTCGCGATGGTCGGCGACCTGAGCGCGTGGCTCGGCCGGAGGCTGCCGCCGACGTTCTTCTGGGACTACCCGACCACCAGTGCCGTCGCGCGACACCTCGGCGAAGAGACCGCGCGCGACTCTCAAGCGGCGGAAGTCGTCCCGCCATCGGCGCGCGCGAGGGACGAAGGCCGAAGGTCTTGGGAGCGCGACGAACCCGAGCCCATCGCGATTGTCGGCATCGGCTGTCGCTTTCCCGGCGCGGAAAACGTCGAAGCCTTCTGGCGGCTCCTGCGCGACGGCGTGGACGCCGTCACGGAAGTCCCGCCGGGACGTTGGGAGATTGACCCGCGCGGCGTCGTGCGCCGGGGCGGCTTTCTGAAGAACGTTGACGGCTTCGACGCGCACTTCTTCGGCATCTCGCCGCGCGAGGCGGCGCAGATAGACCCGCAGCAACGTCTGCTGCTCGAAGTCGCGTGGGAGGCGATTGAAGACGCGGGGTACGCGCCCGACCGGCTCGGAGGAACGCGGGCCGGCGTCTTCGTCGGCATCAGCAACAGCGATTACGCGCAACTCCAATTCGGCGCGGACGGCGGCCCGGACGCGTACGCGGGCACGGGCTCCGCCCTCAGCATCGCGGCCAATCGTCTCTCCTACCTGTTCGACCTGCGCGGGCCGAGCATGGCCGTCGACACCGCCTGTTCGTCTTCGCTCGTCGCCGTCCACGCGGCCTGTCAGAGTCTGCGCGCGGGCGAGTCGCGCGTGGCGCTCGCGGGCGGCGTCAACCTCCTGCTTACGCCCAAGCTGACCGAGGCGCTCGCGCGCGCCGGGATGATGTCGGCCGACGGCCGCTGTAAAACTTTCGACGCGGCGGCGGACGGCTACGTCCGTTCCGAAGGCTGCGGCGTCGTCGTGCTCAAGCGACTCTCAGAAGCCGCGCGCGACGGCGACCGCGTGTGGGCGCTGATACGCGGCTCGGCCGTCAATCAGGACGGGCGGAGCAACGGGCTGACGGCCCCGAACGGGCTGGCGCAACAGGCGCTCGTGCGTGAAGCGTTGGAGCGCGCGCGCGTCGCCCCGTCGCAAATCCGCTACGTCGAGGCGCACGGCACCGGCACGCCGCTCGGTGACCCCATCGAGTTCGACGCCCTCGGCGCGGTCTTACGCGAGGGGCGGCCGAGCGAGAGCGCACGTTGTCTCGTCGGCTCCGTCAAGACCAACATCGGCCACCTCGAAGCCGCCGCAGGCATTGCCGGACTCATCAAAGTCGCGCTCTCGCTCGACCGCGAGCACGTCCCGCCGCACCTCCACGTACGCGACCTCAACCCGCACCTCTCGTCCGCGGACTCGCCGCTTGAGATAGCGACACGCGGGCGCGACTGGCAGCGCGGCGGCGCGCGTCGCTTCGCGGGCGTCAGCTCCTTCGGCTTCGGCGGGACGAACGCGCACGTCGTCCTCGAAGAAGCGCCAGCTATCCTCGAAGACGTGCCCAACGACGCGCGCAAGGAGCGCCCCTTGCACGTCCTCTCGCTGTCGGCGCAAAGCGACGGGGCGCTCCGCGAACTCGCGCGCCGCTACGCGGAACACCTCCCGCTTCACGACGAGCAGGCGCTCGCCGACGTGTGCTTCACCGCGAACGCCGGCCGCGCGCGTTTCCGACATCGCCTTGCGCTGACGTGCGAGACGCGTGAACAACTCGCACAGTCCCTGCGCGCCTTCGCCGGCGAAGGCCGGGCCGACGGCCTGTCACAATCGCACCTGACGGGGCGTCGCCGCCCTCGGTCGGCGTTCCTCTTCACGGGACAGGGCGCGCAGTATCGCGGGATGGGGCGAGAACTCTACGAGACGCAGCCGAGCTTCCGCCGCGCGCTGAATCGGTGCGACGAAATCCTGCGCCCCTCGCTGGAACGTCCGCTGCTCTCCGTGCTTTACGGCGAGGCCGAGTCGCCGCTGGACGAGACGGCCTACACGCAGCCCGCGCTCTTCGCGCTCGGATACGCGCTCGCCGAGTTGTGGAGCGCGTGGGGCGTCGAACCCGACTTCGTCTTCGGGCACAGCGTCGGCGAGTACGCGGCGGCGTGCTTCGCGGGCGCGTTCACGTTGGAAGAGGGGCTGACGCTCGTCGCCGAGCGGGCGCGCCTGATGCAATCGCTCCCGCCGACGGGCGAGATGGCCGCCGTCTTCGCCGACGAGGCTCGGGTCGCCGCCGCGGTCGAGCCTTATCGCGGGCGCGTCTCGATTGCCGCGGTCAACGGCCCTTCAAACACGGTCATCTCCGGCGAGCGCGAGGCGTTGCGCGAGGCGCTGCGCCGGCTCGAAGCGGGCGGCGTCACCACACGCGCTTTGAACGTCTCGCACGCCTTCCACTCGCCTCTGATGGAGCCGATGATGGGCGACTTCGAGCGCGCGCTGCGGCGCGTCCGGTTTGGCCCTCTGCGCGTCCCGCTCGTCTCCGGGCTGACCGGCGCGGCGCTCGAAGCGGGCGCGTCTGTCGACGCAGACTTCTGGCTGTCGCACGCGCGAGAGCCGGTGCGCTTCGACGCCTCGGTGCGGACGCTCGCGGCGCGCGGCTGCGAGACGTTCATCGAGATCGGGCCGGACGCCGCGCTGCTGAACATGGGTCGCCGTTGTTTGCCCGGCGCGGAAGCGAGTTGGCTTCCCACACTCCGGCGTGGGCAGGGCGACTGGCGCGTGCTCCTCAAAAGCCTCGCGGCGCTCTACGTCTCGGGCGTGGAGATTGACTGGGAAAGTTTCGACCGTGATTATCCGCGCCGCCGGGTCGGACTGCCGACTTATCCGTTCGAGAGAAAAAGCTACTGGCTGGCAGATGTTCGGCGGCGGGAGACGCCCGCCGACACGTCGGAAGGATACGAAACCATGACGACCGAAGCCTCGCCCACGTCTTATGCCGACAGGGCGCACGCGCCGATTGACCCGCGCCGCAAGGAAGCAATTCTCGCGACACTCCGCGCCATCGTGGGCCGCCTGCTTGAGACCGCGCCCGAGACGTTGGACGTACACGCGTCGTTTCTCGAAATGGGCGCGGACTCCATCGTGCTCGCCGAGGCGATTCGCGTCGTCGAAGACAGCTTCCTTCTGAAAATCTCCGTCCGCCAACTGTTCGAGCAGTTCACCACGCTCGACGCGCTGGCCGAGCACATCGAGAAGAACTCGGCGGCGGCGCAGCAGACGGCCGCGCCTCCCCCCGTCCGCGTCGAAGCGCCCCGCGCAGCCACTCAAACGGCCCCGCCCGCGTGCGCCCTGCCCGTCCGGCCGGCTCACAACTTCGCCGCCCCGACCGGGCCCGCGCCCGACATCTCCGCGGCAGAACTTAGCGCGGGGCCGCACGCGGATTCGCTTGAGCGCATCATGTCGCGGCAGCTCGATCTGCTCGCGCAGTTCTCCGGCCTCATGTCGCAGCAACTTTCCGCGCTCGGCCGTGGCAACTCATCCGCCCACGCCGCGCCCACGCCCGAAGCCGGCGAAGCGCACGAAGAGCCCCGCCGTCACGAACCGCGCGAAGCCGCGCCGCCGCCCGCGGCCGTCGGAAGCGAAGCGCGCACCCCGTACGTCCCTTATCGCCCCGTGCAGCCGGGCACGGTCGGGGGCCTGAGCGAGCGGCAGCGGCAACACCTGAGCGAGTTGAACGAACGCTTCACGCGCCGCACGGCCGCGTCGAAGCAGGCGGCGCGGCAGTACAGGTCTGTGCTCGCCGACAGCCGCGCCGTCGTCGGCTTCCGCCTCTCCGTCAAGGAGATGCTCTACCCGATTGTCGGCGCGGGGGCCGACGGCGCGCGTCTGCGCGACATAGACGGCAACGAGTACGTAGACATCACGATGGGCTTCGGCGTCCACCTCTTCGGCCACCGCCCGCCGTTCGTCGCCGCGGCCATTGAGGAACAACTCCGGCGGGGCATCGAGATGGGGCCGCGCCCCGCGCTCGTGGGTGAGGTCGCCTCGCTCGTCTGCGAGTTGACGGGGATGGAGCGCGCGACCTTCTGCAACTCCGGCACCGAGGCGGTGATGACGGCGCTCCGACTCGCGCGCGCACGCACCGGCAGGACGAAGGTCGCCATCTTCGCCGGCTCGTACCACGGCCACTCCGACGGGACGCTCGCTCGCGCGCGCGAAGTCGGCGGACATCACCTGTCAGCGCCGCTCGCGCCCGGCATCCCGCCGCGCGTCGTCGAGGACGTTTTGGTGCTCGACTACGGCAGCCCGCGCGCGCTCGAAATACTGCGCGAGCACGGAGACGAACTCGCCGCCGTCCTCGTCGAGCCGGTGCAGAGCCGTCACCCGGAGCTGCAGCCGCGCGAGTTCCTGCACGAGTTGCGCGACTGGACGCGGGCGTCGGGCGTCGTCTTGATTTTCGACGAGATGGTGACCGGCTTCCGCATCCACCCCGGCGGGGCGCAGGCGTGGTTCGGCGTCGAGGCCGACCTCGCCACCTACGGCAAGATCGCGGGCGGCGGCCTGCCCATCGGCATCGTCGCGGGGCGCGCGCCCTTCATGGACGGCATCGACGGCGGCCTGTGGGAATACGGCGACGCCTCCTACCCGCGCGCCGAGACCACATACTTCGGCGGCACCTTCTGTCAGCACCCGCTCGCGATGGCCTCGGCGCGCGCCGTGCTCCAACACCTGAAGGAACGCGGGCCGTCTCTGCAATCGGAATTGAACGAGCGCACCTCGCGCCTCGCCGCGACGCTCAACGAGCACTTCGCGCGCGAGGAGATGCCCATCAGGGTCGCGCACTTCGGCTCGCTCTTCCGCTTCAACTACACGGGCAATCTTGACCTGCTCTTCTATCACCTGCTCACGAAGGGCGTCTACGTGTGGGAGTGGCGCAACTGCTTTCTCTCGACGGCGCACACGGACGAAGACCTCGCGCACGTCGTCCGCGCCGTCACCGAGAGCGCCGACGAGATGCGCGCGGGCGGCTTCATCGCGGAGAAGTCCGGCGGCCCTTCTAACGGCTCGCGCCGGCCCGAAGGCGCGAGCCCCACGACGGCCGAGCAGCAGGCGCTCGGATTCTGGGGACGGCGTGAGACGAAGCCCGCGCTCGTCGGCCAACGCGCCGCCGTGGCGGAGCCGCGCGCCCACGCCGCGGCCCACGATGCCGAGCCCGGCGCGCGCCCCGACAAGACCGTCCGGTTCAGCCTCTCCTACTTCGGCAACTACGACGCGGCGTTCGACGAACGCAAGTACGACCTTTTGATTGAGGGCGCGAAGTTCGCCGATTGTCACGGCTTCGAGGCCGTCTGGATTCCGGAGCGACACTTCCACGCCTTCGGTGGAATTTCTCCCAACCCTTCGGTCGTCGCGGCGGCGCTCGCGCGCGAGACGGAGCGCGTCGGTCTGCGCGCGGGCAGCGTCGTGCTCCCGCTCCACCACGCCGTGCGCGTCGCGGAGGAGTGGGCGGTGGTGGACAACCTCTCGCGCGGGCGCGCGGGCGTCTCGTTCGCTTCGGGGTGGCACCCGGACGACTTCGTCTTCGCGCCGGAGGCTTACGGCCGCCACCGCGAATTGATGTTCGAGAAGATCGAAGAGGTGCGGCGGCTCTGGCGTGGCGAAGCCCTCGGCGTGCGCGGCGGCGCGGGCAACGAGATCAGCGTCCGCCTCTTCCCGCAGCCGATGCAGCGCGAGCTGCCCGTTTGGGTCACGGTCGTCAACAACCCCGAGACGTACCGGCGCGCGGGCGAGATAGGGGCCGGCGTCCTGACGAATCTGATGGGGCAGACCGTGGAAGACCTCGCGCGCAACGTCGCCCTCTACCGCCGCGCGCTGGCCGAGCACGGCCACGACCCCGCGCGCGGCCACGTCACCGTCCTGCTGCACGCGCTCGTCGGCGGCGACGCGGACGAAGTGCGCGAGCGCGCCCGCCGCCCCTTCTGCGACTACCTCAAGTCTTCCCTCGACCTCTTCCAGAACCTCGTCAGGAGTCAGGGCTTACAAATCGACTTCGAGCGGCTTTCCGAAGACGACATGGAATACCTCCTGTCGTCCGCCTACGAGCGCTACGTGCGGACGAGCGCGCTCATCGGCACGCCCGACACCTGCGCCCCCGTCGTCGAGCGCATGAGCGACATCGGCGTTGACGAGGTAGCCTGTTTCATCGACTTCGGAGTCGATGCGGAGACGGTGCTCGGCAACCTCGCGCACCTCGACGCGCTGCGCGCGCGTTGCCAGTCGCGGCCGACCGCCGCGCCCGCCGCCGCCTATGAACTCGCCGCCTCGCCGCGCGTCGTCCGGCGCGTGCCGACGACCGAAGCGCAGAAGCAACTCTGGGTGCTGGCGCAGATGAGCGACGACGCCTCGCGCGCGTATAACGAAACGCTCTGCCTGCGGCTCCGCGGCCCGCTCGACGTGGCGGCGCTCGCCGACGGCGTCCGGGCAGTCGTCGTTCGCCACGAGGCGCTGCGGACGAGCATCAACGACGACGGGGAAGAGCAACTCGTCCACACGCAGCCGCCGCTCGAAATGCCGCTCACGGATTTGAGCGGCGCGGCGACCGCCGGGGAGCGTGAGAGGGAAGCGGCGCGATGGCTGGCGGAGGAGAGCCGTCGAAAGTTCGACCTCGGCGTCGCCCCGCTCCTGCGCGCGCACGTCCTCCGTTTGGGAGAACGAGAACACATGTTCGTGCTCTCCACACATCACGTCGTCGCGGACGGGTGGTCTGTCGGCGTGATGCTGGAAGAGGTGTGTGCCGTCTACGAGGCCGTGTGCCGCGGCGTCGCGTGGGAGTTGGCCGAGCCTTTGCAGTTCGCCGAGTACGCCGAGCGTCGCCGGCGGCCCGAGAGTCTGGCGAAGAGAATCGACGACGAGTCTTTCTGGCTGGCGCGTCTGGGCGACGCCCCGCGACACTCCGACCTCCCCGCCGACCGGCCGCGCCCGACCGCGCAAACCTATAACGGCGCGCGGCTGCACGCGACCTTCGACGGGCAGCTCTGCGAGGAGTTGAAGGCGCTCGGCCGTGCGCACGGCTGTACGCTCTTCATGGCGCTGCTGGCGGGATACCTCGCGTCGCTCCACCGCCTGACGGGGCAGTCGGACGTGGTCGTCGGCATCCCCGTCGCGGGGCGCGCTACGCGTGACGAGGCGCGGCTCGTCGGCTTCTGCACGCGCCCGCTCCCCGTCCGCAGCCGGGTCGAAGGCGACCCGACCTTCGCCGAATTCATGACGCAAGTCCGCGGCGTGCTGCTCGAAGCATACGACCACGCGGACTTCTCCGCGCTCACGCTCATCGAGCAGTTGCGCCGCCCGCGCGACGCGAGCCGTTTCCCGCTCTTCTCAAACACCTTCAACATGGAGCCGCTCGCCGTCCCGCCGATGTTCGGTCTGGAGGTTGAGTGGATTTCGCCGCCGGTCGGTAACAGCAAGTTCGACTGCGGCCTGAACGTGATGGAGCGCGGCGACGCGCTGCAACTCGACTGCGACTTCAACACGGACATCTTCGACGCCGCGACCGTCGAGCGCGTGCTCGGGCACTTCCGCACGCTGCTCGAAGACGCGGCGCGCCACCCCGCGCGGCGTCTGTCGGAACTGAAGCTGTTGACGGAAGCGGAGCGGCGGCAGGCGGTCGTCGGGTGGAACGAAGAGGCGCGCGGCGCGCGCGAGTTCCGCTGCGTCCACGAAGAGTTCGAGGAGGTCGCGCGCCGTCAGGGCGAGCGCGTGGCCGTCGTCTGCGGCGGCCTCCGTCTGTCTTACGCGGAGCTGAACGAGCGCGCCGAACGGCTCGCGCGACGGCTCCGCTCGTTGGGCGTCGGGCCGGGCGTGCTGGTCGGCGTGTGTGTCGAGCGTTCGGCCGAGATGGTCACGGGGCTGCTCGGCGTCCTCAAGGCGGGCGGGGCCTACGTCCCGCTCGACCCTTCGCATCCGCTGGAGCGTCTCTCGTTCATGCTCGACGACGCGAAGGCGCACGTCCTGCTTACGCAGTCGAGTCTCTCGGAAAAATTCTCCGAATACTGGGGCTACACCATCTGCCTCGACGCGGAACAGGAGGAGGCCGAAGGCGCGGGCGTTGAAGAGAGTGGGGAAGTGAGCGGCGCGCGCGCGGCCGGGGCGGAGAACCTCGCCTACGTCATCTACACTTCCGGCTCGACGGGGCAGCCGAAGGGCGTCGCCGTCCCGCACCGTGCCGTCCACAACCTCGTCCGCGGTACGAACTACGTCAGGCTCGAAGAGTCGGACGTGGTGGCGCAGGTCTCGAACGGCTCGTTCGACGCCGCCACCTTCGAGATATGGGGCGCGCTGCTGTCGGGCGCGCGCCTCGTCATCATCGACAAGGACGTGGCGCTCTCGCCCGGCGAGTTCGCCGCGCAGCTCGAAGAGCACGGCGTCACCGTCATGTTCCTGACGACGGCGCTCTTCAACCACATGGCGGGCGAGCTGCCGGCCGCCTTCCGGCGACTGCGACACCTTCTCTTCGGCGGCGAGGCGGTCGAGCCGAAGTGGGTCAGGGAGGTTCTGTCGAAGGGGCGGCCGGGGCGACTGCTGCACGTCTACGGCCCGACGGAGACGACGACCTTCGCCACCTTCGAGGAGGTCACGGGCGTCGAGGAGCGTGCGCACACCGTCCCCATCGGCCGCCCCCTGACGAACGTTCAAACGTACCTTTTAGACGAACACCTGCGCCCCGTCCCCGTGGGCGTCGCGGGCGAAATCTATGTGGGCGGCGACGGGCTTGCGCGCGGCTATCTCGACCGGCCCGCGCTGACCGCCGAGCGGTTCATCCCAGACCCTTTCTCCGCCGAGCCGGGCGCGCGCCTCTACCGCACGGGCGATTCGGCGCGCCGCCTGCCCGACGGCCGTATAGAGTTCCTCGGACGCCGCGACGAGCAGGTTAAAATCCGCGGCTTTCGTGTCGAGCCCGGCGAGGTCGAGGCGCTGCTCTCGGCGCACCCGAAAATCGCGCGGGCGGCGGTCGTCGCGCCCGAGGACTCGCCGGGCGAACGCCGCCTCGTGGCTTACGTCGTGTTGAGGCGTGGGGAGGAGTGCGGCGCGGGCGAGTTGCGCCGACATCTGGGCGCGCGTCTGCCGGAGTACATGATTCCGTCGGCGTTCGTGCAGCTCGAAGAGTTGCCGCTGACGCCGGGCGGCAAGGTTGACCGGCGTCGGCTTCCCGCGCCCGACGAAGCGCGCCCCGTGTTGGAGACGAAGTTCGTCGCGCCGCGCTCGGCGGTCGAGCAGAAGGTGGCCGAGTTCTGCTCCGAAGTCCTCGGACTTCAGTCCGTCGGCATCGAGGACGGCTTCTTCGAGCTGGGCGGCCACTCGCTCCACGCCACGCAGGTCATCTCGCGCGTGCGCAACTACTTCAAAGTCGAGCTGCCCATCCGCCTGTTCTTCGAGACCCCGACGCTCGCGGCGCTGGCCCGGCACGTCGAGCTGAGCGCGGGCCGCGGTCTTTAACCGCCGTTGGATTGATTCAGCCGGTACAGTCGCCAGTAGAGCCCGCGACGCCGCAGCAACTCCTCGTGCGAGCCCGCCTCGCGCACCTCACCCTTGTGCATGACGATGATTCGATCCACGAACTTGACGGTGGAGAGTCGGTGCGCGATTAAGATCGAGGTGCGCCCGTCCATCGAACGCTCGATGGCGCCGTGGAGTAAAAACTCCGTCTCCGCATCGACCGAACTCGAAGCCTCGTCCATGATGAGAATGCGCGGCTCGAAGGCGAGCGCGCGCGCGAGGCTGATGAGCTGCTTCTGCCCGACCGAAAGTCCCGCCCCGCGCTCGCGCAGCTCGCTTCGGTAGCCCGCGCCCAGCCGACGGATGAAGCCGTCGGCGTTGACCCGCAGCGCCGCCTCCTGTAAACGCTCGTCGCTGATCTCCGCGTTGCCCAGCCTGATGTTGCCCGCGATGTCGCGCGAGAACAGAAAGCCGTCCTGCGGCACGACGGCGAAGTGCGCGCGCAGTTCCTCCGCGCCGAGGTCGCGGATGTCAACGTCGTCGAGCAGAATCTGCCCGCGCTGTACTTCGTAGAAACGCAGCAGGAGACTCGTCAGCGTGGTCTTGCCCGCGCCGGTGTGCCCCACGAACGCGACGTGCTGACCCGGCTCGATGACGAATGAAACGTCCTTCAACACCCAGTCTTCGCCCCGGTAGGCGAACCAGACGTGGCGAAACTCTATCCGCCCGCGCGCGGTGGAAGCGCGCCCCTTCCCGGCCGCCTCGCCTTCGGCCGCGGGCTCGTCGAGCACCTTGAAGACCCTCTCCGCGGCGGCCATCGCCGACTGCCAGAGGTTATATTTCTCGCTCACGTCGCCGACGGGCTCGTAGAACATCTCCACCAGTTGCACGAACGCGATGACGGTGCCGAGCGTCGCGACGCCCTGCACGACCTGCCCCCCGCCGTACCAGATGATGAGCGCGACCCCCGCCGCCGCGATGACCGTGACCGAGGGGAAAAGGACGGCGTTGTAGAAGGCCGTGTCGAGGCTGGCGCGGCGGTTGGCCGCGCCCAGTCGTTTGAAAGACTCCGCCTCGCCCTCTTCGCGGTTGAATAACTGCACGACCGACATGCCGGTGATGTGCTCCTGCAGGAAGGCGCCTATGTCCGCCACGCAGGCGCGAACCCGGCGGTGAGCCTGCCGCGAGCGCCGCCGGAACCACAGCGTCAGCCCGACGAGCAGCGGGAGGATGGAGAAGGTGACGAGGGTCAGCCGCCAGTTGGCATAGAACATCCAGACGACGATGTAGAGGATGAGGGCGACGTCGCCGAAGACCGAGACGGCGGCCGTCGTGAGCATCTCGTTGAGCGCCTCCACGTCACTCGTCAGGCGCGTCATCAGGCGGCCGACCGGGTTGCGGTCGAAGAAACGCATCGGCAGCCGGTGCAGGTGTGCGAAGAGCGCGTTGCGCAGGTCGTACATGATGAACTGACCCATGCGCTGCAAGAGAGCCAGTTCGGCGTAGGCGACCAGCGCCGCCGCCACCTGCGTGAGCAAGAACACCCCGGCGACGAAGACCACGCCGCCGAGCGGCGTCTCGCCGAAGCCGAAATACTCGGCGCCGCGTTTGACCAGCAGCGTGAAGCCCGCGGGCGGGCGCGTGGGGTCGGGGACGAGGTAGAGGTCTACGGCCGCGCTGACGAGCGTCGGCCCCGCCACCGCCAGCGGCGCGCCCGCGATTGTCAGCACGAGCGCGGCCACGACGTAACGCTTGTACGGCGCAAGGAAACGGGCCAGCCGCCACATCAGGCGCACGTCGTGGATGTTCTCGTTCTCTTCTTCTTGTGCTTCGTTCTCAGGCATTGTGCGGGGCTTTAGTTGGTCGCAAGCTCCTCTTCGAGTATCTGCCTCGCGTACAGGCGTGCGTAGGCCCCGCCCTTCGCGATCAGCTCTTCGTGCGAGCCGGCTTCGGCGACCCGCCGGTCTTCGAGCAGGATGATGAGGTCGGCGTCCTTGACGGTCGAGAGGCGGTGCGAGCTGATGAGGTTCGTCCGCCCGGCACGGACGCGGCGCAACTGCGACAGAATCTTCGCCTCGGTCTGCGTGTCCACGGAGGAGAGTGCATCGTCGAGAATCAGGATGCGCGGCCCGCGTATGAGCGCGCGCGCGATGGCCGTGCGTTGACGCTGCCCGCCGGAGAGCGCCACCCCCCTTTCGCCCACGAGCGTTTCGTAACCTTGTGGGAACTCGGCGATGTCCTCGGCCAGCCCGGCCTCGGAGGCGGCGCGCTCGATCTCCTCGCGGCTCGCCCCCGCCGCGCCCCACGCGATGTTCTCGCCAATCGTCATGCTGAACAGAAACGTCTCCTGCGGCACGTAGCCGATGGCCGAGCGAAGTGCGTCGAGGGGAATCTCGTCAACCGGCTCGCCGTCGATGAGCAACTGCGCCGAGCCCGCCTCGTACATCCGAGGCACGAGGCTCAGGAGCGTCGATTTACCCGCGCCGACCCCGCCGACGAAGGCCACCGTCTGGCCGGGACGGACGCGCAGGTTGATGTCCCGCAACGCCGGCTCGGCCTCGCCCGGGTACGTGAAGGTGAGGCCGCGAAACTCTATCTCGCCCTTTATCTCAACGCCGTCGCCCCCCGCCGCGGCGGAGGCGGCCGGCTCGGCGGACATGATTTCGTGGATGCGACCCATCGAAGCCATGCCGCGCTGATAGAGGCTGGCGACCCAGCCGAACTCGTGCAGCGGCATCACGAGGGCTTCGAGGTAGAGCGTGAACTGGACGAACTGCCCGACGCTGATTTCGTCGCGGAGCGTGAGGCTGCCGCCGTACCAGAAGGCTCCGAGGAAGCCGAGCGCGACGAGAAAACGGAGGACGGGGTAGTAGGCGGCCGTCAGGTGGATGAGCTTCACGTTGCGTTTGACGAGGTCTCGGTTGACGCGCCTGAAGCCCTCGACCTCGGCGCGCTCCTGCCGGTAGGCGCGCACGACGCGCACGCCCGAGAACGACTCCTGCGCCTGACTGGCGACGAGCGACGTGTGCTCCTGCACCCGCTCGGACTCGTCGTGCAGACGCGTGGACATCACACGCGTGGCGAGGGCGACCAGCGGCAGCGCCGCGAAGGACGCGAGCGTGAGCCGCCAGCTTATCGACATCATCAGCGGCAGGATGAGCGCCGTGGCGAAGACCGTGTTGGTCGAGTACATGATGACGGTGCCGACGATGACGCGCACGGCCCCGAGGTCGCTCGTCGCGCGGGTCATCAGGTCGCCCGTCCGTTGGCGCTCGAAGAACTGGAGCGGGAGCCTTTGCAGGTGCGCGTAGAAATCGACGGAGAGGTCGTATTCGAGGTTGCGCGCCGCCAGCGCCATCAGGCGACGCTGGAAGAAGAGGAACGCCGCGCGCGCGAGCGCGACGCCGAGGAGCAGGCCGCCGTAGCCGAGCAGCTTCGAGCGCGACACGCCGGCCGTCAGGTCGTCTATCGCGTGACGCAGAATCGCCGGCCCGGCCAGCATCGCAAGGTTGGCCGCAAGGATGCAGGCGATGCCGAGCGCGATGATGCCTTTGAACGGCGCGACGTAGCGCCGGAACATCTGGCGGGGCGTCGGCGTCTGCGGCTCCCCCGGCTTGAGTCTCACGGTCGGCTCCCTTTCACGCGCGCGACGCGCCCATCGTCGTCGTCACCCCGCGCCGACGGCTCCGGAGGAGACGGTCGTCGGCTGGTCGAAAACGACGGAACAGCAGTCGTGCTCGGCCCCCACCAGTAACGTCTCGCCGGCGCGCACCGCCGTCTCGTGTTCGAGACACTGGACGGCCTGCTCCCAGTGCGTCGTCGAGCCCGGCTCGTTCGAGATGGAAATCTCTTCGTCGAGCTGCATGTCGAACCAGAAGACGACGGCGTGGCACGAGCCGTCGCGCGTGACGGGGACGGAGAGCTTTTTACGCGCCGGGCGAATCAACTCGCGCGCGAAGTCGAAGCGGAAGACCTCGAACGGCTCGGTCAGAGCCGTGTACTCAAAGGCCGCCCGCCGCACGGGGAAGTAGTTGAGCGTCTTATACTGTTGTATCAGCCCCACGTCGAACCCCGCGCACCTGCTCACGTAGTTCAGGCCGCGCAGGCGTTTGCTCTCGACCACCATCGCGTAGACCGAGGCGGCGCGCGGGATGACGCGCGCGTCCTCGGTCAGCAGGTTGGCCCGCGCGTGCGTGATCGAGGGGACGATGCCCTCGCCGAGCAGCCCGCAGTCGACCGTCTCGGTGACGAGCACATTTGCCCTCTCCGGCATGTCGTCGCCGATCGAGAGTTCGTTCGACTTCTTGCCCATGATACGAATCTTACCCGCGAAGCCGTTGCGCGCGACCACCTCGCGGGCGAGTTCGGCGAGCGGGGCGACCATCTCGCAGGAGACGGTCTCGCGCGCGCCCGCGCGCGCCGCCATCATCGCCAGCAGCCCCGTGCCCGAGCCGATGTCGAGCACCAGCGAGTCGGCCGTGATGACCTTCGCCAGCGCCCTCTCGAACGCCTCGTTCCGCTGCTCGTCGTTGAGCATCTCGAAATGCCAGCGCGGGATGATGGTACACATGGCGCGGCTGCGGCCCATTTGCGCCTGCCGGTTTTCGGGGTCGATGTAGAGCGCGGACTCGAAGCAGTCGACCGCCGAGGAGAACTGCTTGCTGTCGAGATGCGCCTCGCCCATCGAGTTCAGACGCGCCACGAGGTCGCTGAGCCGTTCGGCCTTCGAGACGCCCGCGCCCGGCGCGAGGGTGTTGACGACGGCCACCTGTAAGAGGCTGTTCAGATGATTGCTCCGCAGAGAGCGCTCCTCCTCGACCATTGCTTGGTTCCTCCTCTACGTGCGGCGGCGTCCGGGAAGGCGGTGCCGCCTGTCAGTCGTGCGAGCGGGGCGTCCGTGTTCTTAAAGAATCAGCCCTCGCGGCCGCAGGGCTGCGCGAGGATGTGCTTGCGTGCGAAACGAATCTCGGCGTGCGGCGCGGCGTCGAGCACGGCGGTCACAAGCCCGCCCCTGTAGACCAGCGGCACGCCCTGCCGGCGCAGAACACGCTCCGGGTAACGTGTCTGGTGTGAGGGGCACACCAGCGCGCCGCACGCCGCGTCCCATCCCCCCAGATGGAGTGGCCCTCCCCTGTGCGCGCAGCGGTCTTTGAACAGGACGCGGTCGCCGCCGGGAAGCCGCAGCAGGAAGTATGCGTCGTCGCCGGCCACCACGAAGTTGAATTTGTCGGGGTCGAAGGTGACGACGATCATGCCTTGCCATCCTTAAGCTCGCAGATGTGATAGACGCACCGGGGCGAGGCGCTCGACAGCCCGTGCAGACGTTGGCGGGGGATGCGGACGCCCTCGCCCTCGCGGAGTTGAATCGACTGCCCGTGCCCCGCCACCACGTCGAGCGCGCCCGACTCCACACGGCACAGCAAATCGGTGTCGCAGACGCGCGTGATGACCGCGTCGCCCTCGTGCGCGACGCCCGCCGTCTTCGTGGCCTCCGCCTCGTCGCCGAGTCCGCCCCCGAAGAGCCGGGCCGCGTCGTCGCGGTGCTTTTCCAGTTCGCACGCCCACGCGACCTGCGCCATGAAATCCTCGTCGGCGAGGTTGGTAATCAACTGCAACTCCTCCATCCCGCGGATGATCTCGGGGATGACCGAGTCGCCGTATTTGGCGACGGCCGGCGCGACCACGTTCTCGACGGCCATGCGGCCGTGGTGCGCGTCGATGTGGTAGTGCTCGTCGAAGTAGTAGGTGTCGGCCTTGCCGCCGAAGACGGCGCGCAGCATCTCCGAGAACTTGCGGCAGGTGTGCGCGAACAGCGACTCGCCGATGGCGATGGCCCCGAGGGCGCGGAAGAATTTGCTGTGGTCGCGGCAGACGTAGTGGTAGTAGTTGTTGAGCGCGAGCGAGCCCGTCAGGTAAAAGTGCCAGTAGGCGTGCGCGTCCGCGGAGAGGCCGATGGTCGTCATCGTCTTCTCGAAGAGCGTGCTGTGTTTGGCCTGATGCACGCCGTAGCCGTAGTCGTCGATGGCGATCTTGAACAGCTCGGACTGCACCGTGCCGAACTTGCCGAGCAGGTTGCGCGCCGACGAAGACGACTCCGTAAGGAAGTCTCCGGCGACCTGAATCATCAGCGCGGCGGCGGCGCGCTCGGGGTCGGGCGAAGCGAGGACGAGCTGGAGGCTCGCGAGTTCCGAGCGCTCGTGGCTTTCGACGACCGACTGCAAATACGATTTCACGGCGTCGCCCGACCACTTGCCCGAAACGTCTATCTCTCCGTCGAGGAAGCTGAAGAGGTGCGTCTCAAGCGTGGGCCGGATGAGTTCGCCGAGCAGCTTGTTCTCGTTCGAGTAGAAGGCGGCGAAGTCGCCCCGCTTCGCGGCGAAGTCCTTCTCCGGCAGGAAGACGAGGTCGGTCTCGTAGACGTTGAACAGCATGCGCTGCGCGGCCAGCGCGCTCGCGCCCAGTGCCTCTTCCCGCTTCAGCGGCTGGCCGAAGTCGTGCCGCGCGGCCGTCTGCGGGTCGACGGGCCGGCGGTAAGGGTTGTCCGCTATCACCCACTCTTTAAGATTCCCGAACAGCGGATTGGCGGCGTAGAGCCGCACGTATCGTTGTACGTCCGCGGGCGTGAGCGGCGGGCCGGGCTCGGTTACGTCCGCGACCGTCGCCGGGATTTCGGGCGCGAGTCCGGCGGCGGTTGAAGTGGAAAGAAACTCTTTCATGTTCGTGCTCCTGATAGTCCGTCTCAAAGTTGTCTTCGGCCGAAGTAAACTTCTAGGCGCTGCTCGCGGCCCCTTCTTCCGCGGCGTCGGGCGCGAGCGCGCCCACGATACACGCGCGCAGCAGCCCGGCCAGCGACCGCGCGTGGGGCATCTCGATCATCGAGTAATGCGTGCCCGGCGTGACGTGCAGCTCCACCCCCTCGCGCGCGAGCGCGTCCCACCCTTCCAGCGGGTCGGAAGGCGGGTCGCCGATGCGCTGACGCGCGCGGAAAAAAGTGATGCGGCCCGGATACTTTCGCGGCTCGTATCCGACCAACGCCCGGATGTTGGACTTGAAGACGCGGAACAGGCGCTCGACGTGACGCGGGTCAGAGCCGGCGGGCAGGACGCCCGTCTCGACGGCAAGCCGCCCGAGGCGCGACAGCTTTTCGTCGAACGTCTGGCCGCGCCAGTCCTCAAGCTCGACGCCGTGGCGTCGTCCGAGGTTGCCGGCGAACATCCCGAGCAACGTCTCGTCATCCGTCGGAATACTCTTGGCGGCGTCGCCCGGCGCGTGGCTGTCGAGCAACGCCAGCAGCGCGACGTGCTGACCCTGTCTGCGGAGTTGCTGCGCCATCTCGAAGGCCACGGGGCCGCCCATCGACCAACCGCCGAGCAGGTACGGGCCGCGCGGCTGAATGCTCCGCACGGCTTCGACGTAGAGGGCGGCGAGTCGCTCGAACTCCGCCGGCGGCTCGTCCCGCCCGTCGAGGCCCGGAGCCTGCAACCCGTAGAACGGCTGCCCCTCGCCGAGTTGGCGCGCCAACTCGGCATAGCAAAGCGTGTTCGCCCCCGCCGGGTGGACGCAGAAGAAGGGCGGCCTCCGGCCGTGAGGCTGAAGCATGACGAGCGTCGAGGACGGCGACGCGCCGGCCTGAGCGACTTCGTTCCGTTCGACTTCATACCCGAGCGCGGCGGCCATCTCCCACGTCTCGGGCGCGAGGTCGTCACGGCCGCGCTGCTCTCTCCACCGCGCGCCCACGCTGGCATCGACGCCCGTGTGGCGGTGGAACTTTACGTCGCCGAGCATGCGCGATTCGGCGTGGACGCCGTCCGTCATGCGCCGCCGCCGGTCTTGATAGGGGCTGCACATCTCCGGCGCGAACTCTATCCGCAGGAAGCGGCACAGCCCGCGCAGCACCGCTTCGGGGGTGTCGAGCAACTCCTCGAAGCGCACGCGGTGCTGCCGCGCGCGCGGCACCTGTTCGAGAAAACGGACGATGTTCTGTTGGCTGACGAGCCATGTCAGCTCCGCCAGCTCGCGCCGCGTGAACGGGTGCTCGTGCCTGAAGAAGATTTGCTCCATGCGCGCCTCTTCAAACGAGCGGATCATGCCGAACGGGTGTCGAATCAGGTGGACGTAGAGGGGTGCGTCGAAGTCCTCTTCGGCTTTCGCCAGCGCCGACGGTTCAAATGCATAGGACGGCGTTTTGTCGACCAGCATTCTCTCGCCGAGCCATTCCTGCAACAGCCGGTAACACTCCTTCGTCGTCAACCCGCGCGCCTCCAAGTCCTCCATGACGCGCGTGGCCTCGGCCGCGTCGCAGCCCTTCAACTCCATGACGGCGCGGACAAGTCCTTCCAGCCAGAAGCTACCTGCGCCGGAGAAGGCCGCGCGCCTCTCCCGCAGCGTGTCGAAGGAGAGCAGTTCGAGTTCCGGCGGGGCGAAGAGGAGCGGGTGGCCGGCGAGCATCACCCGCAAGAGCGTCGAGCCCGAGCGGGGCGGCGAAAGGACGAACACCGCGCGTGGATTCCTGCCCGCCGCGTCACGCACGCCGCGACGCACGGGTCGCCCGAGCAACTCACGCATCTGCTCGACGCGCAGCGCGCGAGGCGGCGCATCGGACGCGGCGGCCGCGGCGGACGCGACCGCGTCCGCCGCCGGTTCGTCCGTCGTCAGCCTCCGCACGGCCCCGCCGTACTGCTCGTCGAGGTACGCCGCGAGCTGACCGACGGTCGGCCCGTTGAAGATGGTGACGACGTGTACGATCTCGCCCAGCCTGTCCTGTAGGCGGTTGATGAAGACCGCGCCCTTGATCGAATCGCCGCCCAGCTCGAAGAAGTTGTCCGTGACCCCGACGCGCTCCACGCGCAGGATTTCGGCCCACATCTCGGCGAGCGCCGCCTCGGTCGGCGTGCGCGGTGCGACGTACTCGCGCCGCGCGTCGGCGTGGGCCGCGTCGGGCGCGGGCAGCGCCCCGCGTTCGACCTTCCCGTTGGGCGACAGCGGCAGCGCGTCGAGCATGACGAAATCCGCGGGCACCATGTATTCCGGCAGCCGGCCGCGCAGGTGCGCGCGCAACTCGCCCGCCTCGGGCCGCGGGCCGTCCACGCCGACGACGTAGGCGACGAGCCGCCTGTCGCCGCGCTCATCCCTCAACACAACGACGCACTCGCGCACCGACGGATGCTCGTTGACGACGGACTCGATCTCGCCCGGCTCGATGCGGAAGCCGCGAATCTTGACCTGCTGGTCGATGCGGCCGAGGTACTCAAGCTCGCCCGCCGGCAGATGGCGCGCGAGGTCGCCCGTGCGGTAGAGCCGCGCGCCCGGCTCCGCCGAGAACGGGTCAGGGATGAACCTCTCGGCCGTCAGGCCGGGGCGGCCCCAGTAGCCGCGCGCCAGTCCGACACCTCCGAGGTGCAGCTCTCCGGCGACGCCCGCGGGCACCGGGTTGAGGCGCGCGTCGAGGACGTAAGTGCGTATGTTGGCAATCGGTCTGCCGATGGGCACGGCCGTCCCTTCGGCGTCGCGCCGGCAGTCCCACGCCGTCACGTCCACCGCCGCCTCGGTCGGCCCGTAAAGGTTGTGAAGCTCTGCGCCCGAGCGCGCGAAGAAGCGTTGTTGGAGAGCGTAGGACAGCGCCTCGCCGCTTGAGATGACCCGCCGCAGGCTCGCGCACAGAGGCACGCGCGGCTCTTCGAGAAAGACCTGAAGCATCGAGGGCACGAAGTGGAGCGTCGTGACGTGCCGTTCCAGCACGAGGTCGGCGAGATACGTGCTGTCCTTATGTCCCTCGGGGCGCGCCACGACGAGCGCGGCCCCGGCCAGCAGCGGCCAGAAGAACTCCCACACCGACACGTCGAAGCTGAACGGAGTCTTCTGCATGACGCGGTCGTCCGGCGTCAGCCTGTACTCGTCCTGCATCCAGAGCAGGCGGTTGACGATGGCGCGGTGCGTGTTCATCGCTCCCTTCGGCCGACCCGTCGAGCCCGACGTGTAGATGACGTAGGCCAGATTGTCGGACGTTGTTAAAGGGGCGAGGTCTTCATCGCCGAACCCGTCGAACGCCGGCGGGTCGTCCACACAGACCACCTGTCCGCCCTCCGTCGGGAGGCCGTCGAGCAGCCTCCGCTGCGTCAGCAGCACGGGGCAGGCGGCGTCTTCGAGCATGAACGAGAGGCGCTCGCGCGGATACGCAGGATCGAGCGGGACGTAGGCACCGCCCGCCTTGAGCACGCCGAGCAGCGTGACGACCAGCTCCGTCGAACGTTCCAACATGACGCCGACCCGCGTGTCCGCGCCGACGCCGAGCGCGCGCAGGTGGCGGGCCAGACGATTGGCGCGCGCGTTCAGCTCGGCGTAGGTCAGCTTCTCGCGCTCGAAGATGACGGCCACGGCCTCGGGCGTCCGCGCGGCCTGCTCTTCGCAGAGCTGGTGCAGGCACTTCTCCGGCGGGTACTCGCGCGCCGTGTCGTTCCACTCGACGA
The DNA here is from genome assembly GCA_040509515.1 of Pyrinomonadaceae bacterium. Lineage (GTDB taxonomy): Bacteria > Acidobacteriota > Blastocatellia > Pyrinomonadales > Pyrinomonadaceae > QHXN01. The sequence goes on along the minus strand of JBEVKV010000033.1, from coordinate 5,229 downwards.
GGATTTGCCGTCGCTCGCCCACGGTCAGCAGCGGCAAATCGGAGACGCGCGCGTCGGGGGAGGCCGCGACGCCTTCGAGCAGGATTCGGTAATGCGCGAGCATGAGCCTGACGCGCGGCGCGTCGAAGAGGTCGGTGCTGTAGCGTATCGAAAGACTCAACCCGTCGGGCGTCTCCCGTGCCGACAGCCGCAAATCTAATTTCGCCGTCCCGGTCTCCGCGTCCAGCTCCTCGACGCCCACGCCGGTCAACTCAAGCTCGTCGTCCGAAGCGTTCTGCAACGCGAACATGACCTGAAAGAGAGGCGCGTGGCTCGTGTTGCGTTCCGGCCGCAGTTCTTCGACCACACGCTCGAACGGCAGTTCCTGATGTGCGAAAGCGCCGACCGTGGTCTCGCGCACACGCCGCAGTAACTCGCGGAAGCTCACCCGGCCGTCCACCTGCGTCCGCAGCGCCAGCGTGTTGACGAAGAAGCCGATGAGGTGCTCGACCTCCGCGCGCGTCCGCCCGGCCACCGGCGTCCCGACGACGAGGTCGGTGCGCCCCGTGTACCTGTGGAGCAGCACGTCGAAGGCCGCCAGCAGCACCATGAAGAGCGTCGCCCCGCACTCGCGGCCGAGCGCCCGCAGCCCTTCGGCGGTGCGCGCGTCCACCTCCGACAGCTCTTCCGCGCCGCGGTACGAACGGACGGCCGGGCGCGGCCGGTCTGCGGGCAGTTCGAGGACGGGCGGCCCGCCACCGAGTTGCTCGCGCCAGTAGCGGAGCTGCTCCTCCAACACTTCGCCCGAGAGGTGTTCGCGCTGCCACGCCGCGTAGTCCGCGTACTGCACGGGCAGCTCCGTCAACGCCGGTTCCGTGCCCTGCTTGAAGGCCGCGTAGAGACTCGACAACTCGCGCACCAGCACGCCCATCGACCAGCCGTCGCTGACGATGTGGTGCATGACGAGGAGCAGCGTGTGCTCGCGCTCGCCAAGTCTGAGCAGCCGCGCGCGCAGCAGCGGGCCGCGCGCGAGGTCGAAGGGACGGCGTATCTCCTCTTCGACGAGGCGCTGCGATTCCGCCTCGCGCTCGGAGTCGGGCAGCCCCGAGAGGTCTGTGACGTGGAGCCGCACGGGACTCGCGTCGGCGACGAACTGTCGCGGCTGGCCGTCGGCGATGTCGAACGTGGTGCGCAGCGATTCGTGGCGACGCACTATCTCGCAGAGGCTGCGCTCCAGCGCGTCCGCGTCCAGCGCGTCTGTCAGGCGCAGCGCGCTCGGCAGATTGTAGGCCGGGCTCTCCGGCTCCAACTGCTGAAGGAACCAGAGGCGCTGCTGCGCGAACGAGAGCGGGAGGGGCCCGGAATCTCGGCGGCGCGGCATAATCAGGGCGCGCGCGACATCGACGCGCTCCTGCTTCATGAGCCGTTCGAGGAGTTTCCTCCTGTCGGGCGACAGGCCCGCGATGCGTTTGGTGATGTCGCTCATTGACCCGTCCCGCCGCCGCCGGGTCGCACGTCACCCGCCGCTTCGAGGAGTGCGCGCACTTCCTCTTCCGAAAGCTGTTCGAGCCTGTCAAGCATGTTGCTGAGGCGTCCCACGTCCTCCTGCTCGCGCCCGGCGGCCCTGACGTGGAGCGCGATGCCCTCCACGGTCGGCGACTCGAACATCAGGCGCAAAGGCAGCTCGACGCCGCACCTCTCGCGCAAGTGACTCACCACGCGCATCGCCAGCAGCGAGTGGCCGCCGAGGTCGAAGAAGTTGTCGCGGACGCCGACGACCCGCGCCTTGAGCACCTCTCGCCAGATGTCCGCCAGTTGTTGTTCGACTTCGTCGCGGGGCGCGACGAAAGTCTCCTGCCGCGGGGCTTCGGGTGGCGGGAGACTTTGCAGCGCGCGGCGGTCGGTCTTGCCGTTCGCCGTCAGCGGCAGCTCGTCGAGCGTCACGAAGCCAGTAGGAATCATGTACTCGGGCAGTTTCGCCCTCAGGAATGCGCGCAGCTCGGCGGGCGCGGGCGTCGCCCCCGGCTGCCGCGCGACGTAGGCGACAAGGTGTTTCTCGCCCGGCCCGTCGTGACGCGCGATGACGGCCGCCCCACGCACCTGCGGGTGCGCGCCGAGCGCGGCCTCAATCTCGCCCGGCTCGATGCGGAAGCCGCGAATCTTGACCTGCTGGTCGACGCGTCCGATGAGGTCGATGCGGCCGTCGGGCAGGAAGCGCGCGAGGTCGCCCGTCCGATACAGGCGCGCGCCGGGCGCGTCAGTGAACGGGTGCGGAACAAAGCGTTCGGCCGTCGCGGCGGGGCGGCCGAGGTAGCCGCGCGCAAGCCCCTCCCCGCCGAGGTACAGCTCACCCGCCACGCCCACCGGCACCGGCTGCCCGTGCTCGTCGAGCAGGTAAACTTCGCTGTTGGAGACGGGGCGGCCGATGGAAGGCTCGCGGCCTTCGCCGCGTCCGACGAGCGCCTCCGTCGAGTAGGTCGTATCCTCCGAAGGCCCGTAGAGGTTGTAGACCTTTCTGACGTGCTCGTAACGGTAAACCTCTTCGGCGAGCGAAGCCTTGAGGGGCTCGCCGGCGAGATTGACTACGCGGACGGAGGCGGGCAGACCGCCGTCCCTGACGAGTTCCGCCATCGCCGACGGCACGGTGTTGACGAGCGTAACTTCCCGAGTCGCGCCGAGCGACGGGAGCGCCAGAACGTTCTCCGCCAACACGACCGAGCCGCCGCAACACAAGGGCGCGAACAGCTCGAAAATCGAAAGGTCGAAACAGATTGAGGTCGAGGCCAGCGTGCCCGAAAGCTCCGCCTCGGTGAAGCGCCCCGTCGCCCAGTGGAGGAAGGCGACGGCGCTGCGGTGCCCGATGGCGACGCCTTTGGGGCGGCCCGTCGAGCCCGACGTGTAGATGACGTAGGCGAGGTTGTCAGAACTCGCCGTGGGCGTCGGGTTCTCCGCGTCGGCCGCGCCGGAGGTTAAATCGTCTTCATGGGCGTCTTCGTGGGCGTCGTCGAGGAAGAGCACGCGCGCGGCTTGCGCGGACAGGGCCGCGGGCTGGTGTCGCTGCGTGAGTAGAACCGGAGCGGCCGTGTCCGCCAACATGAAGGCGAGCCGCTCGCGCGGGTACGCGGGGTCGAGCGGCACGTACGCTCCGCCCGCCTTGAGTACCGCGAGCAACCCGACCAGCATCTCCACCGACCGCCCCGCGAGGACGCCGACCAGTGTCTCAGGCCCGACGCCGGCCGCGCGCAGACGGTGCGCCAACCCGTTCGCGCGCCGGTTCAACTCCGCGTAGGTGACGCGTTCGTCGCCGAAAGATAGCGCCACCCGTTCGGGCGTGCGCGCGGCCTGCGCCTCGAAGAGTTGATGGAGGCAGAGGTGGCGCGGGTAGTCGGCGGCGGTCTGGTTCCACTCGACGAGGATTTGCCGTCGCTCGCCCGCGGTCAGCAGCGGCAAATCGGAGATGCGCGCGTCCGGCGCGGCGACGACCTCTTCGAGCAGCCGGACGTAGTGCGTGTGGAGCCGCGCGACGCTCGCCTCGTCGAAGAGGTCGGTGCTGTAGTTGACGGCGCCGCCCAGCGACTCGTCGCCCTCCCACAGATAGAACTCAAGATCGAACCTCGACGTACCGCCGCCTACGTCGAGCGTCGTCATCGTCAGGCCGGGCAGCGCGAAGTCCTGTCCGGGCGCGTTCTGCAACCCGAACGCGACCTGAAAGAGCGGGTTGCGGCTCATGTCACGCTGCGGGTGCAGCTCCTCGACCAGCTTCTCGAAGGGCAACTCCTGATTGGCCTGTGCGCCGAGCGCCACCTCGCGCACGCGCCCGAGCAGCTCCCTGAAGGTGGGGTTGCCGCCGAGGTTCGTGCGCAGCACGAGCGTGTTGACGAAGAAGCCGATGAGGTGCTCGACCTCCCGCCGGTTGCGCCCGGCGGTGGGCGTCCCGACGACGAGGTCTGTCTGCCCCGTGTACCTGTGGAGCAGCACGTCGAAGACCGCCAGCAGCGCCATGAAGAGCGTCGCCCCGCACTCGCGCGCCAGCGCACGCAGACTCGCGCCCAGTTTTTCCGGGAACTCCAGTTGGTAGTAAGCGCCGCGGTAAGAGGGCATGGGCGGGCGCGGCCTGTCGGTGGGGAGTTCGAGCACGGGCAGCGCCCCGCCGAGTTGCTCGCGCCAGTAACGCAACTGCTCCTCCAAGACTTCGCCTTGCAGCCACTCGCGCTGCCAGACGGCGAAGTCCGCGTACTGCACGGGCAGCTCCGGGAGGGCGGGCTCGCGCCCCGCGCTGAAGGCTTCGTAGAAGGCCATCAGCTCGCCGGCAAGCACGCCCCTCGACCAGCCGTCGCTCGTGATGTGGTGTGTGGACATCAGCAGGACGTGCGCGTCACGCCCGAGACGCAGCAGACGCGCGCGCAGGAGCGTGTCGCGGCTCAAATCGAAGAGTCGCTCCGATTCCTCCTCGGCGAGCCGCAGCGCCTCGGCCTCTCGCGCCTCGGCGGGCAAACCCGTCAGGTCTGTGACCGGCAGCCGGAAGGGCGCGTGCTCGTTGACGAACTGCCGCGGCTCGCCGCCGACGTTGACGAAAGTCGTCCGCAGCGTCTCGTGGCGGCGCACGAGCGCGTCGAAACTCCGCTCCAACACGTCAACGTCGAGACGACCGTCGAGGCGGTAAGTGTCGGGCACGTTGTAGAAGGGGCTGTCGGGCTGCAACTGGTTGAGGAACCAGAGACGCTGCTGCGCGAACGAGAGCGGGAACGAGACGGCCCCCGGCGCGCGCGGCTTGATCTGCCGCCGCGCCCCGTCGCCCCGCTCACTCAGCCGCCGAACGACGGCGACCGAGAGCCCGGCGACCGTCGGCGACTCGAACAGGCAGCGCAACGGCAGGTCGATTTCAAAAGCGTCGCACAGGCGCGTGACGACCTGCGTGGCGACGAGCGAGTGGCCGCCGAGGTCGAAGAAATTTTCGTGGACGCCGACGCGCCTGACGCCGAGCACCTCGGCCCAGACGGCCGCCACCTGCGCCTCGACCGGGGTGCGGGGCGCGACGAAGCCCTCTTCGAGTTCGGGCCGCGGCGCGTCGGGCGCGGGAAGCTGACGCCGGTTCACCTTGCCGTTGGCGTTGAGCGGCAACGCGTCGAGCATGACGAAGGCCGCGGGCGTCATGTACTCGGGCAGGCGCTCCTGCAAGAAGCCGCGGAGCTGCGGGATTAGCCGGCGCGCGCGCGCGCGCCCCCGCGGGGTGTTGCCGTAGTCCGTCCA
>JBEVKV010000032.1:0-5330 GCA_040509515.1 Pyrinomonadaceae bacterium | reverse complement strand
CGCGCGGGCGTGCGCGGTTTGTGTCCGGCGTGGGTATTTGCGAGGATGAGCCGCGATGCCGGAGGATTCGAGAGTCCTGCGCCTTGGCGACATGATCCTGCGACGCAAGGGGTCGCCCGCGCAGAGGCTCGTTCAGGCGTTCATCAGCGTCGCGCTCCGCCTCTTCTTCCGGCGCATCGAGACGAGCCGCGCCGGGCTCGTGCCGAAGACGGGCGCGCTCGTCTTCGTCCTCAACCACCCGAACGGGCTCATCGACCCGGGGCTGGTCTTCGCCGCGCTCCCGCGCCGCATCTCGTTTCTCGCCAAGTCGACGCTCTTCCGCCTGCCCGTCATCGGCTGGCTTCTGCGGACGGTCGAGGCGCTCCCGCTCTACCGACGCGCCGACCCGGGCGAGGACGTTTCGCAGAACCTCCGCACCTTCGAGGCGTGCCGCCGGCTGCTCCTGCGAGGCCGCTGCATCGCGCTCTTCCCCGAAGGCGTCTCGCACAACGAGCCGAAGCTCATGCCCGTCAAGACCGGCGCGGCGCGCATCGCGCTCGGCGCGGCCGTCCGCGGCCTCAGGGTCGTCCCCGTCGGGCTCTACTACACTTCCAAGACTTCGTTTCGCGGCGAGGCGCTGTTGCGCTTCGGCGAGCTTCTGGACGTGCCCGCGGTCGAGCCGGACGAGCACGGCGAGCCGCCGCGCGAGGCCGTGCGCGAGCTTTCGGCGCGCATCGAGACGGCGCTGCGCGGCGTGACTTTGAACGTCGAGTCGGAGGAGCAGCTCGACGCCGCGCGCAAGGCCGAGCGGCTCTTCTCGTCTGTCTACGAAGGCTTGAACATGAGAGTGCCGCTGGCGGAACGTTTCGACTTCCTGCGCAGGCTCTCGGCGCAGCTCTTCGCGCGCCTCTCGGCCGCGAAAGATTCGGAGGAGCTGCGGCGGCGCATACTCCGCCACGAGGCCGAGCTTGCGCGCACAGGGATAACGCCCGGGAACCTTTCGCTCTCAAGACACTCGCGCTGGTACGTGCTGCGACACTTCCTGCTGCGCGCCGCCGCGCTGCTCGCGCTCCTGCCTTTGACGGTGGTGGGCGCGTTGCTTCACCTGCCGGCTTACCTGCTGTGTACGCTGCTCGCGCGACTCTTCCCGCGCCACGGCGTTGACGAGATAGCGCCGACGGTCAAGATTCTGGCGGCGATGCTTTTTATGCCTCTGACGTGGCTCGGCCTCTCGGCGTTCGCCTTCACGCGCTGGGGCTGGACGGCGGCGCTCGTCGCGCTCCCGCTCGCGGTTCTGTGCGGATACGTGGCGCTGCGCTCGCTCGAAGAGCTTTACGACATGCGCGGCTGGTTCAAGGCTCTGCTGCTGCTCGCGCGCCGTCGGCAGCTCTTCCTGCGGCTGCTCATCGAGCGGCGCGCCCTGCAGGACGCGCTGAGCCGCATGGGAACTCCCGGCGAGGACAGAAGCGGTGATATCATCTCGCCGCGATGAACAACAGACGACTTCTACTCATCAGCAACGGCTCGGAACTGATCGGCGACAACCCGAGCGAGTTCTTCCACGACGCGCTCAGGGACTTCCTCGGCACGTCGGTGCGCCGCGTCCTCTTCGTGTCCTTCGCGGCGGTCATCCACTCGGAGGATGCGTACCGCGACAAGGTGCGCAGGCACTTCAGCCCGTTGGGCTACGAGGTCGAGTCGCTCCACGACGCGCCGGACGCGCGCGCGGCCGTGGAGGCGGCGGACGCCGTCGCGGTCGGCGGCGGGAACACGTTCAAGCTGCTGCGCGGTCTCTACGAAGCGGGCGTGGTCGAGCTGGTGCGCGAGCGCGCGCTCGCCGGGATGCCCTACGTCGGATGGAGCGCCGGCTCGAACGTCGCCTGTCCGACCATCCGCACGACCAACGACATGCCCATCGTCGAGCCGCCGTCCTTCAACGCCTTTAACCTCGTCCCCTTCCAAATCAACCCGCACTACACCGACTACCACCCGCCCGGACACATGGGCGAGACGCGCGACGAACGGCTCGGAGAGTTCGTCCACGCGAATCCCGGCGTCCGCGTCGTAGGCATCTGGGAGGGGACGATGCTCCGCGTCGAGGGCGACGATATCAAACTCCTCGGCGGCAAGCCCGCGCGCCACTTCCTCAAGGGCGAGGAGCCGCGCGACCTCGCGCCCGAAGAGTCTTTCGGCTTTCTCTTACAGGGATGAGACAGTATCAGGATTTACTAAAAACAGTTCTCGCGCGCGGGGTCGGGCACGACGACCGGACGGGCGTCGGCACCGTCTCGCACTTCGGCTACCAGACGCGCTACGACCTGCGCGATGGCTTCCCCATCGTCACGACCAAGCGCGTCCCCTTCCGCTGGATAGCCGAGGAGCTGTTCTGGTTTCTCTCCGGCGACACCAACGAGGCGACGCTGCGCGCGGCCGGCGTGGACATCTGGAAGGAGTGGGCCGACCTCGAACACACGAGCCGCTTCGGCCGCGAGGCGGGCGACTTGGGCCCCGTCTACGGATACCTCTGGCGCTCGTTCGGGGGCCGCTACCCCGCGCGCGACGGCGTCGATCAGATCGCGCGGCTCGTGAGTGAGATCGAGCGCAACCCGAACTCGCGCCGCCTCGTCGTCACCGGATGGGATCCGCGCGTCGCGGACTCGGTCGACCTGCCGCCCTGCCACACGCTCTTCCAGTTCAAGGTCGAGCGCGGCCGCACGCTCCACTGCCAGCTCTATCAACGTTCGGCCGACGCCTTCCTCGGCGTCCCCTTCAACATCAGCTCGTACGCGCTGCTGACGCACATGCTCGCGCACGTCTGCGGGCTCGAAGTCGGCGAGTTCGTCCACACCTTCGGCGACCTGCACGTCTACAAAAACCATCTCGCGCAGGTCGAAGAACTACTCTCGCGCGAGCCGCTCGCGCTCCCGCGCCTTGAGATACGCGACGAGGGGCGCGCCCTGCGCGGGCTCGAAGGCTTGCTCACCTTCCGCTACGAGCACCTCGACCTCGTCGGCTACAAGTCGCACGGCAAGATCGAAGCACCCGTCGCGGTTTAGAATAAGAGAATGGCAGTCATCGCAATCGTGGCGGTTGACAGGAACCTTGCCATCGGCAAGGACGGACGGCTGCCGTGGCACTACCCGGCCGACCTGAAGTTCTTCAAGGAGCAGACGCTCGGCAACGCGTGCGTGATGGGCTACAGGACGTGGCTCTCGCTCAAGCGGCCGCTGCCCGGAAGGCTCAACGTCGTGCTGACGAGCCGCGCGGAAATTGAGCCGCGCGAATCGGTCGTGTGGCTGAGGGACAGGCAGTCGGCGCTCTCGCTGCGCGACTATCTGAAGTGCGACCTCTTCGTCATCGGCGGCGCGCAAATCTTCGAGGCGTTCCGCGAAGAGATTGACCGCTGGCTCGTCACCGAAGTCCCGCTCGCCGTCGAAGGCGCGGACACTTTCATGCCCCCGAACTTCCTCCGAGGCTTTACCGCCCGCGACACGCGCGACCTCGGCGACGGCCTCAAGGTCACCGTCTACGAGCGCGCAGGCTGATTCCCTTCCGACGCCTCCCCGGGAAGTATTTTCTGTTATGCGTCACCCACGGTCATAGCTCAATCCAGTAGCGCGATATGAGTTTCCCAGACCTCTTCGACACCGCTTGGTCTTGAAGTCTGCCGCCATTCGCCTCAATGATTTTGGCCGATCACGCCCTCGATAGACGCATCACGCCGCATCGGCGAGGCTGCGCGCGATGACCGGTCAACGTCTTCAGCGGCCGCCGAGCGAGGGCACGTCGAGCATGTCGTGGCGCGTGATGATGCCCGTGATGCGTCCGAACTCTTCGACGAGGACGGCCGGGTTGCGGCGCAGCAGCCGCGTGACCTCGGACGAGGTGGCGTCCACGTCCACGACGGGGAAGGCCGGCTCCATCAACTGGCCCACGGGCGACGCGAGCAGGTCGCGGTCGCCGAGCACCTTGGCGAGCAGACGGTTCTCGCGCACCGAGCCGACCGACTTGCCCTCCTCAATGACCGGCATCTGCGTCACGCCGTGCTTGTCCATCTGCGCCAGCGCCTCCGCGACCGTCTCGGACGGCGGGACGGAGAGGATGCGCGGGCGCTCGCCCGCCGCCTTCGTCGAGCTGATGAGCCCGGCGTTCAGACGCTTCGGCTCAAGCAGACGCTTCTCCTTGAGCCACTCGTCCGAGTGGTGCTTGGTCAGGTAGTGCTCGCCCGTGTCGCAGACGATGAAGACGACGACGGCCGACTCGTCGAGCCCGCGCGCGACCTTGAGCGCGGCGGCGAGGTTCGTCCCCGTCGAGCCGCCGCAGAAGATGCCCTCCTCGCGCCCCAGCCTCCGCGACCACTCGAACGACTCGCGGTCGGTGACGTTGATGATCTCGTCCACGTAGCGCATGTGGACGTTGTCCGGAACGATCTCCTGCCCGATGCCCTCGACGAGATACGGCGTCACCTCGTGCGTGCGCCCCGTCTCCTTGTAGGTCTTGAAGACCGAGCCGTAAGGGTCTGCGCCGACGACGCGTATGTTCGCGTTCTTCTCCTTCAAATACCGTCCGGTGCCCGAGATGGTGCCGCCCGTGCCGAGCCCGGCGACGAAGTGCGTGATGCCCCCCTCGGTCTGCTCCCAAAGCTCGGGCCCGGTCGTGCGGTAGTGCGCCTCCGGGTTGTTGGGGTTGGAGTATTGGTCTGGGTAGAAGCTGTTCGGCGTCTCGCGCGCGATGCGGCGCGCGGTCTCGACGTAGTGGTCGGGCGTGCCCGGCTTGGCGGTCGCCGGCACGACGACCACGTCCGAGCCGAGCGCCTTGAGGTACCTGACCTTCTCGACCGAAGCCTTCTCGGTCATGTCGAAGATGCATCGGTAGCCGCGCACGGCCGCCGTCAGCGCGAGCCCGATGCCGGTGTTGCCCGAGGTGGCTTCGATGACCGTGCCGCCGGGCTTGAGCTTACCCTCGCGCTCGGCGGCGTCGATCATCGAGACGCCGATGCGATCCTTGACCGAGTAGCCGGGGTTGAGGCTCTCCATCTTCGCCAGCACGGTCGCCTTGATGCCGTCGGTCAGGCGGTTGAGCCGGACGAGCGGCGTGCGGCCGATGAGCTGGAGGATGTTCTCGTAGTAGTTCATAAATTCTCCGACGCAGACGATTTCGAGCAGGATAAAGACTGTCACTTTTATACAACGGAACTCACGCCGGCCGCTAACGCTCCGTCAAATGCCCCGCGCGCCCGCCGACAGTTTTCCAACGTACAGACGCGCGCCGCGCGAGTCTTTATACTTCCGTCACGTTAGCAAGGGGGAAAGGTCGGAGGGCGCGACTCGCCACGCGGCGGCCGCGCCCTC
>JBEVKV010000031.1:0-7329 GCA_040509515.1 Pyrinomonadaceae bacterium | reverse complement strand
CTCGACGACGGCGCCACTCGGCCGTCGTCGAGCCCTTTTAGCTTTGGTCGGAGAAACCGCCGATGACGACCCGCTTGGGTCAACGTTGTAGCGGCCGAAGGTCTGCGCAAGCGCGCGCCGCGGTCGGCGTCGGCTCCCCAGCCCTTGAAAAGTGAGAGCCTCGCAACGAAGGGAGAGTTTCCCGTCCTTTAAACGTGGCCGCCGCGCCGGACGAGGTTGGCGATGACGACGACCAGCTCGGTCAATTCCAACGGCTTCGAGACGTGCATGTCGAAGCCGGCGCGCATCGCCCGCAGGCGGTCTTCGACGCGAGCGTAGGCCGTCAGCGCGACTGCCGGCGTCAGCCCGCCGGCCTCCGGCGGCAGCGCCCTCACGCGGGCGATGAGCGAGTGGCCGTCCTCGCCCGGCATCCCGATGTCGCTGACGAGCGCGTCGAACTTTGCCCCCGCCAACGCTTCCAGAGCCTCGCCCGCCGACGAGACCGTCGTCACCTCCGCGCCGCACTGCCCGAGGCCGGCCGCCAGCAGCTCGCGCGCGTCCCGCTCGTCATCCACGACCAGCACCCTCAAGCCGTCGAGCCGTTCGGGGCACTCGTGACCGTGCGGCTCCGCACCACTCGCCGCGTGCGCGCGCCCCTCGGCCGCCTCATCCGCCCGGCGGATGGGTGCGACGGGGAGCGTCACGGTGAACGTCGAGCCCGCCCCTTCCCCCGCGCTGTCCGCACGGACTGAGCCGCCGTGAAGTTCGACCAGATGGCGGACGATGGAGAGCCCGAGCCCGAGCCCGCCGTGCCGGCGCGTAGTCCGCTGGTCGGCCTGTCGGAACCGCTCGAAGACGTGTGGCAGGAACTCCGCCGCTATCCCCGCGCCCGTGTCGGCGACGATTATCTCGACGTGGGAATTTACGCGCTCCAGCCTGACCTCGACGCTCCCGCCGCGCGGCGTGAACTTGACGGCGTTCGACAGGAGGTTCCACACCACCTGCTGGAGCCGCGCCGGGTCGCCCAACAGCGCGCCCACGCCGGTGTCGACCAACTTCCGCAGGCGCACGCCTTTGGCCTCGGCCGCGGGGCGCACGGCTTCGAGCGCGGGGTCGATGAACGAGTCCGGGCTGACCGGCGTGAGTTCGAGACGGAGCTTGCCCGTGACGATGCGCGACACGTCGAGCAGGTCGTCGATGAGTTGCGACTGCGCGCGCGCGTTCCGCTCTATCGTTTCGAGCGCCTTGGCCGCTCCCTCGCCTTGAAGCTGTCCCCCGCGCAGCAGGTGCGCCCACCCGAGGACGGCCGTCAGCGGCGTCCGCAGCTCGTGCGAGAGCGTGGCGAGAAACTCGTCCTTCAGGCGGTTGGCCTCCTGCGCCTCGCTCAGAAGGCGCTCGCGCTCCTCCTCCAGACGCTTACGCTCGGTGACGTCCGACGCCTGTACGATGAAGAACTCGACGCGCCTTGCGGCGTCCTTGACGGCCGTGATGGATGCTTCGGCGACGCGCGTGCCGTCGGCGGCCCTGTACAGGTCTTCGCTGAAGACGGGGCCGTCGGAGCGCGCGGCCGACTCAAGGCGCGCGGGCCAACCCGCCTGCATCTCTGGCAGACCTTCCCACCACGGCGTCTCCCAGAACAACTTGCCCAAGACCTGCTCGCGCGTGACATCCGCGGCGCGCAGCGGCAATTCGTTCACGTCGAGCAGGACGCCCTCGGGCGAGAGGATAGCCATGAACTGGAACTGCTGGTTGAAGATGTTGCGGAAACGCTTTTCGCTCTCGCGCAGCGCCGCCTCGGCCTGCTTGCGGCGTGTGAGGTCGCGGACGACCGCCTGCACGGCGGGCCGGCCCTGATAGATGAGAGGGACGGAGGACAGCTCGCCGTAGATTTCCTTCCCGTCGAGCCGACTGAACTTGAATTCCGCAGGGGGCTGCGTCTCACCCCGCGCCAGCTTCCCGAGCCGTTCGCGGATGAGCGCGTGGTAGTCGGGGTGAATCAGTTCGGCGACCTGCATGCCGACGATCTGTTCCGGGGCGTCCGCGCCGAGCAGTTTCGCGCCGGCCGCGTTCATGAAGAGCACCACGCCTTCGGCGTGAACGGCGATGCCGTCGGGCGACAGCTCGACGAGTCGCTGGAAGCGCTCGTCGGATTCGCGCAGCCGCTCCTCGGTCAACTTGGCCTCGGTGTTGTCGCGCAGAATCTTGGCGAAGCCGCGCGCGCCGCCCGCCTCTTCGCGGAGCAGCATCAGCAGCCCCTCCGCCCAGAAGGTCGAGCCGTCCTTGCGCACATGCCAGCGATTGTCCTCGGCGCGGCCTTCGCGGAGGGCGGTCTCCATCTCCCTCTCGGGCGCGCCCCGCTCGCGGTCTTCGGGCGTGAAGATGACGGAGGCGTGCCGGCCCACCCACTCGTCTTCCGCGTAACCGAGCAGGCGCTCGACGCCGGGGTTCCAACTGACGATGCGCCCCTCCGTGTCCGTCGCGAAGACGGCGAAGTCGCGCACGTTCTCCGCTACGAGGCGGAAGAGGTCTTGGCTGTCGCTGGAAATTTCTCTCGACATTTGCGTCGTCGGCCCGGGAAAGGCCGGGCTGCCGTCTCAGGCGGCGTAGCGTTCGAGTATCTCGTCGAGGAGCGCGAACTCGATGGGCTTGCTGAAGCAGTCGACCGCCCCCGCCGCCAGCGCATCCTCCTTCCAACTCCCCTCGCAGTGCGCCGACATCGCCACGACGGGGACGCGGCAGGTCTCCGACTGCTCGCGGATGAGGCGCATCGCCTCGACGCCCGTCATGACCGGCATGCGCAAGTCCATCAGGATGAGGTCGAGGTCGGAGCAGTGGGCGGCGGCCGCCTGCACGGCCTCTCTGCCGTTGACCGCCTCTAACACCTGACAGCCCTTCATCTCCAGCAGCATTCGGATGAACGCTCTGGTGTCGTCGAAGTCCTCGACCACGAGCACAGTCCTGTCGGGCACACTTCTCCTCCTTGAGTTTCAAAACGCGGGGCTAAATTGTTGGGGGTTGACTCCAGAGTAAAACCTTTTGGCGTCGGAGTCTAGAAGAGCAGCGTCTCGGCGTTGGTCACGATGGGTGCGACGCGTCCTGCATGATGCCGCCTACGGCCGTCGAAAATTTCTGTTGACAGCGTCGGGCGGGTCGGTGTAGTTTCCCCCTGCTTTACTCAGTGGTTGTTCGGACGCCCTTGCTGGCGACCGCTTTCCTTTTCCGTTACAACCTCAGCGGAAGAGTTTCTCCTACAACATCTCGCTTTCCTTACCAGCCCCGTAAGCGAAAGTTCGGAGCCACCTCGCCGACGTTCGCCCGTCCGATAGGGACGGGGGCGCGGCCGTCCCCCGGCGCTCCCACGGCGACCCCGGACCGTACCCGCGGTCTGCTCGCCGGCCCTCGGAGTGTGCCCGCGAGGAGGCCGAGGCCGGGCCGTCGGCGTGAGACTCGCGCGGACTCCTCACCCAACCGGAAGAGCCCAAACATGGACTACAGAGTGCTTCAGGTCATCGACCTCATGACGGGCGAGCTTCAGAGGGAAGTCTCGCTCGACGAATTGGCCCGGGGCGTCGGCCTGTCGCTGTCGCGCCTCCACTGTCTGTTCAGGAACGAGACCGGCATGTCTCCGGCGCGCTACCGCCGCCTCCTCCGAATCGAGAAGGCGAAGGAACTGCTGGAGACGACCCACCTCAACATCAAGCAGATTCGGATCATCGTCGGCATCGACGACAGGAGCCACTTCGAGCGCGAGTTCAAGAAGCTCTACGGCCTGACCCCGGTCAGGCACAGATTCAACTCGCTGGCCGTCACGCCGCCCCGACCGCGCGGCGCGCGGCCGGCAGGAGAAATGGCTACAAAATAGTAGAATCTGCCACACCTTTCTTATTGCAACGGCGCCACCCTTACATTAATTTGCAGCGTGTAAACGTTCTGCCCCGGTCGGTCGCCGCACCCAGGTTCCTCAACCCATAACACCAGTTCACAAGTCGCCGACTCAACCGTCGGCCGGCGGAGGTCTACATGTCTCTGAAGAGCAGCGATGTCATGCGGCAGTCCCCCCTCGACGCGGTCGAGCCGGCGCCGGCCGCGCTCGTGCAGATAGAGCCGCTGGGCGGCAAGCGGCCGGCGTGGGAGCCCTCCCGGTACAACCTGAGGACGACGAGCGAGGACGGCAGTTATATCGTCTGGAACTCTCTCAGCGGGTCGATCAGCGTCTTCAAGCCGGAGCAGAAGCAGGCCGTCCGCGCGCTGCTCAAGGACGGGCACAGGGGCGAGCTGAAGGGGCTCGCGAAGTACCTCTCCGAGCGGGGGCTGCTCGTCCCGGCGGGCACGAACGAGTACCGCCAGATACAGCTCGGCTTCGGCCAGACGCACTACCGGCAGGACGTGCTGGAACTTATCCTTTTGGCCTCGGAGGACTGCAACTTCAGGTGCGGGTACTGCTACGAAGAGTTCTCGCGGGGCACGATGAAGCCCGAGGTCAGGGAGGGCGTCAAGCGGATGGTCGAGAGCAAGGCCGGTCGCCTGCGCCACCTCAGGATCGGTTGGTTCGGCGGCGAGCCCCTCTACGGCTTCCAAGCCATCGAGGACTTGGCCCCGTTCTTCATCGAGCTGGCGGAGAAGCACTCGCTCAACTACTCAAGTCACATGACGACGAACGGCTACCTCCTGACGCCGGACGTGGCCGAGAAGTTGTTGGCATGGGAGGTGCGCCAGTTCCAGATCACCATCGACGGCATGGCCGAGCAGCACGACCGGAAGCGGCCCGCGCGCGACGGGCGCGGGACGTTCGAGACCATCTTCTCAAACCTCCGCGCGCTGAAGGCGAGGGACGACGAGTTCTCCGTCAGAATCCGCGTCAACTACGATCAGGAGAATCACCCCCACCTCGAAGAGTTCCTCGCGCTGGTCAGGCAGGAGTTCGGCGGCGACCCGAGGTTCGCCGTGGCCTTCCACGGCGTCGGCCGCTGGGGCGGCGCGAACGACGCCGCGCTGCCCGTCTGCGGCAGCGACGAGATGATGGTCGTGCGGAAGCGTCTGCAGAAGTCGGCCCTCGACAAAGGGCTGACGCTCAAGGGGACGCTGCGCGACATGAACAGCTTCGGGAAGAACGTCTGCTACGCGGCGCGCCCCTACAACTTCGTCATCGGGGCGGACGGCAAGGTCATGAAGTGCACGGTGGTGCTCGACAAGCAGGATCACAACATCGTCGGCCAGTTGACGCCGGACGGCGACATGCACATGCGCGCGCCCAACCTCGCGCTGTGGGTCGAGCCGGCCTTCGAGAGCGACGCCGGCTGCCGCAAGTGCAGCCTCCTGCCGACCTGTCAGGGCATTTCCTGCCCGCTCATCCGCATCGAGTCGAACCGCCGGCCGTGCGGGGCGACTCCGAAGGCGAGCGTGCGCCACGAGCTGCTGACGACGCTCGAAACGGCGTCGATGAAATCGACCGAGATCAGGGTCTCCGCCCGCGATTGAAGGGCCCGCACCGGCCACGGCGTCCCCGACACACGGAGCACGCGTCATGCCGACCGCCGCAGAGACAGTTCGTGCCGCGCCCCCGGAACCCGCCGGCAGGGCGAAGCTGCGCCACTTCCGCCTCTGGCTCAAGGACTTTAACCGGGACGTGGCGGAGAAGGACGAAAAGTTCGCCCAGTTCCGTGACTGGCTCGGCGGCCTCGACGACCGTGAAGTCGCGCGCTCCTTCTACAAGCACTACCACCCCACCTACCTGAATCTCTTCTCGGTCTTCGGCGACGGCCTGCCGGAAGAGGAGATTCACGCGCTCGCGAGCAGGTGCGTCAGGGCGAAAGTCTGGAACGAGTCTGAGTACAACTACCACCTGTCGAGGCTGCTGGCTTCGGCGAACTCGCGCCGGGCGGCGGAAGAGACGTGGCCGGGGGACGGGCCGTTCAAACTCGCCGGGTGGGACGCGCCGCTCGTCCGTTCGCTGTTGCGGCTCGGCCGGGGCCTCATCGTCTGCTCCTACCGCTTCGGCGCGGTGAGGTTCCTGGCCTCGGAACTGGCGTTGCTCGGGTTCAACGTCAACGAGGTGGTCAACGCGTCAGTCCACAGGACGATGCAGTCGGCGCTCGGTTCCCTCGCCCCCACGCCCGCCGCCCGCGAGGGTCGCGCGTCGGTCGAAAACATCCGCCTCCTCAAAGCGATCAACGCCGAGGATAAGGAGTGTACCGTCCGGTTCGTCGACGCGCTGAAGCGGGGCGAGGTCGTGGGCATGTGCGTCGAGGGCAACACGGGCGCGGACGGGCCGTGGGGCGACACCTCGAAGAGCGTCGTGAGTTTCTTCAACCATCAGGTCTCAGTCAAAAACGGCGCGGCGCGCCTCGCCCTCGTGCTCGGCACTCCGATGCTCCCCGCCGTCGCGCTGAGGACGCCGGACGGGTTCGGCCGCGTCGTCTTCGGCGACCCATTCGTCGCGCCGCGCAGGCCGGGGCGCGGCGAAGCCGAAAGGTTCATCCGCGACACGATGCAATCGCTCTACGGGCTCCTCGAATCCCACGCGCTCCGAGTCCCGGAGCAGTGGGAGGGCTGGTCGGCCCTGCACAGGTGGCGGGCCGGCGCGGACGTGCCGCCGTCGCCTGAGCGCGCGGCGCGCGGACTGGCGGCGGACGAGGCGGTCGCGCTGCTGCGGAGCGGGAAGAGCTTCCGCATGAACAGGCGGAGGGTCGTGCCGCTGCCCACCGGCGAAGGGCCCGTGTGGATAGACGTTCGGACGCTCAAGGGTTACCGGAATCCGAAGTGGGCCGGCGCCGAGAACATCCTGCAAGCCCTCTCGGAGTCGGGCGGCGTCGATCTCGACTGGGTCGAGCGGCGCGGCGCTGGCCCGGACTGGCTCGCGCAGGTCGCCAGCCTTTTAGCCTACCTTGAGAGGTCGGAACTAATCGCCGCCGGTTGAAGCCCCGAGGCGAACGGCCGAAGGCCGCGAGGCTTCGCGAGAGATGTCCGCCGACACACGAGTCGGCCGGAACTGCTCCTGTTCCTTCGCAGGCGCAGGGCAATGTACCCAACCCCCGGGCGGCCCGAAGCCGCTCAATTACACGAACCCCTACCCCTAATAAGGAGGCCAACTGATGTCCGAAAAAAGAGAGCAGTTAGCACAGGCCGACGGTCAGGGCCTAATCGAAGAGTTCTCCATCATGGAGTTAGAGGAGAGGCTCGAATTCGAGGCCTGGTGCGACAACGACCAGTGCATCATCGTCAACGCCTGTGACACCAACATCCCCTGCGAGGCGACTTAAAGCGCCGCGCCCTAGCGAAGGAGATTAAGTAATGTCCGAAAAAAGAGAGCAACTAGCGCCGGCCGACGGCCTCATCGAAGAGTTCTCCATC
>JBEVKV010000030.1:0-10267 GCA_040509515.1 Pyrinomonadaceae bacterium | reverse complement strand
AGCTCGCGGCGCGCGGCGCGCGTCTCGCGCTCGTCGGGCTTGAGCCGGAGCTTCTGGCGGCGCTCGCCGCCGAACTCGGCGCGGGTCACGTCTGGTTCGAGTGCGACGTGACCGATCAGTCGGCGCTCGAACGCGCGGTCGCCGGCACGGCCGAAGTCTTAGGCGGCATCGACGTGGTCATCGCCAACGCGGGCGTCGCCTGCAACGGGACGGTCGCGGTCGGGCCGGTCGAGGCGCTCGTCCGCACCATCGACGTGAACCTGACGGGCGTCGTCCGCACCGTCTGCGCGACGCTCGCGCACGTCGTCGAGCGCAAAGGCTACTACCTGCTCGTCTCCTCCGCGGCGGCGCTCGCGCCCTTCCCCGGCATCTCGACCTACGCGGCGGCCAAGAGCGGCGTCGAGCAGTTCGGCAACGTCCTGCGTCTTGAGCTGGCGCACAAGGGCGTCGCCGTCGGCGTCGCGCACCCGTCGTGGATAGACACGGACATGGTGCGCGACGCGCGCGACGACCTCGCGGGCTTCAGGGAGATGCTCGGAAAACTCCCCGGCCCCTTCGGCCGCGTCACGCCCCTGCGCGACTGCGCGGCGGCCTTCGTCCGCGCCGTCGAGCGGCGCAAGCGCAAGGTCTACGTCCCGCGCACGCTGGCGGCGGCGGCCGTCGTCCGGCAACTCTTCATGAGTTCTCTGGCCGACTACCTCATGGGCCGGCAGACGCGCAAGACGCTCCCGGAAGTCGAGGCGCAGGTGCGCGCGCTCGGCCGCTCCTTCGGCGCGCACAGTTGCGGGCTCGGCGCGAAGGCCGGCGAAGGCGAGACGCGTGAAGGTTGAGGGTTTGAAGGCAGTTCGAGGGGGACGCGAGACGATGAAGACTGTCGTGGGACTGCACCGCGCGACGCGCGCGGACATCGGCGAGCTGGTGACGTATCAGGCGCTGCCCGTCTCGACGCTCGCCGTCGAGCGGGTCGAGCCGTTCATCTTTCTCAACCACCACGGCCCGCAAATCTACCCGCCGCGCAACGGCGGGCTCCCCTTCGGCCCGCACCCGCACCGTGGGTTCGAGACCGTCACATTCATCCTCGCGGGCGACCTCCTGCACAAAGACAGCGGCGGCTACCAGAGCCTCATCAGCGCCGGCGGCGTCCAGTGGATGACGGCCGGGCGCGGCCTCATCCACGCCGAAGTCTCTTCGGAAGAGTTCAAGGCCGGGGGCGGCCCCGTCGAGATGCTACAGCTCTGGGTCAACCTGCCCGCGCGGCTCAAGATGACCGAGCCGCGCTACACGGGTTTGCAGCGCGAAGAGATTCCGACGGCGGAGGCGGACGGCGGCCGCGTCGTGCTGAGCGTCGTGTCGGGGAGTTGGGAGGGGACGCGCGGGCCTTTCGAGACGCTGACGGACGTGAGCCTCTGCGTCGCGCGCTTCGCGCCCGGCGGGAGGCTGCGCGCCCGAGTCGAAGCCGGCCGCGTCGTGCTGTGCTACGTCGTGTCGGGGACGCTCAAGGTCAACGGCCGCGCGGCGGCGGCGCGCACCGCGGTGGAGTTGTCCGACGAAGGCGAAGCGGTTGAAGTCGAGGCCGAGTCCGAAGCCGTCCTCCTCCTCGGACACGCCGCGCGCAACCGCGAGCCGATTGCGAGTTACGGCCCTTTCGTCATGAACACGCGCGAAGAGTTGGAGCAGGCCGTCCGAGATTACCGCGCGGGGCAGTTCGGCGTTTGGAAAGACTGAGCTGTAAAGATTGAGTTGTAGAGATTGAAGGGGCTTCAGCCTGCGTTCGCCTGAGTCTGCGAAGCGTAGCCTTCCGGGTGCGCCTCGTGCCACTCCCAAGCGGTGCGGACGATTGATTCAAGCTCGGGGTACTGAGTTTCCCAGCCCAGAACTTCGCGCGCCTTCCGCGCGTCGGCGACCAGACGCGCCGGGTCGCCCGCTCTCGCGGCCTCGACCCGCACCTCTATCTCGCGACCCGTCACGCGCCGCGCCGCCTCGACGACCTCCATCACGGAGTAGCCGTGCCCGTTACCCAAATTGATGAACTCCGAACGGCCCCCGCCGCGCAGGTACTTGAGCGCGAGCGTGTGCGCCGAGCAGAGGTCTGTGACGTGTATGTAGTCGCGCACGCACGTCCCGTCGGGCGTCGGGTAGTCGCCGCCGAAGACCGAGACGTGTGACAGACGCCCGGCCGCCGCCGCCAAAACGTTCGGGATGAGGTGCGTCTCGGGCTCGTGGTGCTCGCCGCGTCTCGCGGTCGCGCCCGCCGCGTTGAAGTAGCGCAGCGCGACGAAGCGCAGTCCGTAGGCGCGGTCGTAGGATTCGAGGATGCGCTCCATGAAGAACTTCGACCAGCCGTAAGGGTTGACCGGCCACTGCGGGTGGCCTTCGTCAATCGGCACGCGCACCGGCTCGCCGTAAGTGGCGCAGGTCGAGGAGAAGACGAACCGGCGGACGCCCGACGCGAGCAGCCCGTCGAGCAGTCCGAGGCCCTCGGCGACGTTGTTGTCGAAGTAGAGTTTCGGCTCGGTCACGGACTCGCCGACGTAGGCGAGCGCGGCGAAGTGTATGCACGCGTCTACCTCGTGCTCGCGGCAGACGCGCTCGACGAGCGCGCGGTCGCCGACGCGCCCCTCGTAGAACTCTACGCCCTCGGCGAGCGCGCCGTGGTGTCCGCGCGAAACGTCGTCTATGACGACCACGCGCTCGCCCGCCTCGGCGAGCTGATCCACCATCACACTCCCGATGTAGCCCGCGCCGCCCGTCACCAGTGTCGTCATCGCCTTCCAGCTTTCCCCTTTGAGTTGTTAACGCCCGCGCGCCCGCCTAGTGCATCTTGAAAGGGCCGCCCGGCGGCTCCGGCTCAAGCTCCGGGCGCGCGGAGTCCTGTACGACCTCGTGCAGCTCAAGCACGTTCGAGCCCGAGAACGCCTCGCGCGGGAGCGTGCCCGACTGCGCGTGCCCGCGCACGAACTCGTCAGAGCGCACCCAGTTGAGAAAGTCCTTGCGGCTCTGCCAGACGGTGAAGACGACGTAAGGGTCGCCCTCGTTGACCGGCCGGAGGACGAGGTTCGAGACGAAGCCGGGCATCTTGTCCACGAGCCCCGCGCGGTCGCGGAAGCGCGCCTCGAAGGCTTCGCCGTACTCGGGCTTCACGTAAATGCGGTTGGCGACAGTTATCATTTTGGCGTCTCCGTCGTCTGGGTTGAAAGTCCTACTTCTCGAAGACGCGCGAGCGGTCGGCGAAGGCTTTGAACTCAAGCGCGTTGCCGCTCGGGTCGAGGAAGAACATCGTCGACTGCTCGCCCTTCTCGCCGCGGAAGCGCGTGTAGGGCTCGATGACGAACGTGACTCCGGCGCGGCGCACGCGCTCGGCCAGCTCGTCGAACTGCGCGGGCGAGACGATGACGCCGAAGTGCGGCACGGGCACGTCGCGGCCGTCCACCGGGTTCGATGACTCGACGCCGGCGCGCCCCGGCTGAAGGTGCGCCACGATCTGGTGGCCGAAGAGGTTGAAGTCGATCCAGATGTCGGAGCTTCGCCCCTCGGGGCAGCCCAGCACGCCGCCGTAGAAGTCGCGCGCGGCCGCGAGGTCGTGCACGGGGAACGCAAGGTGAAACATCGTCTCCGCCTCAGTCTTCGTCTCCATCTTAGTCCTCCTGAAACGTCGGCGGGCGCGCGCGGCGCCCGTTTATCCGTTGTCGCCGCCACGCAGCAGACGCTCCTCCGCACGCTGCTCGGCCAGCGGGACGTAGTAACTCTCGATCATCCTCGCCACCTGATGCGCGTCGTAGCCCTGTGCGCCGAGCGCGTCTTCGACCGCCGCGAGGTCGCCGCCGCACGACTCGAACATGCAGCGCGGGTGGCCGCACCAGCGCGGGTGTGTGAAGTGCGCGTAAGGGCCGCGCAGGCACTCGCCCGCCTCGTGCTCGTAGTCGTCGAAGTCGACCGACAGCATTAAGTTTCGCCCGCCTTTGCCGAGTCCACGTAGTTTACCGCGTCCGAGCCCGCGCCGCCTATCGGCCGCAGGGCGCGCGCCCGAGAAAAGCAGAAACACTCCCCGCCGCCCCGACGTAAGGGGCTGTCGGGAGCCGTGCGGCTCGGAGGTTTTGGCGGATGAAGTGGGAAGAGATTTTCGGCTGGGTCTTCAGGGGCGGCCTGCGGCGCGGCGGCGCGGGGCTCGGCGCGTCGTCGGCCGCCGCCGCCGGGGCGACGCAGGCGGGGCGCGACCGCTTCGCCGGCCAGGTCGCGCGCACGACGCTGCGCATCTTCAAGAACAACCTGCTGGCGCTCCCCTGGATTCGCGAGGGCGAGGAGTTGAACGCCGCGCTCGACGGCGCGCGCGCCGACCTCCTGCGCTCGCGCAACGCCTACCGCGAGAGCCTCAAGTCGCGCCGCGCGGCCCCGCGCGCCGAGGCCGACTGGCGGCGCGTCACCGAAGACTTTCGCCGCCAGGTCGCAGACCTCAACCGACGCATCGCCGCCTACAACCTCAAAGCGCCTTCCCCCCCCTTCCGCAAGTCTCACATCGACGCCGACCGCGAAATCAACCGCATCCTCCGCGACGAATAAACGCCCGCCCGCCAAAGTAGCGATTCAAATTCCGTAAGGCTATACTCTAATCGGCGTCCGCCAGCGTCAAACCCGAACAGCTTATGAAAGGCTGCACTCAGTCGAGTGAGATTCGAGTGGGACGACAAAAAGGCGGCCGCCAACCGGCGTAAGCACGGCGTCAGCTTTGACGAGGCGGTCGAGGTCTTCGACGACCCGAACCTGATAGGGCACGAAGATGCGGAACACTCGCGCGACGAACCTCGCTTCGTGGTCATCGGTTATTCGGCCATCCGCCTGCTGCTCGTTGTTTTCACCGAGCGACGCGGAGGCGTGGTTAGAATCATCTCGGCGCGTCTGCCGACGCCGTCTGAAAGAAAGCTGTATGAAAGTCAAAACGGATGAAAAGCCCGAGGCTGCGGATGAGCAGGTCGTGGGCGAGTTGGTAGTCACCGAAGAGGATTACCAAAAGGGATTGGAGCGCGGTTGGACAGACGATGACATGCTCAAGCCCGGCCGTTACAAGTTCAGGCGCGCCAGCTTTCTCGCGCGCTATCCAGAGTTGAAAGATAAGATGAGGAGGAGCGACTGACGTTGCTCCCTTGTGATGTGTTTGCGGAACTGAGAACGGAGGGAGAGGCTTTTGACGGACGAGCTTCTTGAGTGGCGGCGGGAGTTCCCGATTCTGGAGGGGACGACGTATCTTATCTCGCACAGCCTCGGCGCGATGCCGCGGCGTGCGCACGAGCGGCTCCAGGCTTACGCCGAGACGTGGGCCACGCGCGGGGTGCGCGCGTGGGCCGAGGGGTGGTGGGAGATGCCGCTCACGGTCGGCGACGAGGTGGCGCGCATCATCGGCGCGGACGCCGGCACGGTCGCCATGCACCAGAACGTCTCGGTCTGCCAGGCGCTCATCCTCTCCTGCTTCGACACTACGCCCGAGACGCGCCGCAACAAGATCGTCTATTCCGAGCTTGAGTTCCCATCGGTGATGTACGTCTACGAGGCGCACGCGCGCGACGGCCGCTTCCGCATCCACAAGGTCAAGTCGGAGGACGGCGTCACCGCGCCGCTCGAAGCGACGCTCGCGGCCATCGACGAGGAGACGCTGCTCGTCCCGCTCTCGCACGTCCTCTTCAAGAGCGCGTCGTTGCAGGACGCGCTCGCCGTCACCCGCCGCGCGCACGAGGTCGGCGCGCTCGTCGTGCTCGACACCTACCAGTCGGCCGGCACCGTCCCGTTCAGCGTCAAAGACTTGGACGTGGACTTCTGCACGGGCGGCTCGGTCAAGTGGCTCTGCGGCGGCCCCGGCGCGGGCTACCTCTACGTCGCGCCGCGTCTGAGACAGACGTTAGAGCCGAAGGTGACGGGCTGGATGGCGCACGCCGCGCCCTTCTCCTTCGAGGACGGGCCGATTCAATACGCGGAGGGCGCGGCGCGCTTCCTGCACGGCTCGCCCGCCGTGCCCGCGCTCTACGCGGCGGAGTCGGGCTACAAAATCATCAACGAGATCGGCGTCGAAAAGATACGCGAGAAGAGCGTCCGGCAGACGCAGATGCTCATCGAGCTGGCCGAAGAGGCGGGGCTGCGCGTGACGAGCCCGCACGACCCCGCGCGGCGCGGCGGCACCATCACGGTCGCCGCCGACCACGCGCCCGCCGTCACGCGCGAGCTGATTCGCCGCGAGTTCATCGTCGATTACAGACCCGGCGCAGGCGTACGCATCTCGCCGCACTTCTACACGAAGGACG
This sequence comes from Pyrinomonadaceae bacterium, assembly GCA_040509515.1. GTDB lineage: Bacteria > Acidobacteriota > Blastocatellia > Pyrinomonadales > Pyrinomonadaceae > QHXN01. The sequence goes on along the minus strand of JBEVKV010000030.1, from coordinate 3,980 downwards.
AGGAGCTTGAGCTGGTCGTCCGCGAGATGCGCCGCATCCTCGACACGCGCGCCTACGCCGCGCACGAGGCGGCCGGCGCGGCATTTTAGGAAGTGACGAGTGATAGGTGATGAGTTATAAGAAAGTCGTTGACTCTTTCTCGTCACTAATCACCTATCACTCGTCACTCATCAATCTATGTCAAAAGAATACGGCGGCAACGCCCCGCTCTCTTACAACAGGTACCTGCGTGTGCGCGACCTAATCGGGTTGCAGGGGTGCCTGTCCGACCCCGTGCACCACGACGAGCTGCTCTTCATCACCATCCACCAGGCTTACGAGCTTTGGTTCAAGCAGATTCTCCACGAGGTGGACGCCGCCCTCTCCGCGATGCGCGAAGACCGCGCGCCGTCGGCCGCGCGCGCGCTCGCCCGCGTCGTCGAGATCGAGAAGCTGCTCGTCACGCAGATACACATCCTTGAGACGATGTCGCCGATCAGCTTCCTCGGCTTCCGCGACCAGCTCAACCCCGCGAGCGGGTTCCAGTCGATGCAGTTCCGCGAGATAGAGTTCGCCTCCGGGCTCAAGGACGAGGCCGTCATGCGCGCCTTCAAAAACGACGAGTTCGCCGCCGAGCGCCTGCGCGCGCGCCGCGACGCGCCGACGCTCGGCGAGGAGTTCTTCGCGCTGCTCGCGCGCCGCGGACTCGACGCGCCGCCCGGCGACCCGCAGGGCACGGACGAGGAACGCGGCAAACTCTACGGCCGCCGCGTGCGCGCCGCGCTCGAAGTCATCACGCACTTCGAGTCGCGCTACGAAGAGTTCCAGCTCGCCGAGATGCTCATCGCGCACGACGAGTTCTTCTCGCTCTGGCGCTACCACCACGTCAAGATGGTCGAGCGCATGCTCGGCACGAAGCCCGGCACCGGCGGCAGCGAGGGCGTCGGCTACCTCAGGACGACGCTCGACAAAAAATTCTTCCCCGAACTCTGGGAGGCGCGCACGCACCTCGACTCGCAGCACGGCGCGTCGGGCTGCCCCTTCACCGGTCACGCCTGACACGGACGGTTCCCGCTTATGCCCAACGTCGAGTTCCCCGAGCGGTTTCGTATGAGCGACTACTTCCTCTACCACAACGTGGAGGAGGGGCGCGAGAACAAGACCTGTCTCTACTACCGTGACGAGACTTTCACGTACGCGGACGCCGTGCGTATGTCGAACCGCGCGGGCGGCGCGCTGCGCGAACTGGGGCTCGGGGTGGAAGACCGCGTGCTGATTGTGCTGCCCGACTGCCCGGAGTTCGTCTGGACTTGGTTCGGCGCGAACCGCGTGGGCGGCGTCATCACGATGGTTAACCCGCTGCTGCCGGCCGAAGACTACCGCTACTACCTCGAATACACGCGCGCGCGCGTCGCCGTCGTACACGAGTCGCTGCTTGAGAACTTCACGCGGGCGGCCGAAGGCTCGGAGCACCTGCGCGGCGTCCTCGTCGTCGGCGACGAGCGAGGGCAGTTTCACTCCTTCTCGGAGGCGCTCGCCGCGCAAAGCGATGAGCTGACGCCCGCCGACCTGCACCGCGACGACGTGGCCATCTGGCTCTTCACCTCCGGCTCGACGGGCCACCCGAAGGGCGCCGTGCACTTGCAGCACGACCTGCCCTACAACACGGAGTGCTACGCGAAGGGCGTGCTCGGCGTCCGCGAAGACGACCTGACGGTCTCCGTCCCCAAACTCTTCTTCGGCTACGCCACAGGCACCAACCTCCTCTTCCCCTTCGCGGTCGGCGGCGCGGCCGCGCTCTTCCCCGAGCGCTCGACGCCCGAGAAGCTCTTCGAGGTCGTCGGACGTTACCGCCCGACGATTCTCACAAGCGTGCCGACGATGATTAACGGCATGCTCGCCGTCCCCGGCGCGGCGCAAAAAGATTTGTCCTCGCTCCGCATGTGCCTCTCTGCGGGCGAGGCGCTGCCCGAGGAGTTGTACCGACGCTGGGTCGAGACCTTCGGCGTCGAGATTTACGACGGCATCGGCTCGGCCGAGATGTTCCACATCTACATCACCAACCGCCCGGGCGACGTGAAGCCCGGCAGCCTCGGCCGCGTCGTCGAGGGCTACGAGGCGCAGGTGGTTGACGGCGAAGGGCGGCCCGTTGCGGCGGGCGAGATGGGGACGCTGCGCGTCGGCGGCGACTCGGCCGCGCTGTGCTACTGGCAGGCGCACGAGAAGTCGAAGCAGACCTTCGCGGGCGACTGGTGCACGACGGGCGACCAGTTCCACGTCGACGACGAAGGCTACTTCTGGTACCACGGGCGCACCGACGACATGCTGAAGGTCTCGGGCGTCTTCGTCGCGCCCGCCGAGATCGAGAACTGTCTGCTCCGGCACGAGGCCGTGCTCGAAGCGGCGGTCGTCGGCCACGACGCTGGCGACGGCCTCGTCAAGCCCAAAGCCTTTCTCGTCCTCCGCGAAGGCCACGCCCCCGGCGACGAGCTTGCGCAGTCGATCAAGGAGTTCGTCAAATCCAACCTCGCGCTCTACAAATACCCGCGATGGGTCGAGTTCGTCCCCTCGCTCCCCAAGAACGACCGGGGGAAGATTGACAGGAAACGACTGAAGGGGTAAGGGGGAAAGGGTCAGGGGGAAGGGACGCCCCGATTCCACTTACCTTCCCCTTTATCCCTTAACCTTTCCCCTCCGACGCCATGCCCTTCTCCGCGCTCATCCCCGTGCGGTTCGGCGACTGCGACCCGGCGGGGCTCGTCTACTATCCGGCCCTGTTCCACTACTGTCACGCGGCGATGGAGGAGTTCTTCGCCGAGCGCTGCGGCGTGCCTTACGCGCGGCTGTTGGCCGAGCGGCGCATAGGGTTTCCCACCGTCAACGTGCGCGCGGAGTTTCACGCGCCCTTCGTCTACGGCGACGTGGCGCAGGTCGAAGTCTGGGTCTCGACGGTCGGGCGCACGTCGGCCACGTTCGAGTACCGGCTGCGCCGCGCCTCCGACCAAAAGCTGTGCGCCACGGCCACGCACGTACAGGTCTCGATGAACCTCGACGGACGCCGCGCCGTCCCCGTCCCCGCAGACCTCCGCCGCGCCTTCGAGGGGAGCGCCGGCTGACCCCGCCCGCCACCTGACAAAAGAAACCCGCGCAAAGTTTTCGCGCGGGACTTCGTGGAAATCCCGCCGCAATCGTCCTTTCCCCTGATAGAACCAATTAAGAGGCGACCTGAGCGAGACGCGCGACCGCCGCGCAACCCTCGGCGCTTGCCCCGAAACTCCCTAAGCGAGGTGTCCCGTGAAAAAGCTCCTGTTCTCTCTAGCCGCACTCTTCATCCTCTGCGCCGCCCAGACCGCGCGCGCCGACGTGCTGACCTTCGTCCCGCCCGACCCGGACATGGACGACCTCGACCACCACAAGGCGTACACCTGGCGCGTCGACAACGTGAACCTGCAAGGGCAGCAGATCACGGGCGCGAAACTCGTCTTCAAGAACATCGCCAACTGGGACTCGAACCCGAACCGGCTCTTCGTCCACCTGCTCGACAACGCGAAGTACGCGGGCGTCCGTTCGTTCACCGACGACCTCGACAGCAACAACAACCCCGGCGACATCGTGGACGACTTCGTCAACACGCGCTACCACAACCAGGCGGACTGGCTCGTCGCCAACGGCACGGCGCGCACCGCGCTCTTCGACCGCTCGTTCTCCGAGACGCCGACCACCTACACGTACAACTTCGACGCGAACGAACTGGCGGCGCTCTTCGCCTACATCTCGAACGGCGGCAACTTCGCCATCGGCTTCGACCCCGACTGCCACTTCTTCAACGACTGGATCAAGCTTGAGATTACGACGGGGCCGGCCTCCGTGCCCGAGCCCGCCACGCTCGCGCTGCTCGGCACGGGGCTCGCCGGCCTCTACGCGCGCCGCCGCCGTCAGCGCACGCAGCGCGCCGTCTGAACTTCCCCCCGACTCTTACCTCCGACTCTCCCGTCGGCTCG
>JBEVKV010000029.1:0-40330 GCA_040509515.1 Pyrinomonadaceae bacterium | reverse complement strand
AGCCCCGAGCGGCGACGGGCCTCCTTCTTGTCGCCGCCGGTCGCCTCAAGCAGAGCCTGAAAATAGATGACCTGCGCGCGCTCCATGAAATCCCGCCAGTTGTCCTTCTCGGGGTCGAAGGCCACGAAGTGCTTCACGTCTTCCGGTCCCGGCCGCCCTCCAATCTGTTTACGTTTGCGACTGCGCCGCGTGGTCTGCAAAAGCCGCCATGCGCTGATGGAGCCGTCTGGGTCTGCGTAGGCGGCAGCCAGCCGCACGGCAGCGCGCAACTCGCGGACGTTGCCGGGCCACTCATAGTCGAACAGACATTCAAGCGCGCCTTCGGGGACGGTGAGTTCGCGCGTGACTTCGCGACTGAACTCTTCAAGAAAATGGTGGACGAGCAGGGGTATGTCGGCGCGGCGCTCGCGCAGCGGGCGCAGTTCGAGCGTGAAGCCACGGATGCGTTCGAAGAGGTCCTGCCTGAATCTTCCCTCTTCGCACTCCTGATCAAGGTCACGGTTCGTCGCGAGGATGATGCGCGCTGGTACGTCCTCGGTCTCGTTCGACCCAAGCCGCCTGACCTTCTTCTCTTCGAGCACGCGGAGAAGGATGGCCTGCGCTTTCAAATCGAGCTCGCCGATCTCATCGAGGAAGAGCGTGCCACGACCCGCCTCCGCGAGCAGCCCGCGCCGCGCCTCGGTTGCGCCGGTAAACGACCCCTTCTTGTGGCCGAAGAGGTCGCTGCCGGCGAGTTCGAGGCTCAACTCGCCACAGTTAACGGGCACGAACTTATCGGGGCGTTTGCTCAGGTTGTGGACTTCCCCGGCGACTAACTCCTTCCCGGTGCCGGTCTCGCCAAGTATCAAAACAGGGTCGGGCAAAGTCGCGACGACCGTGAGGTCGCGATACAGCTCTCGCATCGCGCGGCTGGCCCCACGCAACTTGCCGCGCACGGACGGCCCCACGTCGCCGTCCAGAATGAACTGCGAGAGGATGCGTTCAGCGACATGCTCCGGCTCCCAGGTACGGGGTGTGACGATTTCGTTCGCGCCCAGTTCCTTCAGCAGTTCGCGGCCCGCACCGTCGGGCTGCGGCGCGCACAGGATGAGTCCTCTTCCCTCACCGAGCAGTCGGCGCGCCCAAGCGGTCGGCTCGCCCGAGCCATGCCTGGGGACGATGAGCACGCCCTTGCTCACCTCCGGCCCGATTGTTTCGAGCCCCCTCCAAATCTCCCAATCGAACGCGCGCACGTCGAGCCCCTCGCCGGCCAATTCTGAGACGACGCTCTGTAAAGGGACTGCTTCGGTCGCGAAAAGTGCGATGGTCACGTTGTCCGTCTGGCGACGAAGGCCCTCGGCCCCGCATCGCTGTAGTGCCTGTCTTCGCCCTGCTCCTCGTAGCCGTACCGACGCAGCGAGATGAACGACTTCAGAAAGGCGTGCAGGATGGAGTCCTGCCTATCGCCCTCGCCGAGGGCGGCTGGCATCACCTGCCCGGAGAGATTTCTGGTGGCCGCCGTCAGGACCGGGTTTTCGAACCCAATGGCAACGCGTGCCACCCCCGCCTCCACGAACGAACGTGCGAGGTCGGCCGACTCGCACGCCGAGAAGATTACCAATCGTAAACTACTTTCGTAGCTATCGAAGCAGTCGAGCCACCTCTGCGACGAAACGTGCCGGTTCGTCAACTCCTCGAACAACCCGCGCCGGTCGCCGTGACCAAGGTGGAGCCACGCGGTGAACGCTCTGCCCTCAAGGAAGTCAGGCAGTCTCTCGGCCGTCACGCAGTGTCGGACCTCGACCTCAACGTGGAACGGCAGGTTGCGGAGGACACCACCGACCTCTTTCACAGCGTCGAGGCAATACTTGGCCTGCAACTCTTCGGCCTCACGCAACTCGCGTTCTGCGGCCGAGTAAAACGCATTCTCGCCAGCGGGGCGCAGAGCGAAGGCGCTCGTTATCAGCAGGCGCGCGTCACCGCCCGGCTCCGGGTCGGGGGGAACTTTCTGTACGGGCTCGACCCATACGAGGGCCTCGTGCGTCAGATCCGGCGGCTGAGCCGGAGGTGAATGCCGCCCCGCGTGCGCGAGCCGGATGAAGGCGTAGAGCCATTCGAAAATGCCCTTATAAACGAACAGCTCGATTCCCGGCGATTCCTGCTCCCACATCCCTCGCAGATCCCATAGATCCTTCTCCTTACTGCGCGAGAGCACTGCCACAAATCGTTTGCCACCCTGACCGTATACGCGGGACGCTTTCAGCAGTTGATACCAGCCCCACTTCGGCGGCTGGTCATAGAAGACCGCAAGGTTGCCACCCTTAGGAGAAGGTAGTTCCGAGACTTTAAACTCTTTGAGGAAGTCGTCAAGGAAAAGTGCGTCCTCGCGCAGAACGACCCGCCAACCGCTGCTGCTGATAAGCCCCCTGAGCCCCTCCCACCGCCGCCGCGACTCTAGGCCGCGCTGGTACAATATTTTCCTCTCATCCGGCTCCGTCAACCTATGTCTCTTCTTGACCTCGACAAGATCGGTGACGCCGGACTCCGCGAGCATACTGAACCATTTTTTAAGTTCATCCTTGTGATTCCTGTAGAGGCTCACGAACTTGACCTCTGACTGGTCCCAGACGAGGTAGATGGCGCCGCCCCACGTGTGGTCGCGGGCATGGTTAACGATTTCGACCAGCGTGTCGGGCCGGTCAAGGTTCTCGACGAGCGGGTCGCGCAGGATAAGGAACACGTCTACCGGCAGGCTCGAGTTGTCACAGGCGCGCTGGTTTATTCCGAGGGCCAGTCGTTCCCAGGAGGTCTCGGACGTGAGGTCGTTACCGCGCCCGTCCATGATGCAGAGGCGCCCTTGCGGGTCGGTCTCATATCGCCAAACAGCTATCTCTTCAGTCGTCTCACGGAGCAGAACGATGACGTCAATGATCACCGCATAGACTCCTTCGCTGGGACCCGGAGTGCCGAGTCACGGCCGCTTGAAGACGAGAGCATGAGGCTTACGGAGTGACAGCTTGTGAGCTCCCGTGAGAGTTTCAGAGCGCGAGGACTTGCCGACCAGCATTAACGGTGCGGCGTGCAGGACATTATGGTAAGGCTGGCGTTCTTGTCAATAATATTTGTTCTAATCACTTATCACTCTTAGCAGAGGATAAAAGACCAGCGCCGCCTTTGGGAAGTCAATAGCCAGGCTACAGAGGAACGGGTGTGAACTTATAAAAATGCGTTACGGGTTCTCCATAGAACTCGTATTATCATAAGCTATTTTCACTTAAAATAAACAACGAAAGAGGGATAGTAATCCTGCTCATTTGAGAGGTGACATTCTACATTTATCAGGGTGCCCGGACGACGCAACGGAATCCGACTGATGAAAAACTCTCGCCAGCGGGGAAGAACACCCGGAATGTACTGGGCCAAGGGGTGGTCGCTGGTTCATCATAGGCGCAGCCGCGTGCGACGCGCCCCTTGCTCCCGTCGTTATTCACCGGGTTGGGTACCGCCGGGCGGCTATAGAAGTTGGGGTCATAACCATCCTCACACCATTCCCAGACGTTGCCCTCCATGTCGAGGACGCCGTAGGGCGACTTGCCGCGCAGGAACTTGCCGACGGGTGCCGTGTAGACGTACCCGTCGTCATACTGGCCGGCAAAATGCGGGGCCATGATGTAGTCCTTCTGCACCCCGGCCGGCATGAGCGCGCCGTAATTTACGTCGGCGAAGTTGCCGACGAGTATGGGGATCGCCAGCCCTGAGTCGCGTCCCGCCGCCGCGTTATTCCCCCACGGATGGAGTCTCTTCTTCTTGTCTGCCGGGGCTGACTCGTCCCAGGTGGCCGCCTTCTCCCACTCCGCTTCGGTCGGGAGACTCTTCCCCACCCACGCGGCATACGCCTTGGCGTCATCCCACGAGACGAGCACCACGGGGTGGTTGTCGTCTTGCTCGAAGCCCGGGTCACGCCACGACTTCCCCTTAACTTCCCCCAAACCCTGGGGCCCTACGACCTTGCCAACCCCTTTCTGCTCGGCCGTGGTCTTATATCCTGCCGCGTCGGCGAACCGCTTGAACGCTCCCCGCCTCACTTCGTACTTGTCGATGTAATAAGCGCCGAGGCGCACCGTGTGAACGGGCATCTCGTGAGCGATAGTCCAGTCGCGCCCCATGCTGAAATCGCCCGCCGCAACGTAGAGCATTACCGAGCCATCTTTTTCCCAGATGTACTCGTTTGGCTGCTCCCCCTTCCTCATTCCCGGCGGCATCTTCTCGTTCGCCCAGCCCAGCGAGTCGGCTCGCGCCGGCGCGGCCGTTGACGTTTGCGGCCGTGGGGCTGGCGTGCCGAACCGTGCAGCGGCCAGGGCTGTGAACGACATGGAGGCGGCGAGCAGCGTAAACAGTGTGCGCATAGTTTTCACGGCAGGGCGGACGTGCCCGCAGACGCGACGCGTCAGAATATTTCGTTAATCGGGTAGACGTACTTCAGGTAGAGGTAGAAGAAGAGGAACGACAAGGCCAGGATGATGACGCCGAGAATCGGCGAACTCACTTTGATGCCTTGGAGCGACGCTTCGAGTTGCGTGGTCGGGAACTCGACTGTCGCCTCTTCGACTAATTTCTCCGCGGGGGCGGCCGTACCGTGCACGAGGGGCGGGTCGGTCTCGCTTTTGATCTTCCTCCTCGTCTTCATTTGGCCGGCGCGGCGGGGCGGCAGAGAGTTATGGAACTGGACGCCGGAGAAGTAGACGCCGGAGAGCACGAGCGCGATCACGGTGAAGAAGATGATCCGTGACGACAACAGTTGCCAGGCGAAGACACTCCTGCGGTGTTCGAGACCGCTCCGCTGATACTCGTAGTAGGCGCGGAGGGCATTCTGGTATGCCTCCTTAGTTGAATCATCGAGCTGAGCGTCGCCGGGCGGCGCGGTGGGCGGCTTCAACACCTTCGACGGGTCGGCGCCTGGCCTCTCTGTGGGATCCGGCGGTAGCCCATTCTCCAACCCCTCCGGCGATTTTCCCTTAACGGCCTCGCCGGGGTTCAATGTGTTCGCGTTGCTGGCAGCCCCGCCGGCGGCACGAGCCTCGCACGCCAACAACAACATCACTGCCATGCAGCATGCGCAAAGGATTTGATCTCGTCTACGCATCATTCATATTACGCCTTGGGGCGGCAATAAGCCCGCGAGCCTACTCCGTCCTCGTTATCCTCCTGATGTACTTGTGGCGGACGAGTATCTTCTTGTAGACGGTGAGGCTCACGCCGCTCTCGTACTCGTCGTATTTGTTGGCGCTGGCCGGGTCGTGGCGAAGCAGCGCACGGATGGTCGCCCGCAGGTCTTCCGCGTGCGAGTCCAGCCACTTCTTGAGCGTCGGGTCACCGGGGATGGCGGGCATCGCGAGTGACTGTGTGTCTATCGGGAAGTGCGGCTGCTCCTGATCTGGCTGCCCCGGCTTGCTGATGATGATCTTGTTGTCGTAAACGCGTACCTTCATCCCGTCGGGGTAAGTGAACTGAACGACGCCCTCCTCATTGACCGAAGGGGTACCCCCGGGCGGCACGTCCGACTGCCCCCCGTTTTGGCGCGCCCCAGGCGCGGCCAATGCCGACAGCCCTGTCACAACAGACATCCCGCCGGCTATGAGTATTTGTCTTCGACTCGCCATGATCTTCTCCGAGGCGTGACGGCTGCCAGCCGCCCGAACACACACGCCCTGATCTAAAACACCCTGCCGTTGTGCTGATTCTTGGCAGTCTGCTCGGCAACTTTGAGGCTCCAGTCGTACAGTTCGTCTTCCTTAGCCGTCGCAGGGGGACCAAATTTATTTACCCACCCGGCCTCGAAGCCCTGAGTCATGACTGTCCGCCGCGAGGTCGGGTCGCCGTGATGGTTCGCATCGTTGAAGAACTCGTCGCCAAGCTCGGCGACGACCATCATCGCGCCGCTCGAGTCATGAAGCACCTGCTGCACCTTCTCCTGTTGAGGCAGATTCGAATACTGCGCGTCGAGGAGGGAGCCGAGGACATAACTGGCAAGCATGTCGGCCTGAAGTTCGACAGCGGGCGTCGGGGAGGTCAGGGCGATATTCCTCTTCTTGAACATACGAAACTGGAACTGGTGCGCGTACTCGTGCGCAAGTATCAGTTTAAGCCCGATAGGAACCACGTCACCCTTGAGCAGTTCAAGCGCCGCTTTGTTCTTGTACCTCTCGTCGAGGGTGTTGAAAAACCTCCTGCCGAAGTAGACGTTACCGTCCCTCGGCTCGGAGCGAACAACTGTCGCTTCCGTCATATACACTTTGGAACTCACGCTCAGCGCCTTTTGAAGAGTGGGCTCAAACTCGAGTAGCATCGCCTCATACGGCTTCCCCGCAGACGGTCTCACGTCGCTCGTCAAAGACGAGTCCGGGCCGGCGGTGGCCGACCAGCACTGCGCGTGGGCGGAAGCGCTGAGCGCGAGGATGAATAGTATCGCGAATGTGAAGGTAATAACTCTTTTCATAACTTCTCCTTGCAATATACGGTTAAGGTGAAGAAGTAGGCCAGCGAGGTTAGAACCGTCGGCAGAAGAGCGACCTTTGGAGGAAGGCACAATACGTCCTCTCCTCGCCTTTGTCAACAATAATCATGTCGGCCACGGCCGTCCGCGCACAGCCAGCCGGATCTCGTCCCCGCCAACTGGGGTAACACAACCCAAGGGTTGGCGGACACTGTAGAAGTCATGCTGAATACATGTCAGTAGATGTCTACTCGGCAATTAAAGCAAAGAGGGCGCGAAAGTCCCTCAACCTCGCGCCCTCTTTTTACCGCCGCTCATGAATCACTGATTATCATAAGCTACTTTGATTGATATAATAGAGGCTAATTTGGTCTGTAAAGGTCGATTGTTATGATGCTTGAAACCAACGTGCTTGACCCGATAGCGTGAAGGTCATAATTCATTGTGCGATTAGAGCCGAACCTAGCGGACTCTTAAAGGTGTAAGCACCATGTCTACTTTGTATTGCTCGCGGGGGAGATCAGGGGATAGCGTGAGGGTCGAAGCGCTCGCCGAGAATTCGGGCTTTGACGCGTAGGCTATGTATTGACCCGGTGATTCCGCAGTCAGCCTGTATCGTCCGTCCCCATTCGTCATGCCGCTGAAGGCTATGCGCCGGTTGAAGACGCAAACCAGTGTCACGCTGGCTTCAGGCAGCGGCTTCCCCTCACGATCCTTTACTTCACCGGACACGTCGATGGGGGGCCAGTCCGTGAGGGCGATGACCTCCAATCCCATCTCCAGCCTCGCCGTTTCCCCGGGTCGCAGCAGGACGGTCAACGACTCTCGGACAAAGCCCGGCGAGTAGATGGTGGTGGTCACCTGCCCGGTCGGCAAGTCGGCGAAGTCGTAGCTGCCGTCTACGCGCGAACTGGTCTTAAACCGCTGTGACACGCCCGCGGCGACCACCTCGATTTCCGCGCCGGTGATGGGATGGCCCAGGAGGTCGGTGACTTGGCCCCGGAGGCGGGACGGCCCACCTCCGGGGCCGGCCCCGACAGTGATGCACAGTGGTAGTAACAGTAAGGCGTAGACGTTGATGACTGTCCGTCGCATGTGGTTTGAACCCTCAGTTAAAAACAGTTCTGCTGGATGTACGTCGTAATGTCGGCCGACGAACCAGTGGGGGTGGTCCCCGGGGTGAGGTAGAAAATACCCATCAACGTCTGGTCGTCGTAGTTCTCGGGCCTTAACGTCTGCCCAAACCCGTGGAGCGCCTCGTGGAAGATCCAGGCCATATTCCTGCCGTTGATCCCTCCGTTCGACAGATCGACCCCGGTCGGGTTGTGCGCACCTTGGATGACATCCAGGTTGGGATTTTTTTCGACTTTAACTTTATCCCCAATTAAAATCCGATAAGGAAACCATAAAGTGAGTTTTCTGGTTTTCTGGTTTTAAGGTGTGCTATTTCTTCTTCGCAATAACATGCGTAGCTCTTTTTGGCGTAGCAGGTAACTTGTCCGGCAAATCTAGTTCGTCATCAATTAAGACATCCACATAGACTCCGGCAATCCGCGCATAACGCAGTAGTACAGGCAGCGGTGGTTCGCGCCGCCCAGCTTCATAGAGGGAGATATGCCCCGGATATAGCGCAGTCTTTGTCTCACCTAAATGCTCAAACATTTGCTCCTGAGTTAGGCCAAGCCCCGCGCGTATCTGCCGCAACTTGGCAGCAAGACGCGTAGGGCACGGGCGGCGCGAGCGTCCCATCAGAGTTTCCCTCCCGACGAGACGCTAGCTACTGTCTTGATTATCCCTCTAAATAGAGGAATAATCAGTCGCTGATATTCAAGCTGCCGGGATTTGTGAAACGTATCCCGGCGGGCGCACATCACTTGACGGTTTCTAAGGGCGCCACACTCATGTACTGCTTCGACAAGTTGTCAAACGTACCGGCGACAGAAGATAGCAGAAGCCGGCCGCAGCGTCATCAAGGACGATTCAGCCAAGGGCTAGAGTATGGCGATTGAGGATCGGATCGAATGCCACAGCTGCGGCCGTGCCATCGTGCCGCAGCTGTGGGTCGACGCCAGGAATCGGCTGGAGCACACGATCGTACGCCACCTCTGCCCGCTCTGCGGGGCGACCTTGCACGTATCGGGCGGTGGAATCAGCCGGGGCGGGTTGGCCCTCCTTGTCGTGTCAATCAGCTTGATCGTCCTGGCTCTAGTCATCGCGTTAGTGCTGTCTCGTTCATAGACAATGCCGGCATCGCCCGCTTGGCCTTGAGAGTCAGGCTGGCACGCACCTGCGAAGGAGGACGGAGGGCCGCAACCCTTCCACAGAAGATGACGCCGGAGAGCGTCCGATCGATATACTTAACCTGACTTAGAACTACCCTGAGGAGTGATGTTCACCCGCAACACATCATCCGAAGCGGGCAGAAGAATTTGTTTGCGTGACGCGACCGCCAACCCTAGCGGCCCTGCGTCTCAGACCTCCCGCCTCGGCGACGCACCCCGCCGACAGCTTTCCCGGGTTGATTACGTCGCCGGCGCCTCGTCGGGCACTCAAGCGCCCCGGCCACGCGCACGCACGTCCGGCCCTCACTCACGGGATCGAGAGCGCTCAACCGGGTCTCTTCGATTAAGCGCCGTGCGATGGCGTCCGCGGATCTCTAAACGGAGTTAATTAACGACCGGTCTCTTTCGGACGCGTCCCTCTGAGAAGGGGAGGTGGCGGCAAGCCAATATGCTAGAGAAGCGACTCAGACTGACGGTGGACTTCATGCTCCTGATTGCTGCGATGGAGCAGGACGACATTGAGAAGTACTACTGCGACCAGACAGAGGCGGAAGGAGTAGCGCCACCCCTCGCCCCACGTGAGGCCGCCGAGCGATTGCTGCTACTGCTCGAGGCGCTCCGGCACGACGAGGAGGCGTGGTGCAGGTATCTGACCATCGTGATGTTAACGGAGTTGGACCCGGAAGGCGCCACCCCTCTGTGGGGGGCACTGGGCGTCAAGGGTGAGAAGGAGGTACTCGGGCCGGTGATCCGATCGCTGGGCGGAGGCGTGACGGGCTCCGGAGCGAAGTCGGTTGGCGGAGCGGAGTTTGACGAGTTGGTCGATTTACTGCGCGCCAGCAGGAAGTTGTGGGTGAAGGGGGCACGCTTGGAGGAGTGGAGCACGCTGGCTGCGGGAAATGGATAGGCTATACCCCGCCCTCACCAGCATCATTATTTTGGCGAGTTCTAAAGATTCTGTGTAAGTGAGTTTGAGCCGAGGCCGCCCATCGGCACCCGCCCCTCGAAGAGAATAGCGAACTGGTTGAGTGCGCCACTCCAGTTCTTGTAGTTCACTTTTATATTTCTCTTCTCGCCTATCCACCATTCAACTGCGGCAACGCCGACATTATCGAATACGCAATAAGATGTATGGAATAAATGTTGAGATTTGTATAACTCTTTCTTTGAGGTGAAACTCCATTATGGAAATGAAGGGGCTCAACGCGAGTCATGAGTGCACCCACTCAGTTAACTATAGATCTTATGATGACACCCCACTCGGCGCTCGATTACGCTCCCTCTTCAATGGCGCTAACAACTCTGAAATAGCCCGGAGGCTTGGCGTGCATAATTCCACCATACATACCATTGCTGTCACTGGCAAAATCTCTGCACGCATGTTAGCTAAAGTTGTTACCTTAACCGGATGCAATGCTGCTTGGCTCCGTAACGAAGATGAACATCTCCGTTGACATTACAATTAGTCAGAAGTAATATCCCCCGGCACGTCGTGTGCGGCACAAATTACGCCTATTAAGGATCTACCTGACCAAGTAGGTCCGGACCTTACGCACCGCTATCCGCAAGCGGATAGTGCCCTCCGCACATCAGGGTCTAATCTGAAACAACTGGAAGAAAGTATCTCGGTGTCTAGAGCCGAGGACATACTTTTATTCTTGTGCAGAATTTAATTCTGCACAAGAATCGTGTTTATCGGACGCACGACTCTAGGGAGGGCCACCCGTGGCTTTGCACAGATAATGAGGGATATATAGGCAGGACAACACCTTACACAAAAAGTATAGCATAAGCTAAAGATTTCTCACTTAGCTTTTGTGCAAGTCCTCGTCCTGCACATAATTTTTTCTAAATCCCCAGTATTGCTGCAAAGCCATGTTCTAGGCCCACCTGCACAAAAGAGGTGGAGCATGATGCTTGAGGCCAGACGCACACCCTCAGGAAATTACAGACAGCTATGGTCTGCCTATAATGCCGCACAAACTAATGAAAAGGAGCTTTTTCTAAAACTCCTCTCTGAGCTCTGTCAAGGAATTGAGGAGCCAGAGCAATCAGCCGGGCGTCCGCGACTGCCGCTCCGTGACATGATCTTTTGTATGGCTTTCAAGGTCTATTCGACCCGTTCGGCACGCCGCTTTATGTCTGATCTGCGTGAGGCACGTGCCAAGGAATTGGTTAGCTTAGTTCCACACTTCAATTCTATTTCCAACTATATGGAATTAGAGCCTCTAGTACCAATCGTAAAGCGGCTTATCAGGGCAAGCAGCGGTCCACTGAGAGAGATTGAAACTCGTTTCGCGGCAGATTCCACCGGCCTCAGTGTTCCTTTACGTAAACGATACTACAACCGACACAAGGAGCGCTTTCAAATGAAGCGCTCCTACGTCAAGTTGCACGCAATGTGCGGCGCCCAAACTCACATAATTACGAGTGCAGAGGTAAGCGCCGGCGATGTAGCTGATAGCCCTTTCTTTAGAGGGCTAGTCGAAGAAACAGCTCGTGATTTTGAGATGTCGGACGTGTTTGCGGACGGGGCCTACACGGGTAACGAGAATAGACGTTGCGTGCTCATATGGGGAGCCGAGCCATATATCGCATTCAGATCGAACAACGTGTTGGATGGCGCACCTAAAAGCATTATCTGGAAGCGAATGCTCGAGCAATTTCAGGATAAAGAGTCCGAGTTCTGGAAGAACTATTATACTCGCAATAACATTGAGACCACTTTCTCTATGATGCAGAGGAAATTTGCGGACAGACTCCGCAGCAAATCCTTTCCCGCACAAGTCAACGAAGCGCTATGCATGGTCTTATGTCACAACCTGTGCGTTATCATTAACTCAATGTATGAGTTAGGGATTGAGCCTGATTTTTATGCGGATACAGATGTAAGGCATCCGGCCAATATGATTTCAGAGCAGGAGTTGCTCAAGGTACAAGAAAGAATCGCGGCACTTACGGTGAAGCAGCCCTCACTGATGGAATTCTTAGATAATACACAGCCGGACCAGATCGAAGGTGGAGATACAGACGAGGTAAACTCTTCACTTATATGTATCCCCAAAGCGAAGAAAAAATCACGTAAGAATAAGGAGAACTGCGAGCAGTTAACGCTGTTTTCATAGCCCAGAAGGGGAAAGTTACGCAACGGCGCGGACGGCGCCCCCAGTCAGATTTCATTGTTCGATTGAGTTGAAAACGGCCGTAACCTAACGCTTTCACGTAGAGGCTGGCCGAAAGACCGGTCCCTACAATTCATAGGCCAAAATACAAGAGATTTCCCATGCTGGACGACGTGTAGCCATTTAGAAGCGGGTTCGCTTAGCCGCTTGAGCAGACGCAGTTTCGACCGCTTTTCTTGGCCTGATACAGGGCAGAGTCGGCAGCCTTAATGAGTGCCGCACCTGAGTCAGCGTCCTGGGGAAAAGTGGCAACGCCTAAAGAAATTGTAATATGACCTACGTCGGGGGCGGTCGTAGCTTACCGCTTGCACGTGGGGTCGGCTTCTCGGCCGACCCCACTGAATAAAAGGCCGCAAGCGAGCCTTACACCAGCTGCCGGGCGATCTATTCAGAAGTCCATCTACTCAACCGTTTGTATCAGGACGCTCGCCATTCCTCCGCCGTCCGCCACAGACGCGTAGCCTTGGGCAGCTTCGGTAAGCTGGTAATGATCAATTCCTGAGATTTGACGAGTTCGCCCGGTTTCGTCGTCGAGTAAAGTAGCTCCACTTGTTTAGGGCCTATGCCGTTACGGGTGTACATGTTGATGATGGTCTCGGCCGCGTCATAACTCAGTATCCAGTGCTGCCCGGCTTTGTGGGGAAAGTAGGAATCTGAACGTGAGGGAGTACCGCTGAGCGCTAAATATAGCGCGTTTTTCTAGGATTTTCCACTATTTTTTCCGCCCATCTACCTCTCCTGCACACCCACTTCAACCTTGCCCAACACAGTGAGATTTTAGCCTCATCTGAACGGAACCGAGACCAAAGCCCTTCTCTCTCTCAATCGAATCCTAAACTGTGGAACACGGCTTGACTTAGCGTCTGCGGCATCGATGCGACGCCGTAACGCAAAATGGCTCTTAGGAATCTGATCATTCCTAAGAGCCACCACTTCAGCTACGGGCGGATGTCCGCACCGCAGACCGCAACTGCATTCTGCGCCACCCACCCGGGAAAGGCAAGATTAAATGTCGAAAAATTTTGACCCACCCTCGGGTGGGGTCGGACGGGTCTGGCCTGCTTACGATGCGGCTCAGATGAACGAGAAGGGCCTCTTCCTTCAAATATTGTGGGAACTCTGTCGAGACGTAGAGGAACGAGAATGGGTGACCGGCCGCAGGCCATTGCGGCTCCGTGACATGTTCTTCTGTATTGTCTTCAAAGTCTACTCCATGAAATCGGCACGCCGCTTCACCGGTGACCTGCGCGAAGTGCGGGAGAAGGGGTGGATCGAGGCCGTGCCCTCTCCCACTTCGCTCGCCGAGTACATGCGCTCCGAGTCGGTCTCCGCGTTACTCCGGCATCTGTTGGTTCGAAGCAGCCTGCCTTTGTCGGAGGCAGAAAGTGTCTTCGCCGTCGATTCGACAGGCTTCAGCCTTCCACGGCGGCGGGTCTGGTTCAACAAGCACACCAACCGGCGAGAGAGAAGGCGGGACCACATGAAGCTGCACGCCATGATCGGCGTGAAGACGAACATCATCACCTACGCCGAGACGACCGAAGGCACGGCGAGCGATATGAATTACCTCAAACACCTGGTCGCTGGCACAGCACGCTACTTCAACATCTCGGAAGTGTCCGCGGACGCGGGATATCTCAGCGGCGAGAACATGCACACCGTTCTCCTGCACGGGGGAATCCCCTACATCGCTTTCAAGAAGAACAATGCGCTCGACGCCGACTACAAAAGCACGTTCTGGAAAGACATGCTTTACCTGTGGAAGACCAAGCATCCGCTCTTCACGAAGCACTACTTCCTCCGAAATAACGTCGAGGCGACTTTCCACGCGATGAAGTCAAAATTCGGCGGTCGGCTGCTAAGCAAATCGACGGACGGCCAGTTCAGCGAGGCCCTCGCGAAAGCCCTGTGTCACAACATCTGCGTGCTTATCCGGTCGGTATGTGAGTTGGGCATTGACCCGTTGGCTTGGTCTGAAAAGACGCCCAAGCAGTTGGACTTGGGGCGCCCCCTGACGGAAGTCATGGCCCATCGGAAAGATGACTTGCTTGAAATCAGAATTGCCGCCGGCGACCGCCAGTTACCGCCACAGCAGGAGGCGCCCAGACGATCCCGAAGAGCGAGGGTACGTAAGAACGTGAGTCCTGCCTCCGATCAGATTCCGTTGTTCGAGTAATGAGGTTGGGCGTCACTTAACCTTTTCGCGAAGGGGACGACCTCATGGCCGTCCCCTCCGCGCTTTAGGTATCGGACGCCGCGGGAATGTTCGCTGAGATTGTTTGCGGCCGGGCCGGCCTGGGAAGGAGGGGCGTGCTGTCCGTCGGGTTTACTGTCTACTCCCCTGTCATGCCGAGTGCTCCGTTCACGGAGGCGAGCGCTTGACCGTCCCATCTGCCGGCCCAGACTTTTTTAACCGTCCCGTCGTTGGCGATGAGCAGCGTCAGGGGCGTCTCCGACAGCTTGTATGTACTGCGTATCTCCTTGGGAACGAGCGCCGTGGTGAAGGTGACTCCCGAAGAGCGGCCCCGGCCCATCTCTTGGAGATACTCGCGTAGTTTAGCTTTGTCTTCCGTGTCGCCCACCAGGCCGAGCACTTCGACCTTGCTCTTGTCGGCCCGGTCGGCGAGGTCGAGCCAGTCGGGAAACTGCTGCCGGGAGTAGGGGCAGGAGGGCGTGTAGAAGAAGAGGAGCCTGTCCCGTCCCTGACCCGTGTAGGCGACGTCGAGCTGCCCCCCGTCGAGTCCCGCCGCCGTAAACTGTGGGACTTTGTCACCCACCGCCAGACGTGCGGGGCGGGCGGCCTCCATAGACCGCCGCATCCGCAGGTTCTGGTTGAGGAGCAGGAGATTCGCGGCGCCCATCAGGGCGAGCAGCACGTACAGGCCGACGGTTACCTTCTTCGACGCCATTGCCCCTCCCTTTGAGCAGACAGACGGGATGCTATTTGTTCGGCGCGCTGTTGACGCCTACCGCGGCGGCCACCCCGAACTCTTTGGCGCCGAATAACCCCGCCGCGCTTAAAGCCCCGGCGCGGTCGTCGCGCGCCAGTTGGCGGAACGTGCGGACGGTCTCGTTGAGGAGCGGGTAGAGCGTCTGTGCGAACTCGCCCCGCTCGTCTTTGTCGGGACGTTTGATCGCGTCCGCGGCCTTGGCGGCGGCGCGTATCATCTCAGACGCGCGAGGCTTGTCAACTCGCAGGAAAGCAGGACTCAGCCGCAAGTATGCGCCGATCTTCCAGGGGTCGTCAGGCCCGTCCCGCAGCGCTTTGGTGGCCTCGTTCAAAGTAGACGCGGCGAGGGTGAGGTCTCCGGATTCGACGTGGCGCTGGGCGATCTTTCTGAGCGCTTCGACGTGGTAGAGAGGCAGGCTCATCTTCGAGGCGGCATAGTCCGCCGTCTCCACATCCTTCGCCTTGAGGGCGTCCTGCACGACCTTGTCAAGGAACTCGTCGCGGTAAGAGTAACCTTCAGGCAGGCCGACGCGCTCCTCGTCTTCCGCGGTCATCAGGTCTACCGCTCTGCGCAGGTCCCCGCGCTGGTGAGCGAGCCTCGCCGCCGACTCCAACAGTTCCCTTTTGAGCCGGGGGTCGGAGGCGCGGTCGGCTTCGAGCAGCGTCTGCTCGAACGGGTCGGCGCTGGCTTTGACCCTGTCCCAGGCCGTGTCCGTCTGTAAAAGGTTGGGCGCCAATGAGGCGAGGAGGCTGGTCGCCCGCGGGTAGAGGGCAGGGGTCAGGGTTTGCATGAGCGGTAGACTGCGCTTCAGCAGTTGCGTCGCCGCCATGAAGGCTGGCGGGTCGTTCCTCAGCTCTTCCGCCCGCACCGTGGCGGAGGCGAGGACGACCGCCAGGAATCGCTTACGGAACTCAAGCGGGGTCGAGTCCTTCAGATAAACCTGCGACAGAAAGGAGATGGTCGCGAACGGCAGAGAGCCCGGCTGCCGCTCCTCCAGAGAGAGCACCGTGGACAGCACCTCGGGCAGCGCCGGGGACTTCGCTTGATCCAGCCACAACACTGCTCCCAACAGGGTCGCGGCTGGAACTCCCCCCGAATCTATCAACCTCAACGCCTCGCTCAGACTCTCGGCCCGCTTCGTCCCTTTCTCGTATCCGGCCAGGGCCGACTGAAAGGCCGCGCCGGCCTTCCCCTGTTCCGTGGCGGCGGCGTCGTCGAGGGGGAAGCTCCGCTCCAGGCGTTTAGCCTCTGCGGCATCGTACCGGCGGACCGGTCCGATCAGGTCCGCGTAGAAGAAGGCGATGCTCGCGCGCGGTATCTGTTGTTGGTTTTTGTAGATATCTTCGATGCTCGTGGCCGTCGCGTCGATGGCGACCCAGCGCAGGTCGGCGCTCGCCCCCACCCTCTCCCACAGGAGGGCGGCGACTTGAGGGTAAAGGAAGGCGCGCGTCGCGGGGTGTGGCAGGGCGCGTACTCTGGCGAGCAACGCCTGGCCTTCAGCGATTAAGGGGAAGGCTTCGTCGTTCTTCGGAACCGCTTTCGCACCGCCCGCCTTCTGCGCCGCGCACGGCGTCAACAGCATGCAGACCAGGGCGCAGACGGTAAGGGTCTTCGCTAACGCGTGTGTGGTCGTTCTCATGGTGCACTCTCCTGCCGGGATGCGTGTGTCGATCCGGGTCCGATGACGGAGTTAGTTAACCCGCCCGGACTTCCTGTTAACGATCGACGGGAGATGTGAGGTAGTGGCGCCTTACGTCAAGAGCGGCGCGTCAACACCCCTCTGCTGTCAGATGCGTTCCACGCCCCGCAGGTTGAAAGGTTCCGCACATCCGTTTGACAACCGCCGGCAGCCGGTCGAGGTCACTCGGTGGAGGGCCTCAGCAGCCACGCCCGGCTCGTCGTGCAGTGAGCCGGCCGCGCCGTAGACCCTCCACAGAATCGTGCGCTGACATGTCTTCACTCTTAGCTCTCGGGGGGGTCTAGAGGCATGTCTTTGTCTTTGAAGCTACAGGTTTTGGTGTCGTAGTTGCCATTGCTCTGGAGACATGAACAAGAGCCCCCCATCGAGGGGGTGGCGTCATTACTGGAGCATTGCGTACCGCTACAGGAGATCGAACCGCCGCGAATTTCTTCCGCCGTTACGGGTCGCATCTTGACGGGCTACCCTGACCTCCGAGCGAGGCCATCATACCTGGAGTCGGCTGACGTTCACTGAAGTGGAACTACGCATCAGGATACTTTGCTTCGCTCTCGGGGTTGTGGCTACAACGCTTCATGGCCCCGTCCGGATGCCGCGGCGTCCGGACCCTCCGCCAGCCCTTCGAGTCGCAAAGCTTGCAGCTCTCGACGGCCGCTCCTGCCTCTGTAGTCTTTGCCTCCTGCCGCTTCTTCTCCCGCTCCTCCAAGTAAGCGACGGGCAGGCTATAGTTCCCCTCTATTGCGGCGATAAGCCACCCAGCTGCGTTTTTTCTTGACCGGCCCAGGTCTCGGAATGGGTAGGCGGCAATTTGTTCCTCTACGGCCTTCCTATGGCTCTGAACGAGTTCGCGGGCCTTGGCCTGAGCTATCCCGAAGCCTTCGGGCGGCTTCCCCGTCAGTTTAGCTATCAGCAGTTCGGCTTCCGGGTCTGCTCCGACAACCGCCGCGGCAGGAGGTAGGGCTGGCTGGTCTTTACCCGATAGGGGAAGCTCTGATTGTACCGCCCTCTTTTTGTGCGGGCGGTGACTGCGAATCCGTTTAACCGAGTCTCTGACGCCCTCCCCCGGGTAGTAACGGATGACGTAGTCAACCTCCTGCCCAGGCTCCCTGATCGCCCTGTATTCGACCCTCTCGACGTAACCGAGGGCCTTGTGTTCTTCGATCAGGTCGTTCATCTGCTCAACGACCCTGTAGCGCTCCGCGTGTCTCTTCAGGGTGTGGTGTCTCTCGACGTACCAGGAGTAGCGGATTTCGCAGAACCCCTCCTGTTGGCCCTTCCTGTTTTCGACGACGCCGAAGAACTTGGGCGCCAGCAGCTCGTACCAGCGCCGCGCCGCCGGGTTGACCGAGAACAGGTACTCGTTGTCGATCGGGCGCTGCCCCTGATGCCTCTGCATCTCTACCTCGTGCGGGTGGAGCAGAAGATAGACCGTGTCCTCCAGGTCGAAATCGAAGCTGAATTTACCCTCATTGAGTTCCTCGTCAGTCAGGTGCTTACTGCCGATGGAGTAGATGCTGACTCGGGAGAACTCACCCTTAATGTGCCGGTAGCGTGTCCTACCATCTTCGTCCCTCTCGGTAGTCGGCATCCAGAAATCCGCCTCACACCAGGCCGAGCCGATCTGCCGGATGGATTTCAGGAGCCTCCTTGACTCCCACCCGCCAATGGAGCGGCCGAGCGTGCGCAGACATTCCCTGATGCTACCGAGGGGGATGAGGCTGGGGAGTTTACCGAGCATCCGCTCTTTTTCGGCGTCCAGAGCCGGCTTGATGAGTCGCACCCAGACTTCGTGAGCTTCGATGCCAGGTGCCCCAATCGTCTGGTTGGGTGTCACCCTCCAGCGAACAGGTTTGTTCTCCGGGTCCATACCATAAAAGTCTATGGGCTGGCTGAGGAGGTCTTTCCTTTTGGTGAGGTAGAAGAACGGAAGCTCCGTCGTGAACTTCGGCAGCGGCGTGACAGGGTGCTGCTTTGGTTTGAGAGGCTGTAGCGTTCGAGGCATGGGTTCTCGGCTTTTCTTACCAGAGCGTTAATGACAACAGCATGGGTCTTATAACGTATTGCTGTTCTTTTATAAATACCTTTCTAATACTTTATCGGACGCCTTCCCTTTTCTTTTGAATAACTTACCTCGAAATTTACCGGGAGATCGCACACGCTTTTACCGGCAGATTGCACACGCTTTACCGGGAGATCGCACACGCTTTTACCGGCAGATTGCACACGCCCTCTGTTTCTCAGCAATCGCAGCGTCTCTCCAAAGGTAGCACCCGTTCTATCTATCAAAGACTAGATTGACCTTGGGATTTACTGAGACGTGGCTTATTGATACCCTGCGGAAACCTTGTCTCTCTTCCACTTTGTTCCGAGCCAGAATGCCAGATTGCTACTTGTCGTCCGCATTTTTATGCTGCTGCCGGGAGCTTAGATCACTCTTTGGCACTGCCTTGCTGGCGGGAACCTTCCGTGGAGACTTAGTGCTTTCCACTAGCATGATCCTGTAGCCGTCTCGCGCGTCGCGCTCGTAGGCGAGGGCCTGCTCGGCGGCTCCTATCAACTCAGCGAACGTCACGTCCTGCATGTAATCTTTCTTAATCTTTCTGCCCATGAGAAGTTCTGCTAAACCAGAAAACCAGAAAGATGGTTCTCACCCTTCCTCAGTTTCTTCATCTCCCGGCTTCAGATATTCCATCGCGCTATGTCTCACGCGGAGTACGTATACAGTCTCGCCTTCTACGGTGAAAAGAATCCGGTATTTCCCGTAAATTAGCTGACGGATCTCTTCCTCGAAAAAGACACTCTCCGGGGCGAGCGGGCTGCGGAGTGGATTCTTTTCCAAAGACCGGAAGGCCCTCATCAGCCCCTCATACCAGCGGAGCGCCGCCTCCTCAGACTGTTCGTTGATCCAGAAGTAGGCCTCGCCCGCATCCACAAGGGCCTTGTCGGTCGGCTCGACGCGGTAGGTCTTCATCGCTTTTTCGGGGCGCCAATCCTCTTCCGCATCTCCTTATCGAACTGGTCGAGCGACATAGTCTTCCCCTGCCTGACAGATTCCAGCCCTTCCCGCACTGCCTCGATGGTCTCCGCCCGGTCGAGCACCTCGAGCATGCGCTGGTAGCTTTCCGCATCCTGCACGACAATCTCGGCCTTGCCGTTGACCGTCAGAACGAGCGGGCTCCCGCTCTTCTTGATCTTCTTCACGTACTCGGTGGTGTTCCGCTTGAAGGCGGTGAGCGATTCAATGTCTTTCAGGCTGATCATCAACACCTCTCTCTTGGCTTTAGCATTCAATAAGATGCTAATTCAAATCGATCTCTTTAGCAAATATTTATTTCAGAACGCTACCAAATATGGCAATCTGGTAAACCAGAAAACCGGATAGCGTATTGGAGTTTGTATCGTGAATCTAAATTGAGGTTGTGCGTTGAATTATGAAGACAGCGCTCCGCACAACTCTGGTAAGCGCGTAGGGGTTAGTTCTTGAAGTATTTGCCTAATCTTATCGTTTTTAGATAACGCAGGGGTAATATCCCTCATCCATGTCAGGCGATTCCAGATTCCACTCAGGTCATTAGCTGACATTTGCTCCAGCAGGTACTGGCATGCAGGCTCGCGAAGGTCGGCGACGTTAGCGCTGGCTGGCGTCCTTACGGCTGTAAGCAATGACCCTTCGAGAGCCGAGCTCAATCCCCCTGCCTCCCCCGGCTGGCTGTTCCAATTAGGCGTATCTACCCAAGGCATGTCGCTCGGTGCCGGCGGGCAAGGCGCGACGTTGACTCGGATTAGCCGGCGCCGAGCGCGCGCGGCGTGGGCTATCTCTTTCTTACAATAAGGGCTCTCAAAGTAATTTTCGCTGACCAATGCGATAAAGTATGGTGCGCGGCTAGCCGCTCGCAGAAATACCTGCTCGGCGTTAGCCCCGACGGGGATGTTGCCGTTGTCCAGGAAGACTGAGCGCCCCTCCGCCTGCAATGAGTAGTAAATGTCTGCGGCTAGTTTCGCGCTGTCGGCGTGCCGGTAACTCACAAAAACGTCGGGCGAGCCCGGCATGGCGGAAGGATCGTAGGTTGGCTCTTGCGGCTGTCGTAAAACGGCGTAGCATGTCACTCCCGTAGGGGTGGCCTTCGCCACTTCTTCACCACAATCCGCACATTCCGCCTCCCGCCCATCGTATCGCTCACCGCATGGGCACTGGACCTGTGAATAAGCCTCGACGACGCCAAGTTTTTCATAAGCACTCATCAGCCGCACGACGTCAGGTTGACGAATGTGAGTCCTGTTACGCAGGAGGGGCAGTTCTGTGAAGCCGCGCCCACTGGGCGAGTAGGCGTGTGCTATTTCGCGGTCTAGTGCTTTAACCGCATCCTTATCACTTACGTTCTGGCTAATTAAGTGCGAGGATTCTGCGAAGTACATACCGGGCGCTGTTCTCCTTTACCTGCGCCATTATTGAGATTTCGCCTTCCGGCGCGAAAATGTGTGTGTGAACTGTCTCTTCCAGCCCGTTGACGGGCTCCCAGTAGCAATTGCAGTGGGCACAGGGCGCATTCGATAGGCCATCCTCGGTGCGGAGTAATTCAGGGTCAGCCCGCATGTCTATCTTCGAGGTGTGCGAGCTCATGCCGATGACTCCACCCACGCTTGTCCTCGCCTTACGCGCGCGGATGCGCACCTCTGTTTGGCTGAGCCGTTCCCTGATGTTATGCGTAGCGTTATAAAGCACCACGGCCTCTGCGTCGTCGAGAGGGACAAAGGGCGAAAACACCTCATAGAACTCTCCAAACTCGGCCCTGAAGCTGAAACCGCTCTTGACCAGCGTCGTGCTGCTGACGGTGAAGCCCGAGTCAAGGTTAATCTCCGCGAAGTCTACGGCTTTTTGGGTCTCCTCCTTGAAAGGCTTGAATACCACGCCCGGGTGCTCCTCCAGCATCACGTCGGGAATATCGGGCACCGGCACAGACACGTTTCGGGTCTTGGCCGCTATCAGCGTGAGGAGCCTTCCATCGTCGGTCTCCTTATAGGATATTGCCATCGGGGTCGTCGTCTCTGGTGGAATCAAGGCGATCCGGCCGTCAAGCAGTTCTAACATGCCAGCGTCTTTGGCCCTCTGCCGCACATCATCCTCAGAGCTTAGACCTTCCAGTGCGCTTTGGGGCAGCACCGCCAAGCGGAGGCGTTGCGTTCCCCACACATCCAGTTCGTCGAGCAATGAATGCAGCTCAGACGTTAATTCCGGCTTCCGGTCAAGGACACCGGCGAGCCGTTCTCGAACCTTCTCGCGGCTACCACTGTAAGGATGACCGTGTTGTTTAAGGAATTCGCGGGCGTATACAAGCTTACGAAGCGTTATCTGCTCCACAATTTGTGAGGCGATGTTGTCGGCCATCGTTCTTTACCATCCTGTTAATCACTCGCGGGGTTCTAGAGTCAGTGGCGATTCTTCTTATTGCAGAACTCCGATCCCTATTCGGCGGTCGTTCTGTTCCGGGTTACATGACCAGTGAGGATTCCGGCGGCGCGCGACGGCTATCCCACGTATTTGCGGTTTTATACCACATAAACCCTTTAAAACGTGTGATATTATGCACGCCTTGGCAAAGCTCTTCCGCCATGTCCCTCTGAGTACCGCGTCGTATTTACAATAAAAATTGGTTTCGATACTGGTTTTAATCTGGTAATCTGGCAAACCAGAAAGCGTGAATACCAGGCTGAGTCATGACGATCATCACAGTCACAGGGTATAAAGGCGGCATCGGCAAGAGCACCACGGCGTTTCACCTGGCGTCATACTTCAGTGACCTCGGGAAGACAGTTCTGATCGACGGCGACCCCAATCGTACTGCTCTCAAGTGGGCTGGCCGGAGTGCAGAATCGCTGCCTTTTATGGTAGCCGACGAGCGCCAGGCGATGAAGATCGTCCCGAGCATGGATTTCGTTATCATTGACACGCCAGCGCGCCCCAACTCCGATGACCTGAAAGAACTGGCGAAGGGTTGCGACTTGCTCATTCTACCCACCTCTCCTGACGTGGTGAGCCTGGAACCAATGCTGGAGACCGCTCGTGACGTAGGGGAGGCGAAATTTCGCGCCCTCATTACCATAGTTCCGCCTTATCCGAGCAAAGAAGGGGAACTGATGCGAGAAGATCTGGCGGAGGGTGGGATTCCTGTTTTTAAGGCCATGATCCGTCGCACGGTAGGGTTTGCGAAGGCAGCTCTGACCGGGCGACCCATCCGGGACGTCGAAGACGCACGCTCTCGTGCCGCTTGGGGAGATTACAAGGCGCTTGGCGATGAAATTAGGGAGATGCTGAAATGAGCAAATACGGCCAGTTGATCAAGGAAGCCAGAAAAAAAGAAAGCCAGAAAACAAGAAAGCCAGCAGCCGGACAGGGAATTCCCGAAGAGGATGTGAACTTGAGCATCAAGGTGCAAAAGTCACGCCGGCAGCACTGGGCGGCCGAAGCTAAACGGCAAGGCACCACCTTGACCGCTGCCATCACAGAGGCACTAAGTGCTAAGTTTGGTGAGCCGGGATGATTGATTTACAACGACAAATCTTAAATTAATCTATTATACCCCAAGGGAGCGGCACCTCTACCGCTAATAGAACAAAATGTCCCTGTCACTCAATAAACATAAACTAGACAACCTGGCCAACGAGATCTGGAAATCCGCAGAGCGGTTACGCGGAAAATTCAAGGCATACGAATACCAAGGCGTTATCCTGCCGATCATCGTCATTCGGCGCCTGGAGTGTGTACTCGTAAAATGGCGCGAGGATAAGAAGGCAGAAATCCGTGCGAAACAGCCGAATCGCTCGGAGAAGGAATTAGACGCTCTGGTAAAAAACCTGGAGCTTAATCCGAAACTTGCCCCATTCTCTAACAAGACGAACTGGACCCTGCGTAAAATCTACGAGGAGGATCACACACTTCTCGAAGAGAACTTCCGAGATTACATCAACGGTTTTTCCGCTAACGTTCAAGACATCATCGACCACTTCGATTACCGAGCAGTAATCGGGAGGATGGTGAAGAACAGTCGCCTCGCGCCAATTCTCAACCAGTATTCCACTCTGGACGTCAGCCCGGACAGGCTCTCAAACCTCGAAATGGGCTACATCTATGAGGAGCTGCTCCGGCGCTTCTCGGAGCAAAGTGGTGAAGAGGCCGGGGAGCACTTCACCCCGCGCGAGGTCGTGCGGCTCATGGTGGAGCTGTTGGAGATACCGCTCCCAGATCGTCATTGCTCGATTTACGACCCAGCCTGCGGCACCGGCGGCATGTTGTCGGTGGCAAAAGAGCACCTCCTCGACCGTGCGGAAACAGAGGAGGAAAAGCGCCGCGTAGAGAATCTAGTCACCGTCCACGGCCAGGAGCTTCAGCCCGCCAACTATGCTATCTGCAAGGCGGACATGCTGATCAAGAATGACAAGCAGGCGCAGGTATTTCTGGGCAACTCACTTATCCCGGATGATCAGCAAAGTCGTGACCGCGGCGACCAACTCCCAGAGTCGAAACACCGCTTCGACTATATGCTGAGCAATCCACCCTTTGGCGTAGTATGGGGCGGTAAGGATGGCTACGAGAAGGAGGCGCGGAAACTCGAAAAGACTCGCTATAAGGCGGGAATGCCGCGCATAGACGACGGCGCGTTGCTCTTCCTCCAGACAATGCTGGCTAAGATGAAAGAGCCTGGTAAGGGAAGTAGTCGGGTTGCCATCCTCTTCAACGGTTCGCCGCTCAGTAACGGCGACTGTGGCTCGGCCGAGAGCGAGATCCGTCGCTGGATTTTGGAGAATGACTGGCTCGACGCCATCGTCATGCTGCCCGATCAGCTCTTTTACAACACAGGCATCTTCACCTACGTTTGGTTGCTGCGGAGTGAGAAGCCGGATTCTCATAAGGGACGCGTCATGATCATTGACGCGCGGAAACAGTTCGAGAAAGAGCCAAAGTCATTCGGCAATAAGCGCAATCGGATGACTGATGCACACAGACAATGGATAGAGGAGCGCTATCACTACGGGTGGGACGGCAGATACTCAGACGAGCATGTGAAATTCTTTCGGAAAGAAGACTTCGCCTATCACAAGGTTAAAGTTGTTTTCTGGCAGACTGATGAGCACGATCAGCCGGGCATTGTAACCGAGCCCTATCGGAAAAACTTCACGGCTCAGAACATCAGTAAAGAGCAGGAATTTTACGAAAGCGATCTTTATTTCAATGTTCGGCTAAGGGAACTGGAAACCGGCAGAATCGAAACCATCTCTTTCAACCTGAAGCGTGAAGACAGCTTTATAAAGGTATACGAGAGCCTTGTGCGACGGGCATTCGCCATAGAAATCGAGTCAAAAACGAAGGACCTAGAATCCGCAAAAGAGAAAAACCGAGTCATGAAGCAGTTTATTGAATCGTTGCACGTGGAAGCAGAGTGGACACATCGAGATTATGTGAAAGATGACGAATACATTTCTCACGGCCAAGATATAGAGGCATTTCTGACGCGGGAAATCGCCAAGCCGATTATACGTTGGAAGGACAGTTCGCAGCTTGGCTATGAAATCCTTCCAAATAAATATTTTTACCGTTATCAGCCACCCACTCCAACGGAGGACTTACTTACGGAGTTTTGGCGGTTAGAGAAGGAAGCGGAGAAGATGTTGGAGGTATTAGCAGTAAAATGATTGCTCTCGACGAAGCAGAAGAGATTACGCCGTGGACAGAAACCCTGCCAACTGGGTGGCGATTATGCAGACTGAAATCGATCGCGAGCATTCGGTATGGTCTCGGCCAGCCGCCACCCGGACTTGAATCTGGCGTGCCAATGGTTCGGGCAACAGATGTTGATGCGGGGAAGATACGAACGGATAAACTGCTGCGGATTGATCCACAAGAATTGCCCAGGGACAGAAACCCCTATCTGAAAGCCGGAGAGATTATCGTAGTACGTAGTGGCGCATACACAGGAGATTCAGCAATTGTTCCGCTCGAGCTAGAAGGCGCAGTCGCTGGATATGACATGGTTATCACTGTAACACGTGCTACGCCCCGCTTTGTTGCTTATTGTCTCCTGAGCCAAAACGTGCTTGAAGACCAAATACATCTACAAACTCTTCGAGCAGCTCAACCACATCTAAATGCTGAGCAATTAGGTAGTGTTGTCTTAACGCTGCCTTCTACTCGACAGGAGCAAGACTGTATCGCGGCGTATCTAGATACGAGCTGCGCTGCGTTGGATGTAGCGATTGACGCTAAACGCCACCAACTCAAGTCCCTCGACGCCCTACGCAAGTCCACTATAACTAGAGCTGTCACACGTGGGCTGAATTCTAATGTTCAGTTCAAATCCTCAGGGCAAAACTGGTTAGGTGAAATTCCAGCCCATTGGTCTGCTCCATGTCTTAAACGACTGCTAACTAAACCATTAACTTATGGTTTGAATGAGCCTGCTGAATTGGAAGACCGGAGCCTACCGCGTTATCTACGAATCACCGATTTTGACGGTGATGGTACCTTACGCGAAGATACATTCCGCTCGCTGCCATACGAAATCGCCCGCGATGCAATGTTAGAACCCTATGACGTGCTGTTTGCCCGTAGCGGCGCGACAGTAGGGAAGACCTTTATGTTCCGGGACTACAAGGGTGAGGCTTGCTTTGCTGGCTATCTCATTTGTGCACGCACAATAGTGAGGAAGTTGGATCCGCGTTTTCTCTATCAGTTCACAAAGTCAACAGCTTACGAGATGTGGAAGAGTCTCATCTTCACCCAAGCAACCATACAGAATATTAGTGCCGCGAAATACAATTACCTCACGGTGCCGCTTCCCCCTTTGCCAGAACAAGAGGAAATTTGTGCATTCCTTGAGGAAAAGGATGCAGAGTTTCGCACTCTGTTCGCACAAATTGAGCGCCAAATTGAGATCCTCGTAGCCTATCGCAAATCGCTAATATATGAGTACGTGACGGGTAGACAGAGAATTACTGAGGGGAAACTGAGCCAAGTGCAGATGCATGCCTAGCCCACCTGAAATAGCCTTCCAGAACCACATCGCGGCCTTCCTTGTCCGCGAGCATGGTTATGCTGTGCTCGACCAATCGGAGATCGTTGATACTGATTATTGCCTTGCCGAGGATCACTTGTGGGCCTTCCTGAAGGACACCCAGAAGGAGGCACTCGAAAAACTGGCTGAGGATTATGGGGCAGACGCTCGGGACGAAATCTTCCGCGCCCTCAGAGACGAGGTGCGACATACCCCCCTCTGGCTAATCATCCGCAACGGCCTCAAAGTTCGTGGTCTAGAGTTTAAACTCTACTATCCCAAGCCTCGCTCCAGCGAAAGCACGGCTAACGTATCTTATGGCAAGAACCGGCTCAGTTTTCGCCCCCATTTCTACTTCGGTGACACTAATAACGAGATAGACTTTGTCTTCTTCCTTAACGGCCTGCCCATCATTACCCTTGAGCTAAAACACGAGAAGAATCAGAACGTTCATGACGCCGTGTCTCAGTACGCCCGACGTGACCACAGCAAGCGCATCTTTCAACTTCCGGCCCTCCATTTTGCGGCGGATACTAGCGATGTGATGGTGGCCACTGATCCCCGTCGTGAGGAAAATTTCCGCTGGTTCAACACGGGCTTGACCAACGAGCCAATGACGGCTGGCGAGTACCCCGTAGAATTCCTTTACCGGGAGGTACTGTCAAAGGAACGGATACTCGAAGCTCTGTCCTTCTTTCTCGTTTACGTTCCGAAACGTGAGGCCGACGAGGACAGGCCGGAGCAGCTTGCCTACACGATTTTCCCGCGTTATCACCAAAGCCGTATGGCCCGTAAGGTGGCGGATGACGCTCTCGAACACTTCACGCAGACCGGTAACATTGGGCGCAAATATCTCATCAATCACTCGGCCGGCTCCGGCAAAACACTTTCCATCTGCTGGCTCGCGGACAGGCTTCACAGCCTCTACAAGCCTGGGACCAACGAAAAACTGGTTAACGTGGTCGTAATTTTGACCGACCGAAAATCGCTGGACAAAAACATCCGGGATGACGTTGAGAAGTTCGCTCACTTGAAAGATGTAGTCGGCATTGCTCTGAAATCTGCCGGTCTCGTCGAGTTACTGCGGAAGAAGGCGCAGATCATCGTTACCACTCAACAGAAGTTTAAATATGTACTGGAAGAGATTGAGAAGAATCAGGAGCTGAAGACGATGCGGGTAGCCTTCCTCATAGACGAGGCTCACCGCTCACAGGAAGGCAAGATGGGCGCCGCCATCCGCGTGCCCTTCCGCACCTCTGAAGACCCGGACGCTGAAGACGCAGCAGAAGAGGGGCAGGACGAAGAGGAGCAGATCGCCAAGATAATACGCGAGTACGACCGCAACCAGCTCTTCGTCGCCTTCACTGCTACGCCTGCCCCATCCACGGTGATGCTCTTCGGAGAGCCATTCGACACCTACTCCGAAGCGGAAGCCATCACCGAGGGCTACATCGTAGACGTGGCAGCCAGCATCATTTCCTTCAAGACGCTTTACAACCTGCACTGCCCAATAGTGCCGAAGCCGGGAGAAGAAAAGCTGTATCCGGCGGGAGTAGTCAGCAAAGCGCTCAAGAACGTGGCATTCCAGGACGAGGGACTCATCCAGTATAAGGCTGAGGTGATGCTGCGTATTTTTGAAAACAATGTGAAGCATCTTATTAACGGACGAGCCAAGGCTATGATCGTGGCAACCTCACGCCTCGCCGGGCTCCGATATTTCGAAATTATCAAGGAGAAACTCCGGGAGCGCGACGCCGACTACAAGGTGCTCTATGCCTTCTCCGATTTCGTCCACCCTGAGACTAATGAGGCTATCAGCGAACACGCTGTGAATAAGCTCAGGGAGGGAGAGTTGATTGAAGATAGATTTGAAGGTGATGACTACCGACTTCTGGTCGTCGCCAACAAATTCCAAACCGGATTCGATCAACCCTTACTGGCCGGAATGTTCCTCGACAAGCCGGTGTTTGACCGCAACGCCGTGCAGACAGTCTCCAGGCTGAATCGAAAATGCGAAGGCAAACAGGATGTGATAGTCGTAGACTTCACTAATAACGCCAAGGCTATCCTGAAAGCCTTCGCCAAATACCGCAAAGGCCGCCCTATCGAGGCAGAAGAACCTGATGAGCAGCAATGCGTCAGGTTATATCAGGAGATTCTAAAGGCAGGCATATTTACTCAGGATGCCGCACACACGTTCGTCCAACTACTGGCCGCAGGGAATGATGCGGTAGTGCAGTCCACGGTCAACACGTTGCGGGTACAGTTTCAGAACAAGGTTCAGGATTCGGAGGAGCGTAAGGCATTCGTTTACCTGCTAGAGCGGTTTGTTAAGAGCTATCATTTCCTTACAAGCTTTTTCACATATCCGCAGGATATTAGAGACTTTGCTGCGTTTGCTGAATACGTGGGGCCACAGCTGATTAAGCAGGGCAGTGTGTCCGAGTTGATGAAACAGATTCGACAGATACAGGTCGTGAAGGCATCGGTGCAGTTTCAGGGCGAGGTTCGGAGCGGCGGCCCGTTCAAACTCAAGAGTGCTAGGGGGAATAAGTCCGGAGGCCCACCGCCTAAGAAAGTCTCTGTTCAAGACATGATTGAGCAGATCCGGACAATGTTCGACATCAGCGATGCAGAAGCTCTCTACATACGCGAGGTCACGGAAGAGAAGACGAGAGATGCAGCGATTCGCGCAACTGTAGAAGCCCATAAAGATGACATCATTTACCTAGAAGATGTCTTCAAAGATCAGGTAAACACGGAGATTCAAACTGCCTATGCAGAGCGGGAACTCTATGAGGAGCTGACTGACCCGAAATACATTGAGACGGGCGCAATCTTCGACATTATGGCTTTCACTATAATTCAGCGGAATTTACACGAAACAAGCGCAAGTTAATTAACAGGGTTTCTGGTTTTCTGGTTTTCCAGCTCATGCTCTTGAACAGATGAAATAATTAAGCAAGAAATCAGATAGTAAGTACCTATGGCTACCCTCATCGAGCACCTTACATACGACCGACCTGAACTGGTCACCATTTCACCCAATGCTACACTCCAAGAGGCTGTAGCGTTGATGATTGAGCATGACTTCAGCCAGTTACCCATCATCGAAGATGGTAAGCCTTACGGTAATCCGGCAAGTTTCGTAACCAGCACTTCTATTGCCAGGGCGTCACGACACTTCGGAGCCCCCCTCAAAGATTTGCGCGTCCGTGATGCTACTGTGCCGGCCCGCACAGTCTCCGTCGACGAAGATTTATTTTCCAAGATGGATGATCTACTCGATGCCTACGCAGTACTTGTCCTCAACCCAGACGGCACTATTGCAGGCATAGTCACTAATTATGACACCACACATTATTTCCGGCGTCGGGCTGAAGATATGCTGTTAGTAGAAGACATTGAGACCGCACTAAAAGATCACGTGCGGGTCGCCTTCGGCGGGGATGAGAGTGATCCCGAAGGCCCATTACAGACGGCTATCGATGCTCTAAGCAGCTTTGTAGACAAGATTCAGGACGACTGCCGAAAAGCCTTCCGCCGATTCTGCGCCGCAAAATCAATACAAATTGCAGACGCTGACATTCAAGAGGTAGTAGATAACCCGTTCTCAAGTACGAAGAGAGATAGAAAGTTCGATGACCTAACCCTTAATGAATATTTACAACTCGCACGAAAGGAGGCTGCGTGGAAGGTTTTGGGTCCGCATTTCGGTATTTCAGATAAGGCATTCTTGGAGATGCTTGAAGGCGTAAACAGAACGCGAAATAAACTCATGCACTTCCGACCCGATATTGCACCCGTCGAAAGAGATAACCTACGCTTTTGTGCTCAATGGTTTAAGAACTATCCGCCACTCGCGTCTGAAGAAGCTCCCGGTGCAGCCGATGACCAACTTCGAACAGTACTTCCACCAGCCGATCAGCAAGGCACATCGGTTGAGGGAGAAGAGGATATAGCAGGAGGCACGCCTGATGGGGGCGATCATGATTCTATAGACGTCGAGCCGGTCGAGAGCAAATACGCTCCGCTGGCTTCATTCCTTTCAAGACTACCCAAGAGCCAAGAGCGTATAACTCTTACTTTTAACCAGATTGAGACAATAATTGGCAACCAACTCCCTGGAGCTGCGCGCGAGCATCGCTCATGGTGGGCAAATGATTCCACGACGCACGTTCAATCAGGGCAATGGCTCAAGGTTAACTGGCGGGCAGTATCCATTAACATGACTGGGGAAACAGTCGTCTTTGCCCGCGCTCGCGACAGAGAGCGCGCTTACATTAACTTCTTCAGCGCCGTACAAAACAGACTACGGGAACATGCTGAGTTCCCACTCCACTCTGCCAATCCGATTGGTGGTAATTGGCTTGTTTTGGTCAACTTTTCTCAGCAGAAGAGTTGGCTTATGTTGTCTTTTGCGCTCCGTCAGCGTCTTCGTCTGGAGTTTTATATCGATACCGGCGATAAGGAGGAGAATAATCGCATCTTTGACGCCTTCTTACGCCAACGGCCACACATCGAAAGTGGGATGGGTCAGATACTTGAGTGGGAGCGGTTGGAGAAGAAACGCGCTTCGCGTATAGCGCTCTACACCGAGGGATCTATCACGGATGAGCCAGAACGCCTTGAAGCACTCATGGAGTGGGCAGTTGAAAACGCGCTGCGGTTTTTCAAGACGATTGATGGGCTATTGAATGAGACAACAGTAACATCGAGCCTTACAAACACTTAACGGGTGCCTCTTCTACCGCCATTGCGACCCTGCCGGCCGGAATAAGACGAAACACGGGCCATCTGCCAAGCGAGTTAAGGGATATGATGCCACCAATATAGCAGTGTGAATAAGCCTGCCATGAGGTGGTTTATATATTAAGCTGCCGCGACGAAACGCCAAGGGGGAAGGCCGGACGCGTCAAGTAGCCTACTGTAGGCGCGGCTTACGAGTTTCGCGTCCACACCGACCAGCAAGAATGGCGCGTGCGAGCAATAGGCGAACCCGTAGACTCCCTGCGACATTAGGCAAGACAGCTTCTCCCGGATTTGGGACTTTTGATCTCCACGCGAATAGCCTTGGTCGAATACAAGCGTGAGTGCCCGGGGCCGCGCAAGGCTCAACGCGATTAACTCTTGGCCGAAAATATAATTCACTGATTTCGCGTCACTTCGCGGCTGGAGGCGGACGCCCGTGTCTGGATCAAGGAACAGGTTTCTGGTACTCCGGCAGAGGGACAGGTAAGCATCTCGGTCAGTCTCGGGTGTCAGTACTTCCGTTGAGATGAGCGGTACACCTAAAAGGCGCGAGAACATTTCCGCCTCCTCAGGTGAGACAGGTTCAGTGAACATTGGGTGTGCAGCCCAGTCGCCTAACTCCCTGAGCCAACCAATCAATGCTTTCTTCACAATATCGTACGAATCGCCAAAGTACTGAAGCCTCACTACCGCCCCCTGCCTTAGTTATTCCCTGAGACGGAGTCCAAGATGATCGCACGGCGCATCAGTCAAGTCTTGCTCAACTCCTAAGTAATCCTCAGTAGTCTGAATCGACTCGTGTCCGAGAGAGAGTTGTATCTGATCTATTGCAGCCCCGCCCTTGTGCGCGAGCTTGGCGAAGGTGCGCCGCAGGTCGTGCGGCGCCACGCCCTTCTTCTCGAGCGCGCCGGCGTAGCCGACGATGATGTTGTAGATCGCCTGCGGGGTGATGCCCTCGCCGACGACGCGGTCGCCCTTGTTGATCGCCCGGAAGACGAGCCCGTCGGAGACGCCGGACGCTTTGCTCCACTCATCAATGGCAGCCCTCGCCCAGTTCGGCATCGGGACCGATCGGATCTTGTCCCGCTTGCCAATGAGGTCGACGAGCACCCAGCGCCCGTCGCGCTGCTGGATGTGCCCGAAGGTGAGCCCGGCCGCCTCCGACCGCCGCAGCCCGCAGCCGATCAGCACCGCCAGAAGCGCCCGGTCGCGACGTCCTCTCATCGTGCGTTTGTCCGGCGCGCTGAGCCAGCCCTGTGCCTCCTCGCGCGTCAGCCAGTTGCCGGTGCGCCGACCCTCCTGACGCGCTCCCTTGACCGTGCGAATACCGCCGGCGATTTGCGCGTCGAGCAGCCCGTTGTCAGCCGCCTCCGCGGCGAGCTTACGGATGGCCGACAGCCGCAGGTTGACGCTCGACGCGGACATCCCGGCCTCGCGCAGCTCGGCGGCGTAGCGCTGCACGACCGCCTTGTTGAGCTGAGGGCGCCCCACGCCTCGGTGCCAATGGAAGAAGTCGAAGAGCGCACGCTCGTAGGCACGTCGGCTGTGCTCGCTCGGCAACCCGTCGAGTACCATCTCGATGGCTCGGGCCTCGGCCTCGCTGAGTCTCTTCAGCGTGAGCGCCTGCCCGTTAGCTTTCTGTCTCATCCGGCAGCTAGTCCCCTTCGTCCTAATAGCTTTCCATAACCGTGATTATCATAAGTTATTTTAGATATAGAAAACCATGAAATTCTTGAAAAAGAGTATCGGTGGCGAAGGTGTCTTGATAACCCCTTTCGGGAGCCCCTCGCGCGGCCGCGCAGCTCCTCCATCCTGCGGACTAGTTCACTTCGCTCGAAATCGGGAACTGCATCACAATGCGGTGGCCGTAGTCATGGGCAATAATCTCGTCGGAATGGTCTTCGAGTTGGCCACGGTAACGCCCCTCAACTAGCATCTTGGCCAGATATAGCGGTAGATACCTGCCGCTCGTTGGGGGCTCTTTTCCAGTGCGGCTCGCACGCTCAATCTCCGCGAATGGAGTTGAGATGGCCTGCGTGAACGGCGCGAACAGCTCCTCACGTAGCTTCTTGGGCAAGCGCTGACTGTCATCCTCAAAGGTGATGTTCGCCCAGCCGTCTGCCTCCTCGCACTCAATCCTCAGCGCTGGCGGGACTCCACGCGGCACGAACTTGCCACGGTAGATGAACCACTGCAGCAGGCGCGAGAGGATGATGTCCACGTCGCTGCTCAGCGCATGTACATTGCAGTCCCCCCCGCGCAGGTCTATCGTCAGCGCCGGTTCCCCGCTGCCCTGCGCGGCCAACTCTTCCTCGCGATGCGTAATCAGCTCCCATGCTGACGCCAACGCAGCCTTGACCGAGACGGGCTCACCCTCGTCATGCCATTGCTGGCTGCCAATGCGGGTCAGGTACTGGCCGGTGTCATTGAGGTCATCGGCTAGCTCTTCGAGTTGCCCGAACTCTTCGCTCTCGACGCTGTCTTTGATCTCCTGCCCGACCGACAGACACAGCTTCGCGGTGCTATTGCGCGTCGCGTGAAGTTCGGTCCACTGCGACCAGATGCTGATGACGTTTTCGAGCACGGTTGGCCGCAAGTATTGCGAGAGCACCGTGCATAGGGTCCTAGCGTCGGCCGGTTTGAGCGCGGCGTCGGACGACTTCTCTTGCAGGATACCGATTGAGAGTCTCTTGTCGCCCGATAGCGTTAGCGGGAGAAAGGCCGCCCGGTCCAGCTTCTCATAGAGGCGGGCGGTCTCGGGATCAGGAGCGGTTCCCAACTCGCCCGCCTCAAGGATGAAGGGCTCGGTCACGTTACCGCGGCCATGCGCGAGTGCCTGCAGCGTGTGATAGAAGGTGCTGCTCCCCGGCGGCAGCCCAGCATTGTCGGCGCAGTTGCGGGTCGCGTCCTCTTCGGTGAAAAGGATGACGAAGGGAGCGCCGAGGCAGGCTTCGAACTCCTTGCTGAGAATGCGTCGGCAGAAGGTTAAGATCGCCTCTGACTGGCTCCGGCTGTGCGCGGCAATGCGAGCAACCTCGGTGGCAACCTCTGGGTTCTCGCCGTTGAGAGCGCGGCGCAGGGTCAAAACCCTCACATGCTGCTCCAGGACGGACAGACTGCTGGACTGTTCTTTCAAAATATAAGCGGCCGCACCAAGCTTCAGCGCTAGCCGATAGTAGTCTATTTCGTTTTTACTTGAGTAGATCAGTGATTCGGGTGGGAATGAGTCCTTTTTCCGGCGGAACTCGATGGCAATATCGGCCCCCGTGGTGTACGGGGCCTGCGGGTCTCTCAATTGCATGTCCAGAATCAAGAGGTCAAGATGTTCCCACATCTCCTCGGCGAGGCGGCGCGCCGAGGCCACGTCTCTGGCGGTGTACACTTCAAATCCACATCGCTCTACGGCCTCCTTCGAGTCTTGAATGTCATTCTCGTCGTCGTCAACAATCAGCACCTTCTTCCTATCCATCGTTATCTTCTCCTGTGAATGCAGGCGGATTCCATTTGCCGAATGCCCCGGCACAAGTCGGTCGGGACAAAAGAGTGATGCGCAAACCGGGCGCGGTCTTCCGTGAGAGTTGTAACCCGCACACGTCGGTCAGGTTGAGTTAAATGTTGTGGTTGCTGAGCGGCGGCTTTATGCCCGGCGGCAGTCTATATCACTGCGTGCACCGCCCACAGCCCGCCTATCACGCCAGCGGCACCGATATAGAGTTGGCCTTCTGGAAGCGGATACTGAAGGTAGTGTTCGGGCGGGGGCCGTACTCCTTAACGTCAATGCTGCCGTCGTAAAGACGGAGAAGATCATAGAAGAAGAGCAGGCCGACGCCGTGACTATTCTTCTTTCTGCTTTTGCTGACCTCGACGAACAGCTTATCGTGAATCTCGTGTGGAACGCCCGCTCCGTTGTCTTTAATATCGCAGATGACCGCGTCCCCTTCTACCTGAGCTTTGATGTTTATCCATCCGCTCTCGATCTCTTTCCCTTCATCCGCTTCATCCCTGGCTCTCTGAACGATGGCCTCTACGGAGTTCTCCAGCATGGTCGAGATGACGCCGGAGGCACCGTCGAAGGGGATGTCTAGAATCACATCCTTCGGCAGATCCTGCGTGACCTGTATGTTGTACAACTGCAGTAGGTCATCTACCCGCTCCAGTGCGCGCCGCACCGCGTCCTCCAGCGGGCACTGTTGGCGCGGGTCACGCTCGTATATTTCGGCCAGCTTCGGAAGGAGGATGTTGTCAATCTCGTCGCGCTTCTCGCGGAGCTTGTCCAGCACCTTGGTGCGCTGGCTCTCCGTCAGCGGCCGTTCAAGGTCATCCGCCCTTTTGACGAGCGCGCCCGCCGCTTTTGTAAGGTCATGGGTCAGAGGACCCACAGTCAAGTTCCTCGCGATAATGGTCTGCACCTGGCCCATGCGCCGCTTCTGCCTCTCGACGGTGAGGAGGCGGTGGAGGGCTGAGCCAGCGATCTCACAAAAGTGGTCGAGGAAGTACTTCCACGGCGAGACGTAGCCAAGCTCGTCGCCGAACCCGCAGCGCTTGACCCCGAGCCAGAGTGTCACGGGCGGGTCCTTTGGGTCCTTTAGGGAGACCATCAGGGACTTTCTGATAACGTGCATGACGCCGGCCTCGGGCGCTTTGAGCGTGTAGAGCCAGAAGTCATCCTTCTCCCGCTGCCAACGTCCCTGTTCGTGCGGGTGCTCCAACCGCTTGACGAGAGCCGCCGCCTCTTCGTCGTCGCCGAGCAGGCCGTCGTCGCCATCGGCGTAACGCACGACGGCCCAGCAGAGCCCAGCTTCGCGCGCGGTCTTCGCGACCTCGCCCAACCAATCCGCGGGTGTCCTCACCGCGAGGCTGCTCAGCGCCGTACCCAGCAAGTCCGTCAACTGATTTAGCCGGCCGCGTGTGAAGTCGAGCAGTGTATCGGTGACAAGGTCCGAGATGGCGCGGAACGATGACTCGTTCGTAGCAATGGTCGGGTGGCGACTGCGCACGCTCTCCTTGTAGGTTGAGAAGACAAACTTACCGAAAACCTGCTCGCCGACCTCCTCGTCCTTAATCTTCAGAGCCCTCTTCAGCCAGCGGTGTTCGACGCGTAGATCCTCGACCGGCCCCTCGTCGAGCGGCGCCCTAAGCTGCGCGCGGGTCAGCCGCCGGATTTGTGGCTCCTTCGAGTAGACGCTGCTGTACTCCTCGAAGCCGATCTCGATGGATATGCCGGTCGAGATCGGCGAGATGATGTTGTGGACGCTCCGAGTGATGGCCTTGACGTCACGCACTTTGCGGTACTTCTTGACGCCGATTTGCTGAAGCGCCGCGTCGTCAGTGAATTTGTTGACGGCAGACATCTCACGGTAGGTTTGCAAGGCCGGAGAGATTAGCGTGGCGATACGCTCGAGCTTGACTCGGTCGGCCTTCGTGAACTTCCCCACACCTATCTCCGCCTCGAGACAGGCGATGACCGAGTTGTGGAACAGGACGGGAACGCCGACTCGCGACGGCCTGCTCAACCGGCCCCTCTTCGGGTCGCGCTTGCCGCATGTCGTTCCGCTGCTCATCACCTTGGCGTACAACTCGTCCTTGTCGAGCGTGAACCTTTCCGGCTCTTGCCTCTCCCCCTCCCTTGAGGGCGAATACTCATACGACTCGATCATGTCCTCCCGTGCGCCGGGCAGTTTGATGTACAGCTTCACGCGTTCAGTATGTACTTCCTCCCAGACGGACTTGAGGATGCCGTCGCTCTCCAGAAATTCTTTGTCCCGCTCGGTGACGTTCTCGAGCAGTTTCACGATGCCTTGAAGCGGCCCCGCAATCAGGAGCATCAGCGAATAGCCGGAGTAGAAAATCCAGAACTTGAACGGCAGCGAGATGAGGCTCACCAGCAGGCTCGCGATGAGCCCGGCCTCATCGTTCGTCCCCCCGATGTACCACTTGATAATTCCGTTCAGCACTTCCAGACCCCAGAGGACGTAGAGCACCGCGTAACCAATAGATGACAGCAGAGCGAGCCACGCTATCGCCTTCTCCCATACCAGCAGCTTCTCGCGCCGCGAACGGCTGTTCTTGTAGAGCGCAATGCCCATGTAAACGAGGGCGATGAAGGATAGAAGGAAGTCGGGGTATGTCGTCCACTTGCGCGCCCATCCGACGAGGTTGGCGGCGCCGAGCAGCACCGACAGGCACAGGCTCATTACCAGCGCGCGACGCACGTGGGCGGAGCTGATCGTCCATCCCCTAACCCGGAAGAGGCGCTCCTTGTCTATGAACAGGGCGGGCTCCCATAGGCGGGAGCCGCTGAGGAGGAACAGGTAGTTCGTCAGGGCGGAGAGGCAGAGGACTATGAACTGTAAGGCCAGATACCCGTAGCCGTGTGCCTCCCAACTCTCGCCGGTGGTCCGGTAGATGCCCACCTGAATTAGGAGGAGAAAGTAGATCGCGGTCAGTGCCCAGAAGGTGGCGGCGAAGGGCGCGCCCCACCTCTTCTCCGACTCGCTGGTGACCCGCTGGAGCAGCGAGAAAAGCATGAGGGCGAAGAATAGCGTCCCGAAGGCTGAGATGAGGTAGATCGCAGCTTCGTGACCTGGGAGAGCTTTGAGGACGTTGAGGTAGTCCATAGATTTACTTTAAGGCCGCCAACCGGTCTGGTGATTTGAGAATTTGCGCGAGGAGAGGACGTGCGGCCCGCCGCGCCGCCATTCGAGCAGCGCGGCCTCGGTCTCTTCGCGACCCTGCGCGCGCCGCACATGTGCGAAGGTCGGGCGGCAGAAACTGCCCACCTCATTCGTTTCGAGAAGGTCAAGGAATTTCTCCCAGGCTTCGTCGCCCTCGTAGCTCTTCGGCAGCCGTATAAGCTGCCCCCACGTGCCTGTGTTGATGTAGAAGCCGCCTTCCACCACGCAAGCCTTGGCCGAATGCGTGTGGCCATGGATGATAAGGTCCGCGCCGCCCTCAAAGACGGGCCGTAGATAGGCGGCCGAGCCATCCGGCTCTTCGACCTCGAAGAAGGTGTCGCGCGCCGAGACCGAGCGTAGCTTTTCGACCAGCCTATGATCCCTCGCAGAGGGGGCCAGCGTCCGTCGCTGCTTCTCGTTGATGACGTCAACCCACTCCTTGAAGCCTCGGTCGGCCGGCGTATTCTCCACCTCGTGCTCGCCCTTATAGAGCCGATCGGGGCTATGCCAGTTACCTGTCTTCTGGACGAGCGCGACTGCTTTCATGTTCAGATAGTCGTCGGCGAGGTAGGAGAGTAGCGTCTTCTGCTTCAAAGAGGCGAAGTACCAGAGGAGCGGCAGAACGGCCTCGGTCTCTGGCTTCAGACAGTCAATCCAACGGTAGCTGCTGCGGAGTTCGTTCGCCACCTCAAGTACCAGTCGCGAGCCCGGCGGCGGCTTGTAGTCACTGACGTTCGACAGGTTGCGGCTGGCCAGAGAGAGTGCGCTCTGCAACGCAGCGTAGTTGATTCTGTTCCAGGGGTCGAGGACGTTGCCGTGCTCGACCAGCACCACGGCCCCACCCACGCGCACACGCAGCGCCTCGCCCTGTACGAGCCAGCGCACCGGCGAGCTGACGCCGTCGAGCCCGAGCCGACGTTCGACCGCCTCCTGCACCGAGGGGAAGATAAGCTCCGGGTCATGGTTCCCGCCCATGATTACCAGCCGGTGGCGCGGCGAGCGCACGAGGCCGGCTAGTGCCTCGAATATCTCCTCATGGTGTTCGAGGATTCCGCGCGTGCGTTCGCCGAGGGTCTCGAAGCTGGTCTTGGATTGCCCGTCGTGGACAACAAGGAAGTCGAGCACGTCGCCGGCAAGGACGGTCACGCTGTCTCGCGCCTCCGTCAGAATCCAGCGCAGGCAGTCGGCCAGTTCGGCGTCGGCGCGAAACAGCCCCACGTCGCGCTCGGCCGCGAAGTGCAGGTCGCTCAGCACGAATAGTTCTTCAACGTCCCACATGGCATTCATCTCTTCCTTAAAACTGAAAGCCTTTTTTCGGAGTAACGCGTTAGCCGCCACGCATGGATCTGTCACAGCCTTCGCTACAATTTCTGCCGCCGTGCGAGACGGACGAACGGCGGTGGCCGTGCCGCCTCCGGCAGTGATTCAGGCCACAGCGCGCAAGGCGCAAGAGCGTAGGGTTGTGATGTGACAATTTCGGGTTCGTGTTCTCACGTTTCATCTCTTTCATCTCCTTCCGAAAGCCGCCGCGGTATATAGCATCCACCGTGCCAACGCGTTGATGCTGACTGAGGGCGGTTTTCGTTAAATTTTCCGCACGCATAAAGGGTTAAGCGGCACATCCGTCCGACATATCGGAAAGCGCGTTTCGGTTTACCGGAAAGCCGCGAAAGACTTTCCTATATAAGCGACCGTTTGAGTGAAGATTGCGCTGCGCCGGTCATGGTCGCTGCCGACGTCTTCTTCATATTCGACCTACGCGATCACGCGTCCCATTCTGATAAATCGAATCCGAATTTCGGGAAACCGGAAGGATGCTTTCAACGTGGTCGAGGAAACAAAGGAATTTCTGCCTACAGAAGCGACGCAGCGAGTGGCACGACTCATGCAATAGCCCATGACAGGTGATTGACAGACGTTGTCGCGAGAGAGAAAAAGTTGGGTTGCTAAACGAGCTTCGACACTCTCCCAGCGATGTAGGCTTCAGGTCAGCTTCTAAGTTAAGGAGACAATCATCATGACTAACATGCTTCGCAACAAGCTCCCGCGTTTGGCGCTTCTCTTGGCCATGTCGGCCCCCAACGCGGCTTTCGACGTTCAGGCCGCGCCGTCCGAACTCGCCGCGCGGGACAAGGATGATGCGTACATCGCCGCTGCGGCGCCGGATTTGGCCGCGCCGATTGAGGCCGGGGATACGGCTCTGGCGGCTGAGGTGGCAGCGCCTGATGACGCTACTGCGGTTGCGTCGGAACAGGCGGTCCTGGCTGCGCTG
>JBEVKV010000028.1:0-23291 GCA_040509515.1 Pyrinomonadaceae bacterium | reverse complement strand
GGAAGATAAGTTCCATGTTGGGAGTTCAAAGCTGCAAGTTCAAAGTTCCAAGTTAAAGACCCACGTTCTTAACTTGGAACTTTGAACTCCCAACCGAACCCTGACGAATGAAATTCACGCTACTCGGCACGGGGACTTCGACGGGCGTGCCCTCCATCGGGTGCGGGTGCGAGACGTGCACGTCGGAAGACCCGCGCGACAAGCGTCTGCGTGTCTCGGTGCTGGTCGAGCACGCGGGGCGCACCGTCCTGATTGACACCTCGTCGGACTTCCGCCAGCAGGCGCTGCGCGTCGGGCTCAAGCACCTCGACGCCGTGCTCGTCACGCACTGTCACGCCGACCACATCTTCGGGCTCGACGACATACGCCCGCTCAACTTTCGCCACGGCGCGCTCGGCGTCTACGCGAACGAGCGCGCGTGGGTGGACATCCGGCGCATCTTCAAATACATCTTCGAGCAGACCTACTACGGCGGCGGGCTCCCGCAGGTCGTCGCGCACACCGTCGAGCACGACGCGCCCTTCTGCCTCGCCCCGGGGCTCGAAGTGACGCCGGTCGAGGTCATCCACGGGCGGCTCCCCGTC
Organism: Pyrinomonadaceae bacterium; assembly: GCA_040509515.1. Classification (GTDB taxonomy): domain Bacteria; phylum Acidobacteriota; class Blastocatellia; order Pyrinomonadales; family Pyrinomonadaceae; genus QHXN01. The sequence goes on along the minus strand of JBEVKV010000028.1, from coordinate 22,707 downwards.
ACCGCCTACCGCTTCAACGACTTCGCCTACGCGACCGACCTGAGCGAGATTCCGCCGCGCTCGCTCGAACTGCTGCGCGACCTCGACGTGCTCGTGCTCGACTGCCTCCGGCTCACGCCGCACCCGACGCACCTCTGGCTTGAGCGCGCGCTCTCTTACGTCGAGGAGCTACGCCCGCGCCGCACCTACCTCACGCACATCGCCCACGACATCAAGCACGCGCGCGACTCCGCCCTGCTGCCCGAAGGCGTCGAGTGGGCACATGACGGACTGGTGATAAGTGACGGGTGATAAGTGATAAGAGAAGACAAGTCCCCTCTTTTTTAACACTTATCACTCGTCACTTATCACTCATCTCTTATGAGACTGTTTCACGGATACGAGAACGCGGAGATCGCGCGGCCGGCGGTGCTGACGCTCGGCGTCTTCGACGGGCTGCACCTCGGCCACCAGCTCATCATCAGCCGCGTGGTCGAGCGCGCGCGCGCGACCGGCGCGGTGCCCACCGTCATCACCTTCGACCCGCACCCGCGCGCCGTGCTCCACCCCGAATCCGCCCCGCCGCTCCTCCAGACCTTCGACCAGAAAATCGAGGCGTTCGGCCTGCTCGGCGTCGAGCAGGCCATCGTCGTCCGCTTCACGCGTGAGTTCGCGCAAGTTCCCGCCCGAGAGTTTCTGCGCGATGTGGTTCACGAACGTCTTCAAGCTAAAGAGGTCTATCTCGGGCGCGGCTTCGCGTTCGGACGCGGGCGCGAGGGCGACATCAATCTGCTGAGAAGGGTGAGCGGCGAGCTCGGCTTTCACGCCGACGAGGTGCCGGAGGTGCGTCTGCGCGGGCAGCGCATCAGCTCCAGCCGCATCCGCGAGCTTCTGGCCGAGGGGCGCGTGGGGCTCGCGCGGCGGATGCTGGGCCGCCCCTACGGCGTCGAGGGGCGCGTCGTGCGCGGGTACGAGCGCGGGCGCACCATCGGCTTCCCGACCGCGAACCTGCGCCCCGACAACCGCGTCATCCCGCGCGGCGGCGTCTACGTCACCGCGACGCTCATCGAGGGCGCATGGCGGCGGAGCGTGACCAACGTCGGCGTCCGCCCGACCTTCGAGAATGAGGCCGAACCTTCAATCGAGACCTTCGTAATGGACTGGGGCGGCGACCTCTACGGCGACGTGGTGCGCGTGCGCTTCCTGCACCGCCTGCGCGACGAGCGGCGCTTCTCCTCGGTCGACGAGCTGAAGCGGCAGATCGACTCGGACGCGGCGCGGGCGCGAAAATATTTCAAGCGCGCGGGCGTTCAACACTCGCTCTCGGTCATCTAAATTTGAGCCCGAAGTCCTAAGTTCGACACAAGTTTTTCATACGTTTTTATGGTCATGGCAGCCACCGAACGCAGGCAGATTACGCGGTCATACGAAGCAGGCGGGGACGATTCTCGGACGGAAGCGCGGCTCGCTCTGTTGAAGCCCGGCGCGGGCGTCGCGGCCTCGGACGTGAGCCGCGCCCTGCCCCCGGCCGCCCGGGAGGAAGCGACCGCGCCGCCCGCCGCAGAGACTTTCGAGGCCGAGGCGCGAAGCTGGCGCGGCCTTTGGCGCACCTGCCAGATCGTGCGCGTGCTCGGCACGATGGCGCTCTACCTTTTCCTCAACGACTACGACATCCGCGCGGCCTTCAACCGCCGCGTCGCCGCGCGCAAACTTGAAGAGGCGCGCGGGCGCGGGCGCGCCGTCTACTTCAAGGCTTGGGCGCGCGACCTCGTCATGCGACGCGCGCTCGACCGTGTGATTCGGCTCGTGCGCTACTTCGTCTACCGCGGCGCGGAGGGGAGCGAGACGAAGGAGCGGCAGCTCGAACGTCAGGGCGTCTGGCTCAAGGAGAATCTCATCGGGCTCGGGCCGACCTTCATCAAGATCGGGCAGGCGCTCGGCACGCGCGCCGACCTCCTGCCGCTGGCCTACATCAAGGAGCTGTCGCTCCTGCAAGATCAGGTGCCCGCCTTCCCGAACGAGGAAGCCTTCGCGCGCGTCGAGTCCGAACTCGGGCGCAGTCTGACAGAAGCCTACGCCGAGTTCGACCCGGAGCCGGTCGCCTCGGCCTCGCTCGGACAGGTCTACCGCGCGCGCCTGCACACGGGCGAAGAGGTCGCGGTCAAAGTCCAGCGCCCGCACCTGCGCGAGAAGGTCGGGTTCGACATCGCCGTGCTCGGGCGCGTCGTGCGCCGGCTGTCGCGCTACCCTTCGTTCACCGAGAACGCCGACTGGGAGGGGATGCTCAGAGAGTTCCGCGAGACCATCGCGGAGGAGATGGACTACGCGCGCGAGGGGCGCAACGCCGACCGCTTCCGCGAGAACTTCCGCGAGTGGCGCGCGGTGCGCGTGCCGCGCATACACTGGACGCACACCACCGCGCGCGTCATCACGATGGAGTTCATCCGCGGGACGAAGGTCACCGACCTCGAAGGCTTGAAGGCGCGGCGCATCTCGCCGGTCAAAGTCAACCGCCTGCTCGTGCGCGCCTACCTCAAGCAGCTTTTGGAGGACGGCTTCTTCCACGCCGACCCGCACCCGGGCAACCTGCTCGTGATGGACACGGGGCACCTCGCCTTCTTCGACTTCGGCATGGTCGGCCGCATCACGCCCGCCTTGCAGTCGAAGATGATCGACGCCTTCTTCCACGTCGTCGGCCGCGACATCGAGGGGCTCGCGCAGGACTTAATCAACCTCAACTTCCTCAAGCCCGGCGTCGACCCGGAGAGCGTCCGCCCCGTCGTCGAGGGCCTCTTCCGCCATTACATCAACCTCAAGCTCGGCGACGTGAACTTCAAGGAGTTGACGTACGATCTGGCGGAGGTGATGTACGAGTACCCGTTCCGTCTGCCGTCGAACTTCACCTACATCATCCGCGCGCTGATGACGCTCGAAGGCATCGGGCTCGTCACAGACCCCGGCTTCAGCTTCTTCGAGACCGCGCGCCCCTACGCCAAAGAGTTCATGTTGAAGAGGGAGGGCAAGCACTTCCGCCGCCTCCTCCTCGACAAGATTACCGGCCGCGACGAGGGGCGCATCAACTGGGGCAAGATGTGGAAGCTCGCCAAGCTCGCCGCCAAGACCTACCTCGAAAAAGACGCGCCGCGCCGGCCCGCCGACGGCAAAGCGCGCGGCTAAGACCCGCCGCGCCGTCCGGCTTTGCGGGGCGCGCGCCGTCGTTTATATTCGGCCGGCGCAAAGCTCTTTCCGCCTCGCGCCCCGGACAAACTTTCACGCGGGAGATTTTGATGACGAAAAAGATTCTGGCCGCACTGCCCTTCATCCTGCTGGCCGCCCTCAGCACGTCGGCGCAGACGCCCGCCGAGTGGGTGAAGTTCAGCCCGCCGGGCTCGCACTTCTCAGTCCTGCTGCCCACGGAGCCGCAGGAGAAGAAGGAGGCCGGTCAGGGCTCCAAAGGCCCCTACACGGGCTACATGTTCGCCTCCGTGGCTCCCACGGGCGAGGTCTATCTGGTCGCCTGGATGGACTACGAAAAGGAGTTCGACATGAACGTTCAGGCCCAGCTCGAAGCCAACCGCGACTCCTTCCTCAAGGGCCTCGACGCCAAGCTGCTCTCCACGACGCCCATCAAGCTCGGCGCGCACCCCGGCATCGAGTTCAAGGCCGAGGTGCCGGGCAGTGCCGACGTGCTGTCGCGCTTCTACATCGTCGGCCGCCGCCCGTACGGGCTCAGCGTGGTCACGCCGGTCGGACGCGACTCGTCCGCCGGCCGCGAGCGCTTCTTCTCCTCCTTCAAGCTCGGCGCGGAGAAGTGAGGCGGCGGCGGGCCGCGCGGTTCTTTCGCGTCCCGCCGGCTCAGTCCTTCTGCACGGATTTCACTTCTTATCTTCGCCGAGGGGCTGCTCGCGGCCGTCCGCGTCGAGGTTGAGGTCGGGCGTGCCCGTGTCCACCTCGCCGCGCTCCATGTCGCGGCGCGCGTTCGCCGCCAGCCGCTCGTACGTCTCGTGGATGCGGTCGAGCTGCCTGTCGTCCAACTCCTCCAAATCCAGCAGCACGAGGTGCGCGCCTTTGGTGACGCGGATCAACTCGTCGACTTTTATCTGGAGCGCCTCGGTGTCGCGGTTCTGCGTGTTCTGGATGAGGAAGACCATGAGGAACGTGACGATGGTCGTCCCCGTGTTGATGACGAGCTGCCACGTATCGGAGAAGCCGAAGAGCGGGCCCGTCGTGGCCCAGACGAGTACGACGCCCGCCGCGACGGCGAAGGCCGCCGGCCTGCCCGTCGCGCGCGCCGTCCACTTGGCGAAGCGCGTGAACCACGAGTTCGATTTCGTCGGTCTCACAGCAGTCCCTCCGAAGACGCCGGAGTCCGCGCGCCGGCCCGTCCCCCCGCGTCAGGGCTTTTCGTAGCCGTTCGCGCGTGCGGTCAGGCGGCCGGCGCGCGGGTCTGTGCGGAAGGCGACCCAGCCCTCGCGCGCGCCGCCGCGCGGGAGGAAGGCGACGGTGAACTCGCTCCGCTCGGGTTCGGGCGCGGCGGGGGCTTCGAGGACGACTTCGACCGTCACGCCCTCGGCGGTCTGGCCGCCGCGGTTGAAGACTTTGACGGGGACGAGGAAGCCCGCGCCGCCCGGGCGAGGCTCGCCGAGCCGCACCTCTATGTCGGGCGGCGTGTCGGGGGCGGTCGCGCCGTCGTAGACGAGGTAGGCGAGCGTCGAGACGACGAGCACGAGCCCGACGCCGAAGACGACCCACTCCAGCCAGTTCTTCTCGACCTTCGCGCCCGCCTTCTTCGTCATTGCAGCAGAAGCCTCCCGGCCGAAGCCCCGAGCGTCGCCGCCACGCCGAGCACGACCGTCTGCGCCACGCACGTCGCCAGTGCCTGCCCGTCGAAGCGCCCGAAGAAGAGAAGTATCGCCGCCGACGCCGCGAGCGCGACCGCGTAGGTGACGACGGCGCCCACGAGCACGTCGTGGCGTCGGTCGAAGCGGACGTGCTTTTGCGAGCCGGCGAACTCGCTGTAATAGAGGATGAGCGCGGCCAACGCGAGCGAGAGCAGCGCGAGCCCGAGCAGACGCCACGCGGAGATTTCGACCGCCATCATCACGATCTCCTCGGTCGGCGCGACGTTGGAGGCGAAGAGCACCGCGCCGCACAGCGCGACGACCAACTGCCCGCCGAAGCCGCCGTCAGACGCGCGCCCGCCGCTCACGCCCTTGTCCCCCTCGCCTTCGCCTCCGCCGAGCTGCGCCGTGCCGACCGAGACGCCCACGGCCACCGTCATCGCCTCGATGACGACTTGGCCCGCCGCCTCTTCGAGCGGCATCGTCAAAGTCACGCGCCCGAGCAGCCAGAGGATGAACAGCGCGACGAGGATGCCGAGCCCCATCTCCTCGACCGAGTCGATGACGACCTCCGAAAAGCACGTATCCTGCCTCAAGCCGAGCAGGCGGTTGTAGCCGAGCAGCAGCGCGAAGGTCGCCGCCACGTAGACGGCCAGCCTGAAGGGGTGCGAGGTGAAGCCCGCCCACCACACCTCCATCGTGTAGAGGAGCGGCAGGCTGAAGAGCAGCCCGCCGGCGACGCCGCGCGCGTACTCGCGCATTGACTCTGAGACGGTTCGCATCGGAAGAGGCGGCGGGAGGCGTCGCGGCCGTAAGTCTCTTCGCGCCCCGCCGCAGAAATTCAGTATACTCGAACTCCCGGCGGCGCGAGCCGAAAGCGCCCCGGCTTTTACCAGATGATTACCACGACCTGTCTGGACACCGCGTCGAAGGAGTTCACAAGGGACTTCCCGGCCGGGGAGCTGAGCGACCACTGCAACCTTGAGGGCAAGGTCGTCTGGGCGGACGTGTCCGACCCGACGAGCAAGGACTTCGACGAGCTGGCCGAGGAGTTCGGCTTCCACCCGCTCTCCATCGAGGACTGCCGCAACGCGCACCAGCGCCCGAAGGTCGAAGAGTACCCGGGCTACTACTTCATGGTGCTCTACGAGGCCGAGCTGGTCGGCGAAGACAAAGACTTAGAGCTGCGCGAGCTGAACATCTTCCTCGGCAAGAACTACCTCGTCACCGTCCACAGCCGCCCCATCCGCGCCATCGAGACGGCGCGCCGCCTGTGGGGCGAGTGGACGGACAGGTCGGATCAGGGCGCGGGGCTGCTGGCCTACCTGCTGATCGACTCGGTCGTGGACGACTACATGCCGCTTCTGGACGTGCTCTCCGACCGGATGGACGACCTCGAAGACAAGATTTTCGGCGAGTTCCAGCCCGAGGCCATTCAGGAAATCTTCCGCATCAAGAAGCAGCTCCTCTTCCTGCGCCGCACGGTGGCCCCGCTGCGCGACGTCTTCAACACGATGCTCCGGCGCGAGCAGCCCATCTTCCCGCGCGAGACGCACGTCTACTTTCAGGACGTGTTCGACCACATCATCCGCGTCGCCGACACCATCGACACCCTGCGCGACATGCTCGGCTCGACGATGGACGCGTACCTCTCGATTCAGGGCAACCGCATGAACCAGATCATGAAGCGGCTGACCTCGATCTCGACGGTGCTGATGTCGGCGACGCTCGTCGCGGGCATCTACGGCATGAACTTCGACTTCATGCCCGAGCTGAGGTGGCGCTTCGGCTACGTCTTCGCGCTCGCCTGGATGCTCGCCATCGGCATGGGCCTCTACTTCTACTTGAGGAAGGTGAAGTGGCTGTGAGCGGAAAGAAGAAGAGCCGGAAGCGCTGGAAGACCGGGCGGCTGCACTGGCCCGGCAGCGACCACGACCACGACCACCACCCGGACGAGGCGGAGCGGCTCAAGCCGCTCGAAGAGACGCAGGAGTTCAAGGAGTCGCCGCAGGTGGACAGCGACCGCGAGGCCCGAGACACCATCCGCATCGACACCAAGAGCGTGCCCATGCCCGAACACCTGCTCGAAGACGACCGCGAGGGCGGCAACATCTTCCGCCTTGAGCCCGTCGTCTTCTTCATCCTCCTCGCCATGCTCGCCTTCATCGCCTTCGTCGCCTGGCAGATCACGCTCATGCCGCCGAGACAGTAGACAGTAGTCAGCAGAAAGAAATAAAAGGCGGCGCGGTCTTCATCATCAACCGATGAAAGCCGCGCCGCCTTTGTCTTTCCTACCGACTACTGTCTACCGCTTTCCCCTCACGACCGTGCTTCCGCCTCGGCGGCGGCGTCGGCGGGCGCGGGCGTCAGGCGCACCCATCGGAGGCGTCGGCGCTCGACGCGCTCGACGCGGAAGGTCGCGCCCTCGTGCTCGACCGTGTCGCCGGCCTTCAGCAGCCGGCCGGCGCGCGCGAGGAGGAACCCGGCGAGCGTCGTGTAGTGCCCGTCTTCGGGGAGGTCGAGCGCGGGGAAGTGCCGGTTGGCGTCCCTGACCGCGAGCATCCCGTCGAGCAGGTACGTGCCGTCGGGCTGCGCGACGATCTGCGACTTCGCCTCCTCGTCGTACTCGTCGTCTATCTCGCCGACGATCTCTTCGAGCAGGTCTTCGAGCGTGACGATGCCTTCCAATCCGCCGTGCTCGTCGATGACGAAGGCGAGGTGCGTGCGGTTGTCGCGCATCTGCTTGAGCGCCGAGCCGAGCTTGGCGGTCGCGGGCATGAAGAGCGGCGGGTGCGCCAGCGCCGCGGCGTCGAAGTCGTCCGCGGGGCGCGTGCCGTCGAGAAAGTCCTCGATGTCGCGGCGGAAGAGGACGCCGACCACGTCGTCCAGACGCTCGCGGTAGACGGGCAGGCGCGAGTAGCCGTACTCGCGGAACGCCGCCCGCGCCCCGGCGAAGTCGGCCGACGCCGCGAGCCCCATGACGTTGGTGCGCGGCACCATCGCCTCGCGCACCTCTGCGTCGGCGAACTCGAAGACGCCGTGGATGAGCCGCTGCTCCTCGGCCTCGATGTGGCCGCCCTGACGCGACATGTCGATGACGTGGCGCAGCTCCTCCTCGGTGTAGGCCGAGGCGTGGCCGGCGTCGGCGTGGATGCCGAGGGGTCGGACGACGGCCGCGCTCGCGCTGTCGAGCGCGCGGATGGGCAGGCTGAAGACGCGGTAGAAGAGCTGCATCGGCAGCGCCGTCCAGAGCGCCACGCTCTCGGCGCGCTGGAGTCCGAAGAGCTTGGGGGCCTGCTCGCCGATCACGATGTGGAGCGCGGTGACGACGGCGAAGGCGACGAAGAAGGAGATGACGTGAATCCACGTCACCGAGAGTCCCGCGTCATGCAGCGGCCCTTCGAGCATGCTGGCGACCGTCGGCTCGCCGAGCCAGCCCAAGCCGAGCGAGGCCAGCGTGATGCCGAGCTGCGAGGCCGAGAGGTACGCGTTCAGGTTGTCGAGCACCGAGATGAGCCGCACGGCGCGGCGGTCGCCGCCTTGGGCCAGCGTCTCGATGCGCGAGCGCCTGACACCCACGAGCGCGAACTCCGCCGCGACGAAGAAGCCGTTGGCGAAAACCAGCACGATTATCGCCACCAGGTACAGTGCTGTCAGCATGGTCAGTTATTTTACAACGCCGAGGGGCGACGCCGAAGCATGAAAGACGCGCGGGGCTAGACCTTCTCCCCCTCGGCGCGGCGCGCGAGCAGCTTTTCGAGGTCGTTGAAGCGGCGGAGCATCTCGCCGTGCAGGTGGTCGGTCTTCTCGTGAAGGTTGGCGACCTCCATCTCGGCCTTGATGTTGACCTCGTACTCGATGTCGGCCCGCACCTTGTCCTTCTCGGCCTGCCGGTTCGCGCTGATGAGCACGAAGCAGGATAGGAAGATGGCTTCGAGCGAGACGATCATCGTCAGCAGGCCGAAGGGGAAGGGGTCGAACGCGCCGCCGGGGAAGACGAGCGGCGCGAGGAAGGTGTTGAGCGAGACCCACGCCGCGAACCACGCCGCGTGGATGAAGAGGAAGAGCATGCTGCCCGAGAACCAGGCCAGCCAGTCGGAGATTCTTTGCAGCGGGGTGAGCCGCTCCTCGACCTCGTCGTTGACGTTGCGCGAGACGCGCGTGCGCAGGAGCTGGTCGGCCTTGCGCGTCATGCGCCCCATCGCCGCCAGCATGTGGAGCGCCGCGTCGGGCTGGCGGCGGAAGAGCAGCAGCAGGTCGTCGCGGTCGAGCTCGAACAGCTCCGAGTCGTCGAGCGCGACGGCCGTCGCCGTCCGCGGGCCGGAGTCGAGCAGCGCTATCTCGCCGAAGAAGTCGCCCGCGCCCGCCGTGTCGAGCGTGATCTTCTGCCCGACGTTGTCGCTGATGGAGAGTTCGACCTCGCCCGAGCGCACGAGGTAGAGACTCTCCCCGGGCTCGCCGGCCCGGAAGAGAGTCTCGTCGGGTTGCAGCCGTACGAGGTCAACGACTTCGGAGAGCGCGCGGCGGTCGTCCTCGCCGAGCAGTTTGAAGAACTCGACCTCTTCGAGCGCCGCGGGGTCAACCGGCATCAGGGTCTCCCGGCGGGCTGCTTGTTCGACTGCGCGCCCGCGGGCTTCTGCTGCGCCGGCGGGGCGGCCTGCCCCGTCCGCGCCGTGTAACCGGAGCGCGTCACCGCGATGCGCTTCTCGCCGCCGCGCCCGTCGTTGACGGCCACGCGGACGGGGCGGAACTCGCCGGGGCGTCCGGCGTTCGCCGGCCTGTAGCTGATGACGTACTGCGTGCGCATGTCCTTCGTAATCTGCTCGGCGATAGAAGGCAGCTCCGAGAGCGAGGTCGGGTAGAACGAGCGCCCGCCCGTCTCCTTCGACATCTTGTCGAGCAGGTCGACGGCCTTCTGCCGCTTCGACTTCGAGATGAAGCCGCGCTCCTTCTCAAGCTCGTTGACGAAGCCGATGACGAAGATTTGAACGTCCTGCTCCTTGAGCGCCTCCCAGAGCTGCTCCTGCTTGTAGAAGCTGTTGCGGTCTTCGCCGTCGGTGACGAGGATGAGCGCGCGGCGGCGCTTGTCCTCGACGGGGTCGCCCTTGCGCCGCTCCGAGGCGTGCTCGGCCGCGAGGTAGACGGCGTCGATGACGGCGGTCTGTCCGCCCTCGATGAACATGTCGTCGAGCGCGTCGCCGAGCATCTGCTTGTCGGCGGTGAAGTCCTGTAGGATTTTAATCTCTTCGGAGGCGATGAAGCGGACGACGAACGCCTCGTCGCCCGGCTTGTTGCTGGCGACGATGGTCTTGGCGGCCTCGACGACCTGCCCGATCTGGCTGCGCAAACTCCCCGAGTTGTCCACGACGAGGCCGTAGGTGATGGGCACCTCCTCGCGCGTCACGAACTCGACCTTCTGCGGGACGCCGTTCTCGAAGACGCGGAACTCTTCGTTGGGCACGTCGTTGATGGGGCGGTTGTTGCGGTCTACGACGCGGACGTGGAGGTTGACGAGGCTCGTGTCGATGGTGACGACCTCCTCGGGGTCGACCTCCTGATTCGGGTCTACGGACTGCGCGTCGGGCTCGGCCGTCGGCTGCGTGCGGAGCTTGGGCGGCGCGCCCGTCTGCTGCGGCGGGACGGAGGGCGCGGGGGTCTGCGCGGGCGCTGGAGTCGGGGTCGGCGTCTGGCGCGCGGGCTGCGTCTGCGCCGCCGCGCTGCTCGCCGAAGTGCCGGCGCGGCGCGGCCGCCCCTCCTGCTGCTGACGGCGCGCGCCGGAGACGGGCGCCAGCGACGCCGCCAGCGCCGTCAGGACAAACAGCGCCGACGCCAGACGCGCGCCCGTCGCGCGGGCTGTAAACTCACTTCGTCTCATCTTCGTCCCTCTAAAAAGTCGCCCCGCGATTCCCGCCCTTCGGATGAGGCGGGAGGCGGGGCGCAAGACCTTCCGGGCCTGTCTCGCCTTCGGCGGGCGCAGGCTCCGCGTGGCCGGGGCAAAGAGCGAAAATCCTTTGAATCGCCTGCGCCTCCGCGCGTCCGGCCCACGCGCGCGGCATTGTTAGAGATGCCCCTTCGGGCGCGCGCGTTGCCGTTAAACAGCCGGCCCGCGCGGGTCGCCTACTTCGGCGTGGCGGTGGCGAAGTAGCCTTCGCGGCCACGCACGAAGAGCTTCGGGAAGCCGCGCGGCGGCTGAACCTTGATCTTCAGCTTGTGCCACTTGCCGTCGTTGGCGAACGTGGTCGGGCGATAGCCGATGGAGTACTGCGTGCGCAGCTCAAGCGCGATGCGCTCGAACGTGTCGTTCATCTCCGCCCCCGTCGAAGGGAAGAAAGCCTTGCCGCCCGAGACGCCGGCCAGCTCTTCGAGGATGGCGCGGCCGCTGTAGTCGAGCGCAGAGTCGCCGCCGGGGGCGACGATGCCGATGGCGTAGATGATAACGTCCGACTCCTTGAGCAGCCGCTTCAGCTCCGAGAAGGTGTAGCGCGAGCTGTTGTCCTGCCCGTCCGAGATGAGCAGGACGGCGCGCTTCTTGTGCGCGCCGCGCGTCACGCGCTCGACGCCGAGGTAGGTGGCGTCGTAGAGCGCCGTCTGCCCGCGCGTCTGGACGAAAGTGAGCTTCTGCATCAGCGCGTCGCTGTCGCGCGTGTGGTCGAGCAGGAGCTGCGCGCGGCTGTTGAAGCCGATGAGGAAGTACTCGTCGCGCGAGTGACTGGTGTCGACGAACTTCGAGAGCGCCTCGCGCGCGCGCATGATCTTGTCGCCGCCCATCGAGCCCGACACGTCGAAGACGACGCCCAGAGAGACGGGCGCGTCCTCGTCCGAGAAGAAGCTGATCTCCTGCTGCGTCTTGTCGTCGAAGATGGTGAACGCGTTCTTGCCGAGCCCCGTGACGAAGCGGCCGTAAGTGTCGGTGACGGTGACGGTCAGCGTGATGAGGTCGGAGTGGACGATGACGGGCTTGGTGTCGTCCACCATCGGCACGACCACCGGCCCGATGGGCGACCCGAAGGGCTGCGCGGTAGAGTCGCTGCTGCTGGCGCGGCCGTTGGCCGCGGGCACCGCGCCCTTCGCGGGCGAAGGCTGCGGCGCGGGCTGCTGCTGCGGCTCGGCCGGCTTCGGCTGCTCGGCCGTGGGCGCGGCCGAGGGCGTCGGCTCCACCTTCTGGCCGGGCTGCGCGGAGGCGCCCGCGGGCGCGCCCAAGCCGAGCAGTGCGGCGAAGAGGAGCGGGGCGAGCGCGACTCTGTTGAGACCGTCGGAGCGCCGGGCCGTCATGGGAACCTCCTGAAAGGTGTCAGGTGCGAACCGGGGAAGGGAAAGCCGGCGGCCCTCGCGGCCGGTCGGGCGGGCGGCGGGCCTCGCTGAAATACGCGCGACGCCGGTTTGATGGCCGTGCGCGCCCCTCGGGTTGTTCGCGGTAGTCAACGCGGAAGACGGGGAGACTTCCTTTTATCCTTCGCGCGCACATTGTAGGACACCGCCGTCGCCGCGCGCAACAAACATCTCGGTTTCGACTTTTTCACGAATATATTTCCGTGAAACTTCGGCGGCGCGCGGGCGTGTAACGGGGCGCGGTGGGAGGCTCGCACGCCCCCGTGTTATAATTCGCCGCCAAGTTCGCGCGCGGCCGGGCCTTACCCGCCGGGGCCCCGCGGCGCAAACCTTCCGGGGAAGTAAAGTAAAGAAGTGGCCGAGTTCATCTGTCGTTTAGGGACGCCCGCGGGCGAGGTTGTGACGCGCACGGTCGAGGCCGCGGGCGTCGCCGAGGCGCGCGTGCGCCTTGAGGCCGAAGGCTTCCGCGTCTTCTCGGTCGCACCGCCTCGGGTGGCGGGGCTCGCCGGCGTCACGCGCGGCGGCAAGGGCGGCACCACGCCGCGCGTCAAGCCGGGCGACTTTCTCATCTTCAACCAGCAGCTTTCGGCCATCCTCCGCGCGGGTATCCCCATCCTTCAGGCCATCGCGATGTTGCGTCGCCGCGCCTCCTCATCGCGCCTGAAGGCGGTGCTCGCCGACGTGGAGGACAAGATTCGCTCGGGGATGGCTCTCTCGTCGGCCTTCGCCGCGCAGGGGCCGATTTTCCCGCGCATCTACACGGCGTCGATTCTGGCGGGCGAGCGTTCGGGCGCTCTCGACGACGTGCTGTCGCGCTACGTCTCCTACATGCGGCGCGGCGTCGAGATTCGGCGCAAGATTCGCGGGGCGCTGGCCTACCCGCTCTTTCTGCTCGCGGCGTCGATGGGGATGGTCATGTTCCTGACCGTCTACGTCGTGCCGAAGATGTCCTCGCTCTTCGAGGGCTTCAACCGCGAGCTGCCGGCGGTGACGAAGACGGTCATCGCCGTCTCGCACTTCGCCTCGGGGAACTTCTGGTGGCTGGTGCCGTCGATTATCATCGGCGGCATCGGGCTCTACGTCTGGACGCGGACGCCCTCGGGCGGCCTCGCGCTCGACCGTTTCCTGCTGAAGCTGCCCATCGTCAACCAGCTCATCCGACAGCTCGCCGTCGCGCAGATGACGCGCTCTCTGGCGACGCTTCTGGCGGGCGGCATCACGCTCGTCGAGTCGTGGGAGATTGCGGCCGAGTCCATCACTAACAAGGAGTTGCGGGCGCGGAGTTCGGCGACTTTGCCGATGATTCGCGAGGGGCGCTCGTTCACCGAGAGCCTTGAGTCGGCCGGGTGGATTCCCCCTCTGGCGCTTGATATGATCGGCGTGGGCGAGCGCTCGGGCAGCCTGCGCGAGATGCTCGAAGAGGTCGCGGACTTCCACGACCGCGAGTCCGAGGTCAGGCTCGAACAGTTGACGACCGTGTTGGAGCCGGCCATCCTGCTGGTCATGGGCGGGGTCGTGGTGACGATTCTGCTCTCGATCTACCTGCCGATCATCCAATCCATCTCGAATATAAGTGTTCGGGGCTGACCGCGAGGCAATCCCCCGCCCGGTCTGAGGCATCTGAAAAGCCGATGAGTCAAACGGAGAACCCGGCCCACGCGGCCGCGCAGACGCAGACGCCCGCCCCACACGGCGCGGAGGCCGGCGGCCTGCCCGGCGGCGGCGACGACGGCCACACCCCGCCCGAGGTGCGCGCCGCGCTCGCGCTCGCGCGCCGCTACCGGCTCCCCTACGTGGATTTGCTCCCGCCGGTCGGCGATTCCCCGATTGACTACGCGCTCCTCGGCGAGATACCCGTCGATTTGATGCTGCGCCACCTCTTCGTGCCGCTGCGGCGCGAGGGGCGCAGGCTCCACATCGCGATGGCCGACCCGACCGACCTTGAGAGGTTGGACGAGATCGCCTCGGCCGTCCACGCGCGCGTCGTCCCGCACGTCGCGACCGCGGGCGCCATCGAGGTCGTCCTGCGCAAGGGCGACGCCACGCAGCGCGTGTTGCAGGAGGCCGCCTCGGGCTTCCGCATCGCGCTCGTCAAGGAGACCGAGCAGGGCGAAGAGGTTCTCGATTTAGACCGGCTGGCGACCGACTCGGACATGTCGCCCATCATCAAGCTGGTCGACACCATCATCTACAACGCGATGGAGTCGCGCTCCTCCGACATCCACATCGAAACGCGCGACACGGCCGTCCACGTCAAGTACCGCATCGACGGCGCGCTCTACGAGAAGGTCGAGCCCATCGACATCTCCTACCACCAGACGCTCATCTCGCGCATCAAGGTCATGTCGGAACTCGACATCGCCGAGCGCCGCGTCCCGCAGGACGGCCGCTTCCGCGTCCGCTACAAGGGGCGCAACGTCGACTTCCGCGTCTCCATCATGCCGACCGTCCACGGCGAGGATTCGGTCATCCGTATTCTCGACAAGGAGCAGATTAACGAGCAGTTCCGCAACCTGACGCTGGACGTGGTCGGCTTCCTGCCGAGGGATTTGCGCGACTTCCGGCGCTACATCGCCGAGCCGTACGGGATGGTGCTCGTGACGGGGCCGACGGGGTCGGGCAAGACGACGACGCTCTACGCGGGGCTGAACGAGATTCGGAACGAGGAAGACAAGATTATCACCATCGAAGACCCCGTCGAGTACCAGCTCCACGGCGTCACGCAGATTCCCGTCAACGAGAAGAAGGGGCTGACGTTCGCGCGCGGACTGCGCTCGATTCTGCGCCACGACCCCGACAAAATCATGGTCGGCGAAATCCGCGACAACGAGACGGCGCAGATCGCCATCCAGTCGGCGCTGACAGGCCACCTCGTCTTCACGACCGTCCACGCCAACAACGTCATCGACGTCATCGGCCGCTTCCTCAACATGGGCGTCGAGCCCTACAACTTCGTCTCGTCTTTGAACTGCGTGCTGGCGCAGCGGCTCACGCGCATGCTGTGCGAGGTCTGCAAGCGGCCGTACCGCCCTTCGGACGAGGAGTTGATGGAGTCGGGGCTCAAGCCCGCGGAGCACGGCCACCGCACGTTCTACATGAGCGTCGGGTGCGACGCCTGCAACCACACGGGCTACCGCGGGCGCACCGCCATCCACGAGCTTCTGAACATGTCGGACAACATCCGCGAGATGATTATCGAGCGGCGGCCCGGCTCCGAAGTCCGCCGCGCGGCCGAGGCCGAGGGGCTGCGCTCCTTGCGCGAGGCGGCGCTCGAAAAGGTCTTCGCCGGCGTCTCGACGCTCCACGAGATCAACCGCGTCACCTTCGTCGAAGAGGTCAAGATGAACGGCGACGAGATTGTCACGGTGAGCAAATAGCCGGCGGCCTGCTAGCTTGTTCGCACGCCTTTAAGGAACTATTATTAACGCCCCGGCGTGTAAAGGCTGAAACTGGTGGGGCGGCGCTTCCCCGGAGGGGGCGCGGGGCCTGAACCGTCAAAGTCCTCTCGCGCGACTTTTCGGCCACTCCCTTGACCAGACCGGCCAGAACGCGACCCGGCGTCGAAGCCGTCATCAGTAATTTAAGGAATAAAAGTAAGTGAGGTTAGTAATGAAGTCTTTCGCCCCCGCTCGCCGCGTCGTGGCGCTCATCATGGTGGCCGTGCTCCTCGCCTCGCCCGTGGCCGTCATGGCCAAGAAGGGCGAGAAGAGCTACCGGCGCGGGCTGGATTACGAGAAGGCGCAGCAGTGGGAGAAGGCGGCGCAGGAGTTCGCGCTCGCCGTCGCCGCCGCGCCCAGCGACACAGAGTATCAGCTCCACTACCGCCGCGCGGTCTTCAACGCCTCGCAGAATTACATGACGAAGGGGCGCGCGCTCGCCGAGCAGGGCGACTACATCGGCGCGTACAACGCCTACCGGCAGGCTTACGGCTTAGACCCGGTCAACGACCTCGCCGCGCAGGAGATGGACAGGATGCTCCGGCTCCAGCGCGAGAAGGAGGGCGGAAACGGCGCGAACGGCGCGAACGGCACGGCGGGCGCGAACGGCACGGCGCGCACGCAGAACACCTCTTTCCGCGGCCCCGCGGGCACCGTCCCCGTCCCCACGACGGCGGACGGGCAGGCCGACGGCGTGGGCGGGCCGCCCGCGCGCGCCGAGCAGCTCCAGAACATCCAGTGGAACGGCGACCTCGAAGGCTTCATCCGCAAGCTGGCCGACGAGCTGAGCCTCAACGTCGTCTTCGACCAGAACTTCTCGCAGGTCAAGCGTCAGGTCAACATCCGCTGGAAGGACATCACGCCGGCGCGCGCGCTCGACTACGTCTTTTTGGCCAACGGGCTCTTCTTCCAGAAGCTCGACCGCCGCACCATCCTCGTCGCCGACCAGTCGAAGCGGCCGATGTACCAGCAGTTGGTCTTGCGCACCTTCTACCTCTACAACATCAAGCCGTCTGAGGCGCGCACGCTCCTCACGGGCGCGCTTCCCGCGAATGCCGGCCGCCAGCCGCAGTTCATCGAGAACGCGACGACCAACTCCATCACCGTCCGCGACACGCCCGAGAACATACGCATCATCGAGAAGCTCTTGCAGGGCGTGGACAAGGATCGCGCCGAGGTCGTGATGGAGGTCTCCATCTACGAAATCTCGCGCAGCGACCTCTTGCAGATCGGCAACCAACTCGGCACCGCCTCCACGCTCAACGCCCTCGGCGGCCTCCAGCCCTCGACGGTCGTCAGCGGCCGCAACGTCTCGCTCCTAGCGGGCGCCACCTCGCTCCACTCCGGCATCGGGCTGCTCATCCCGGCCTCGACAATCTCAATGTTCCAGAGCAAGACCAACACGCGGCTGCTCTTCTCGACGCAGGTGCACGCCTTCGACGACGAGAAGTCCTCGACGCGCGTGGGCGAGAAGGTGCCCGTCCAGACCGCGTCCGTCTACAACGGACTCGTCCCGAACTCCGGCTCGGGCGGCACGCCGACGACGGGCGCCGGCGCGGGCAACGTCTTCGGCAGCGGCGGCTACCCCGTCATCCAGTACGAGGACGTGGGTCTCAACCTCGACTTCAAGCCTAAGGTCTACCCTAATCAGGACGTGCAGGTCTCGATGACCATCGAGTCGAAAGACCGCGCGGCCGGCCCCGACCCGCTCACCCCCATCTTCACGCAGCGCAAGATCGAGGGCGTGGCGCGCATCCCGAACGGCAAGACGATGATGATCGCCTCCATCGCGCAGGATCGCGCGAGCGACGGCCGCGCCGGGCTCCCGCTCCTCGGGCTCATCCCCATCCTCGGCCGGCTCTTCACCACGCCGAAGAAGGAGAACACGCAGAGCGACATCGTCATCACGATGACGCCGCGCGTGCTCCGCGCGCCCGAGATCACGCCGGCGGATTTGGAGCCGCGCCCGACCGGCACGATGCAGACGCCGGAGTCGCCCTCGCTCGAAGCGCTGCTGCGCGACGCCGACCGCGAGGAGTACTTCGCGAAGATGCGCGCGCTGCCGACCAACCAGACCGTGAACATGCCCGTGCCCGTTAAGCCGGCCGAGCAGGCCGCCGTGGAGGCAGTGACCTTCGTCCCCGCGCCCAAGGCGCTCGTTCAGGCGGCTCTCGCCGGAGGCGACGGCGCGGCGACGCCGGCCCCGCAGTCGGACGGCCCGGCCGCGCAGGCGGTCAACGTCGGCCTCGACTCTGCGGCGGCGAAGGCCGTGCCCGCCGTCAACAACGGCGGCGCGCCCGTCAACACCGCCGCCCCGGCGACGGCGGCCCCGGCCGCGCCCGCCCCGATGGCGGAGAGCTTCGCGGAACTGTTGCTGCTCCCCGAGCGGCAGGAGCTGAAGGTGGGCGAGCGCAGCCGCGTGATGGTCTTCATGAAGACGGACGCGCCGCTCGGGCTGGCCACCGCGACGCTCAGGTTCGACCCGAAGGCGCTGGCCGTCCGCTCGGTTTCACAGGGCGGCCTGACGGGCGAGAAGACGCCGGGCGCGCCGTCGGTCACGCAGTCGGTTGACCCGTCGGGCGTGCTCGTCATCTCGGTCGCCCCGGCGGCCGGCGCGCAGCCGCTCACGGGCGAGGGGCTGCTGCTCGTCATCGAGGTCGAGGGGCTCGTCCCCGGCGAGACCGGCCTCCAGTTCGACGCCGACAAGGTTCACCTCGTCGCCACCGACGGGCGCACCGTCCGCCCGCGCACGACGCCCGGCCGCTTCAAGGTCATACAGTAGGGCGGGGGAAGACTTCTGATGAGACCGGCAGGTAAAAGGGGAATGGGTGGAGGGGAAGGGAAGGATAGTCTCCCCCTTCCCCCTTCCCCTTTACCCTTTAACCCCGGCTCGGCGCGCGGCTGGACGCTCATCGAGCTGGTCATCACGATGACGGTGATGGCGGTGCTGGCGATGGCCATCATCCCCATCGTCCGCACCTCGATCCGCCGCCAGCGCGAGCTGCGACTGCGTGAGGTGCTGCGCGAGATGCGCGGCGCCATCGACGAGTTCCACCGCGACACGGTCGGGATGCAGTGCGCCGCCGGGGGCATCGGCGTCCCCGTGGCCCCCGTGGCTCCCGCGCCGGGCCCCAACCCCGGGGGCAACCAGACGGCCGTCCCCATCGACCCGCGCAGCCGCGTCTACATCTCCGACTGCACCATCTTCGGCGTCGACAACCCCGAGCGCTACCCGCCGAGTCTGGAGACGCTCGTCGAAGGCGTGGACGTGCTGCCGCGCGCCGCGGCCGGCGCGAGCCAGTTCGGCAGCGTGGACACCTCGCGCGGCGGGGCGACCGCCAACGCCGCGCCCGTCCCGAAGAAGAAGAAGTACCTGCGCGAGATTCCCGTAGACCCGATGACGGGGCGCGCCGAATGGTGCCTGCTCTCGCAGTACGACGAGGCGGACTCGGGCTGCTCCTCGAACGTGCCGAGCGTCTTCGACGTGCGCTCCAAGTCAGACACGACGGCGCTCAACGGAAAAGAGAAATACAGTGAGTGGTAAAGAGATCAGGCTAAAGGGTCAGGGGGAAAGGGGCAGGGAACTGCGCACCCGGCGCTTCCCCTTTCCCCTTTCCCCTTTCTCCCTTGCCCACCGCTCGGCGCGGGGCTTCACGCTGCTGGAGCTGATGATCGTCATCTCGATTCTGGTCATCCTGGCCCTCATCGCGATGTCGCAGTACAACAAGACGGTGCAGGCGGCCCGCGAGGCGACGCTCAGGGAAGACCTCTACACGATGCGGAAGATGATCGACCAGTACGCCGCCGACAAGGGGAAGCTGCCGCAGTCGCTCGACGACCTCAAGGGCGCGGGCTACATCCACGAAGTGCCCATCGACCCGTTCACCGAGCAGGCCGACTGGCGCACCGAGCCGGGCGAAGACCCCGGCTCGACCACCGGCGACTCCGGCATCGTCAACGTCTTCAGCAACGCACAGGGCACGGGCTCGGACGGCAAACCCTACAGCGAATGGTGACGGGGAAGTAGACAGAAGTCAGTAGTCAGTAGCGCTCCGCGTCACGGTCGTTGAGGCTGACATTCGGCTGATTCGTTAAAGAAGCTTCTTCTACTGACTACTGACTCCTGACTTCTGTCTGCCGTCTACTGTCTACTCAAAGATGAATCCTTTCCAAAAACTGATGGCCGCGCGGCTGCCGCAGGCGGCCGTGGCGCTTTCGGGCGAGGCGGCGAGCGTCGTCCAGTTGGAGCGGCGCGGCGGCGGGCTCGCCGTGCGGAGCGCGGGGCTGCTACCGCTCCCGGAGGGGCTCGTGCGTCCCGGCTTCGACGAGCAGAACGTCTCGGACGTGCCGGAGCTGGCGGGCGCGCTCTCGGAGCTGCTGACGAGCGCCGGGCTCGCGCGCCGCAAACGCTGGTCGGTCGGGCTGCCCGAAGCCTCGACGCGCACCTCGATTCTGACGATGGAGACCGCGCCGGCCTCGCGCGCCGAGTCCGAGGAGATGCTGCGCTGGAAGACCGAGCGCGCGCTGGGCGCGCCGCTCGACGAGCTTCGCATCTCGCGCGAGCGCCTGCGGCCCGACGCGCAGGGGCGCGCGCGCTACCTCGTCGCCGCCGTCCGGCTCACGGTGCTCGCCGAGTACGAGCAGGTTTTCGCGACGCTCGGCTGGCAGACGGGGCTGGTGGTGCCGCGCCACATGGGCGAGGCGTGGTGGCTGATGCGCGACGGCGGCGGCGCGGCCGGGCGGGCCGCGCACGGCGCGTCCGACTCGCTGCTCGTCAGCTCGCACGCCGAAGGGTTCACGGCCGTCATCCTGCGCGGCGGCGCGCCGCTCTACGTCCGCGGCGTCGTCTGCGAGACGGAAGACCGCGCCGACGAGCTGTACCGCTTCCTGCTCTTCTACCGCGACCGCACCTCGCCGCAGACGCCCGCGGGCGACGAGGCCGCGCCCCCGACGCCCGCCGCCTACGGCGAGGGCATCGGCCGGATGCTCGTCGCCGGAACCGGGATAGACGAGTCGCAGGCGAGCGCCATCGTCGAAGAGACCCTGAGCGTGCCGCCCCGCGCCGTACAGCCGGCCGACCTGCGCCTCGCGTTCCCGTCGAGCGAGCTGGACTTCCGGCAGATAGCCGCGCCCGCCGGACTCGCCGCGCTCGCTTGGGCCTGACGATGAAGAAAGCCATTCTCCTAACGCTGGCCGCGCTGCTCGCCGCCTCGCAGGCGCGCGCGCAGACGCCGCCCGCGCCCGCCGCCGCTTCCGGCGTCCACGTCGGCGTGCCTAAGTTCATGCCCGACGACATCGCCGGGCGTGAGTTGAAGGACATCGACGGGCGTCCCTTTCGCCTGTCCGACTTCGGCGGGCGCGTCTACGTCCTGAACCTTTGGGCGACGTGGTGCGGGCCGTGCCGCGTGGAGATTCCCGGGATCAACAAGCTCCACGAGGAATACTCGCGGCGCGGCGTCGAGGTCGTCGGGCTGACGACCGAAGACCCCGAGCTTGACGGCGAGAAGGTGCGCGAATTCGCGCGCGAGCTGCGCGTGGGCTACAGGCTCGGCTGGATAGACAAGGCGACGGCGCGCGTCATGACCTTGTGGGGGCCGCCGCGCTCCGCGCCGCTGCGCCCCGGCCAATACTCCATACCGCAGACCTTCGTCGTGGGGGCGGACGGTCAGATAGTTCTCCACATCCGCGGCTACAACGCGCGCGTCCCCGACATGATTCGCTCAGGCGTCGAGAAGGCACTCGGGCAAGCGCCGGCCGCCGCCGCGCCGGCCGCGCGGGGCAGCCGCTGACCGCCGTTGACCGTTTCTGATAGGGGGGACGCGGCAGTCCCGCCCGTGAAACTTTGCCCGCGCCGGGCGCGTAAAACTTTGGCGTCATGATCGCACACGCTGTTTCCCCTGTAATCGCCGCCGCGGCCGACGCAGAGCTTGTCGTGCGCGCCCTCTCGGGGCGCGAGGACGGCTTCGAGGAGTTGGTGCGCCGCTACCAGCGCCCCATCGTGGCCTACGTCTACCGCATGGTCGGCGACTACGACTCGGCGCTCGACCTCGCGCAGGAGGTCTTCATCAAGGTCTACAACTCGCTCGGGCGCTACCGCCCCGAGTTCAAGTTCTCGACCTGGATTTACCGCATCGCGCACAACGCCGCCATCGACCACCTGCGCCGGCAGGGGGCCTCGCGCACCGAGGACATGGAGGTGACGGGCGAGGGCGGCACGACCTTCGAGAAGCCGCTGGCGAGCAAGTCTCCGACGCCCGAGCAGGAGACCGAGCGCGGCGAGCGGCGCGCCGAGATCGAAGAGGTCGTCGCGCAGTTGACGCCCGCCTACCGCGAGCTGATCGTGCTCCGGCACTCGCACGACCTCAGCTACGACGAGATCGCCGAGGTGACGGGGCTCCCGCTCGGGACGGTCAAGAACAGAATTTTCCGCGCGCGCGAGGCGATGCGCGAGCTGCTCGTCGCGCGCGGCATCACCGGGGTTTGAGGGGGCTTTCCAGATGGCTGAAGGCGCGCGCGAAGGGGCCACATGCCCGCAGACCGCTCTGACGGCCGCCTACCTCGACGGCGAGCTCGACGGCTCGGCCTCCGAGGAGTTCGACGCGCACGCGCGCGCGTGCCCCCCTTGCGCGGCGGCGCTCCTCGAACAGCGTCGCCTGCTGTGCCTGCTCGACTCGGCCTTCGACAAGAGTTTTGAAAAGCGCGTCGAGCTTCCCGAAGGCTTCACGCGGCAGTTGAAGGCGCGCGCGCAGAACGACCTGAGCGGGGTGCGCGACGCGCGCGAGCGCAGGCGCGTGCTCAAGATTTGCGCGGCGCTGGGCCTCGCGGCCTTCGCGCTGCTCGGGTTCGCGGCGCTCGAAGCGGTGACGGGGCCTGCGCTGCGCGCGGCGAGCGCGGCCACGGGGATGTTGGGCGTCGCGGGGCGCACGTCGGCGGACGCGGGCGCGGGCGCGGGCGTCGTCTTGAGGGCGGTCGCGGCGCACGTCGTCTCGGGCTTCGCGTCGCCGTTGATTCTGGGGCTGCTGCTCGCGGCCGGGCTCGCGCTGCTGCTGCGGCTCATCAGCGGCTACCACCACGCGTCCGCGCGCGACTGAAAGATGTTTTCGGGAGGCCGAAGCCGTGGT
>JBEVKV010000027.1:0-6844 GCA_040509515.1 Pyrinomonadaceae bacterium | reverse complement strand
CCGTACTCTTCGGCCAGCAGAAGTTGAATCTTGACTTTTGCGTGGTCGGCGGTCCGCTCGGAACTTTCGCGGCCGGCCGACGGCTTCCCTTCCAGTTAACCGACGCCCTCCGGCGGCGGGGTTGAGGTGAGCGGCTCGGGCCCGGGCGATGCGTTGCGGCGCCGCCACTCCTCGCGCAGCCGTTCGGCCGCCGCGAGGCTGTCGTCTATCCATCCGACGTTCTTGTCGGCGAACCAGCGGACGCCGCCCCAGAAGTTTTTCTCGAACTCGCCCAACTGCCGCGCCGCGTCCGCGGGGAGCACGGCGAACGACGCGTCACACAGGAAGCGCACCGCGTCGCAGATGGGGTTGCCCGTCTTATACCTAGAATCGTTCGTGTCAGCCATTAGTGGAGAACCTCCTTCCACAGACCATACGGCCAAAACACCACGCACGTTCCGCGCCAGACAATCTTAAAGAAGCGATTGGGTAAAGGCAAAGGCCGAAGCCCCGGCCTTCGTGTCAGGCGCGGGCCGGGGCGAGAGGCAAACTGCAAAAAGCGGACGTGGTTCAGAGCTTCTTTTTCAAATTTCAAATTACTTTCACACGGCGGCCTCCGAGCGCACGGGCTCGCGGAGGACGGCGGAGGCGGCCTGCGCGGCGACGCGTGCGGCCTCCGGGTGCGCGTCCGTCAGGTTGGAGACTTGCAGGAGCGACTCGCCCGTGCGCGAGAGCATGCGGAAGAGGTCGCCCTCTTCGGCGCGCGTGCGGCGGACGAGCGTCGGCCAGTCCATCCCGGCGGCCCAGCGCGCGGCGGTCGCGGCGGCCGAGAAGTTGATCTCGGGCGCGGGCTCGATGTCCTGCTGCCACTCGACGCTCGCCACGTCGTAGGCGATGCGGTCGAACTTGGCGAGCGCGGTGATGAGCGCGTCGTCCAACTCAAGCTCGCCGTAGTCGCGCTCGGCGTCGGCCGCGAGCGCCGCCATGAGTCCCGCGGCGCGCGGCGCGTCGAGCGAGGCGAACAGTCCCCGCCCGATGGCCTCGCCGACGAGCAGCGGGCGGTCTAAACGCAGGTCGGCGAGCCAGCGCCCGCGCTCCGTGACTCGCTCGGCGAAGAAGTCGAGATAGCCGAAATGGTGGAGCGCGCGTGCGCGGCGCTCGAAGGGCTGCCAGACCTCGCCGCGCACCGTTTCGAGCCTGCGCCCGAGCCGCTCGATGCTTTCGGCCTCCTGCATGACCGTCCAGAGCGCCTCCTCGCAACGCGCGCGCTCGCCGCCGTCGCCGCCACCCGCGAGCGACTCGATGAGGTCGTTGATGAGCGCGACGGCCTCCTCGTTCGGCGAGCGCGACGCGCGCAGGCTCGGCTCGCGCAGCGGCGTCGCGCGGTTCGACTGCACCAGGTCGAAGGCCGCGTCGCGCGCAGGCTCCGAGAGCGCGTGCGTCTCCTCCCACACCCGCCCGATGCGTTCGAGCGCGAGCGTGACCCGCTTGCCGTTGTCGCGCACGCCGGCCAGCCCGTCGCCGCGCCGCTCGGTGACGAAGACGAGGCGGCGGCTGCCCCGCCCGACCGAGACGACGCGGCCGGGCACCACCTCTTTATCGAGCCAGCGCAGGTAAGCGTCGGTGCGCGTCTGCGGCGCGTCTTCCAGAAGCCGCGAGCGCGCGCTCGCCAGACGTTCGACCCCGCGCGCCACTTCGGGCGGCAGGTCGCAGCCGGCCTCCGAGAGTTTCGTCCGCAGATTCTTCTCCGCCTCGCCCCTCGCGCGCTCGATGCGCGAGACCTCTTCGGCCGCGTCGCGCCGCGCGTAACTTCGCTCGGCAATTTCGCGCACCTGCGCAAACGTGCCGTAGGCGTCGAGCAGGTTGAGGAGCGTCGTGTACGTCGCGCGGAACTGACTTTCAAGAGGGTCGGGGTCGGCGTGAAGCAGCGTCGCCAGCTTCTGCGGGTTCTGGTGCAGCCCCGGCGCGGCGACGATGAAGCCGACGCGGTCGCGGCCGCGCCGGCCCGCGCGCCCGGTCATCTGCTGCAACTCCGAGGCGGTTAACGACTGCCACCCGCGGCCGCGTCTTACGTCTATGTTTTCGAGGACGACGGTGCGCGCGGGGAAGTCCACGCCGGCCGCGACGGTCATCGTCGCGAAGATGGCGTCGAGCAGTCCCGCACTCATCAGGCGTTCGATGGCGAGCTTCCACGCGGGCAGGTGGCCGGCGTGGTGCGACGCGACGCCGCCGCGCAAGACCATGTCCCAGTGCCGGTGCTTGCGCACCTCCGGGTACTGCTCGGTTAGTCCTTCGAGCACACGCCTCCGCGCCTCGCGTCTTTCGGGGCCGGCCCCGCGTCGCGGCGCGTAGGCGGCTTCGGCCGCCGCCTCGTCGCACTTGCGCCGGGTCGGGAGAAAGACGATGGCGGGCAGGAGATCGTAGGAGCCGAGCGCCGCGAGCAGAATTGACGGCGGCATCTCGGGCATCCCCGCGCCGCGTCGCTGCGGCGGCCCGCCGCGATGGAAGCGGCCGTACGCGCCCTGCCGCTCGCTCTTCGAGGTTTGCGTGAAGCGCGCAATCTCGTTGTTGAAGTGGCCGCGCTCGTCGAAGAGCGGCGTCAAACCCGCGTCGGGGAAGAGGAAGGCCGCGCGCAGCGGGACGGGGCGCGCGCCGGGGCGCGGGATGACGCGGCACGGGTGGCCGCGCACTTCGGCTATCCAGTCCGCGAACTCTTCGGCGCGCCCGACGGTGGCCGAGAGCAGAAGCATCCGCACGCGCGGGGGCGTGAGGATGATGGCCTCCTCCCAGACGTGGCCGCGCTCCTCGTCGGCGAGGTAGTGCGCCTCGTCGAGAATGACGAGGTCGGCCTGTAGCTGCTCGCCGCGGCGGAGCGCGTCGAAGAGCTGGTTGCGGTAGACCTCGGTCGTGCCGACGATGAGCGGCGCGTCCGAGCGCTCCTTGCGGTCGCCCGTCAGTATCCCGACCTGCTCCTCGCCGAACTCGGCGGAGAACTCGTGATACTTCGAGTTGGTCAGCGCCTTCAAAGGGCTCGTGTACCACGCGCGCTTGCCCTCGGCTAACAGCCGCCGAATCTCCTCGCGCGCGATCCACGTCTTGCCGCTCCCGGTCGGGGCCGTGACGAGCACGTCCTCGCGTTCGAGCGCGGCGAGGGCTTCGAGCTGAAAGGAGTCGGGTTTGAACGGCGCGGGGTCGGGCGTGCCGATGCCTTCGAGGAGTTGCCTGAGGGGGCGCGTGCGCGCCTGCCGCGAGGCGACGCGCGAGGCCGTGTCGGCGGCTGCGGCGGACGCCGACGGCGTGCGCGACGGTGCGCCGGATGATGGCCCGCGAGAGTCTTGCCTGCGGCGCATGTCGCCTTCGCGCGCGGGTCGTTCGTCGCCGCGGCGCTCGTCCTCGCGCCTGCCGTCGCGGCCCGAAGGGGAGCCGCGCCGGCGTCCCTTGCTTCCTTTGCGCGAGCGAGTCATGGGTCGGGATTGTACCGCAGTACCTTTGTGGAAAGCCGCCGGGTAATGCTAACTTTTGTGTGAATTTCGCAACGCCCGGAGGATATTAAGCGTCTAATCCTTCGTGATTTGCGGCCCGGACGGGGCGTGCGCGCCGGGCGGAGTTTTCAACGAATGTCCCAGCTTTTCGCCACTTTTGAGGTCAACCGCGTGCCGCGCTGGCCGCTGATGTCGCGGCTCGTGGCGCTCTCGGTCGTCTTGCACGGCGTCTTCCTCGTCGCCATCATCTACGTCCCGGCGTTGCGCGGGATGCTCCAGCTCGCGTCCTCGATGTCGGGCATCGAGTTCGTCCGTGAGGACTACGACAAGACGCTTCTGGGTCAGCGCGCCACCATCGTCCAGCTCGGGCCGCACGAGAAGCTCTACTACCCGCCCGACTACTTCGGCGCTCCCGCGGTCGCCGAGACGACGCAGTTCGACCCGATGATGATACAGCCGGCCGCGCCGCCGCCGCCCGTCCCCGTCTACAGGCCGCGCCGCGTGAGGACGCCGCGACCGGCGCCCGAGCCGACGCCGGTTCCCGAGGAGGTCGCCGAGGCCACGCCGACGCCTGACGCCAGCCCGACGCCCGTCACCGACGAGGCGCGCAAGGCCGCGGAGGCGGAGATGGAGGAGGTCGAGAAAAAGACCGGCGTCAAGCGCCTGAACATCAACCCGAAGCCGTGGGAAGACCTCGCCGCCGACGGCAAGCAACTCTTCGACGCGGGCAAGCTCAAACTCGACAGCGCGGTGGACGTGAGCGCAAAGGCCGAGCGCGACGTGGACGGCAAGCTCAAGCCCGAGTCCGTCAACATCACATGGAACAAGCCGCCGGCCGACCAGATGACCGAGGACATGGCGCGCAAAGTCATCACGGCCGTCAGCGAGAGCAAGATGCTCGGCACGCTCGAAGGCGCGAAGGCCGTCGACATGGCGCTCAAGCTCGACGAGAAGGAAGTCTCCATCGTCATCGCCAACGACTTCCCCTCGGCGGCCGAGGCGGAGAAGTTCGCCAACGGCTACGCCACGCTCCTGCTCATGGCGCGCATCTCCCGGAGCGGGAAGGAGGACGCCGAGTTGTACAAGAACGTCAAGGTCAGTCAGGACGGCAGCCGCTTCGTCATCACGTTCAAGATGCCCAAGGACGCGGCCGGCAAGATGATCGCCGAAATCCTCAGCAAGAAGGCCGCGAAGGACGCGGCCGCCGCGCAGACCAAAGGCTAAAGTCCCGCGCGCCCCCGAGCGCCTTCAAAGGAGACCGTCGTGCGGAATCATCTTTCAGCTTCGGAGACGACGACGCGCACGCGCGCCCTGTTCGCGCTCGCCGCGCTGCTGCTCTGCGGCGGCCTCGCGCAGGCGCAGGAGCGCAGTGACGAGAAGGACGTTAGCCGGCCGAGGATCAACGTCAAGCCTTTCGAGGACGTGGCGCTCGTCGGCAAGCAGCTTGTCGAGCAGGGCAAGCTCGGCCCCGACACCACGCTCGACGTGAGCGCGACGGCCGAGCGCGGCGCGGACGGCAGGCTCAAGCCCGAGTCGGTGGCGATTCAGTGGCACACCACCGCACCCGACGAGACGCTGGCGGCGCTCGCGCGGCAAGTCCTCAACGCCTTCAGCGAGAGCAGGGTGCTCAGCGGGCTCGAAGGCGTGAAGGCCGTCCGGCTCGCGCTCAAGCTCGACCGGCAGAACGTCTCGGTGAAGGTGGCGTGCGAGACGCCCGGAGAGGCGGAGGCGGAAAGGTACGCCGAGGGCTACGGGATTCTTGTCAGGATGGGGGTCATCGCCAAGAAAGGGACGGACGAGGGCGAACTATACAAGCGTCTCGGTTTCTCGTCCGAGGGCAAAATGTTTAATATGTCCTTCGAGATGCCGCGCGCCGAGGCCGCGCGCATGATTGCCAACATGCTCGCGAAGCAGGCGGCGAAGAACGCGCCGAGCCAGGACTGAGGGTTAGATAAGCCCCGGCGACCAAAGAACGAACCATGAGGGAATTTTTCAACCACATCTTCCACGCCGCCCCCGCCGCGCAGAATCGCGCCGACGCCGCGCGCACGCTGGCGCGCTTCGCCGTGCTCGGGGCCTTCGTGCTCGGGCTCGTCCCCGGGGGGCGCGCGGCGCTCGCGCAGGCGCGCAAGGCCGGCGGCCGTGTGGCCGCGCCCGAGTCCAAGTCGTCCGGCGTCAAGAAGACCGCCAAGACCGAGACGCCCGGGGCCGAAAAGCCCCGGACGGGGAACGCGAAGGCGGACGTTAAGCCCATCAAGGCGTTCCTCGGGCGCTCGCGCCGCCTGCACGATCAGGGCAAGCTCGACCTCTCGAAGCCGCAGACCATCGTCGTCGAGGGCGACCGGCAAGAGGACGGGACGCTGACCGGCGTCCAGATCACGGGCGAGTCGGCCGCCGACCCGGCGCTGCGCGCCGTCGCGCAGGACTTCGTCGCCTCGCTCAACGACAGCCGCGCGCTCGCCTTCCTCTCGGACGTTTCGCGCATGCGGATGACGTTCACGCTCGACGGCGAGCGATTCCAGGCGCTGACCACGTCCGACGCCCCGTCGGAGGCGCGCGCCGAGGAGATGGCGCGCGGCTACCGGATGCTCATCAACGCCGGCCGCCTGATGAAGCGCGGCACTGACGAGGGCGCGCTCCTCTCCGGCATGAAGGTCTCTTCGAGCGGCAAGCAGCTCGTCATGAACCTCGACATGCCGCGCGAGCAGATGGGCAACATCCTCCTCCGCCAGATCACGCCCAACTAACCCGCGCGGGCGCGATGCCTTGCGCCCCCTTCCGCCGCTCACATACAATCGAACATCGGCTTATTGTCGTGACGCTGTGTGGGCCGGGGCTTATCCCCGGCCCGCCGTCGCGAGTCGCGGGGGGCGCGGGAAGGCCCCCGACGGGAATAGAATCATGATCGATAAATTTCTGACCAAAGTTTTCGGCAGCAGCAACCAGCGTTACCTCAAGACGCTTCTGCCGCTCGTCCAACAGATTAACGACCTCGAACCGTCGGTCAAGAAACTCTCCGACGACCAGATGCGCGCGCGCGTCGCGGAGCTGCGCGAGCAGGTCATCGCCGACATGGGCGACACGACCGGCAAGGGCGAGGAGGCGCGCAAGGAGCGCAAGCGCCGCACACAGGAGGCGCTCGACCGCGTGCTGCCCGAGACGTTCGCCCTCACGCGCGAGGCTTCGGTGCGCGCGACGGGGATGCGCCACTTCGACGTGCAGCTCATCGGCGGCATCGCGCTCCATCAGGGTCGCATCGCCGAGATGCGCACGGGCGAGGGTAAGACGCTCGTCGCGACGCTGCCCGCGACCTTAAACGCCCTGACGGGGCGGGGCGTCCACGTCGTCACCGTCAACGACTACCTCGCCACGCGCGACGCCGA
>JBEVKV010000026.1:0-9538 GCA_040509515.1 Pyrinomonadaceae bacterium | reverse complement strand
CCGCAGGCCGGCGCCGTCGTAGACCCGGCCGCCCAATCCGCACAACCCGCCGCGCCCGGCGCTCCGCCTTCGGACGCCGCAGCCGCGCAGCCCGCTGCGCCCGTCGCGGGTCAGCCCGCCGCGGCGACGGCCGCGGCCGCGCCCGCGCGCCGCAACTACTGGACGAACTACCGCGGCCCCGCGCGCGACGGGCGCTACGACGAGCAGCCGATACGGACGAACTGGCAGGGCGGCTTGCAGCAGCTCTGGAAGCAGCCTTCCGGCGGCGGCTACGCCTCTTTCTCGGTGGCCGACGGCGTCGCCTACACCATCGAGCAGCGGCGCGGGCAGGAGGTCGTCGCCGCCTACAACGTCGAGACCGGGCGCGAGCTTTGGACGCACGGATGGGACGCGCTCTACACGGACTCGACCGGTAACGGCCCGCGCGCGACGCCGACGTGGCACGAAGGGCGTCTCTACGCGCTCGGCGCTCTGGGCGAGCTGCGCTGTCTCGACGCGCGCACCGGCAAGCTCGTCTGGTCGAAGAACATTCTGAAGGACGCGGGCGTGTCGAACATCCAGTGGGGGATGGCCGCGTCGCCGCTGGTGGTTGACGACAAGGTGGTCGTCATCCCGGGCGGCGGCGGCGGCAAGTCGGTCGTCGCCTACAACGCGCGGACGGGTGCGCCCGCGTGGGGGGCTCTGAGCGACGCGGCCTCTTACACGTCGCCGATGCTGGTCACGCTCGGGGGGCGGCGTCAGGTGCTCGCCGTCACGGCGCGCCGCGTCGCGGGGCTCGCGCCCGAGGACGGCGCGGTGCTGTGGGAGTTCCCGTGGTCGAACTCGGCGGACATCAACGTCGCGCAGCCCATCGTGACGGGCCCGAACCGCTTCTTCATCTCGGCGGGCTACGGCAAGGGCGCGGCGCTCGTCGAGGTCGGCGGCGCGGGCGGCAAGCTCTCGGCCGCGCCGGTCTGGGAGCGCGCGTCGATGAAGAACAAGTTCAACAGCTCGGTGCTGCACGAGGGTCACATCTACGGGCTGGACGAGGGGATGCTGACGTGCGTCGAGTTGGAGACGGGGCAGCAGAAGTGGAAGGCGCGCGGCTACGGCTACGGGCAGGTAGTCCTGGCCAGCGGTCACCTCATCGTGACGACCGAGGAGGGCGAGGTCGCGCTCGTCCGCGCCACGCCCGCCGGCCACACGGAACTCTCACGCTTCCCCGCCCTGCAAGGCCGCACCTGGAACGTCCCGGCCATCGCCGGCGGCCGCCTCCTCGTCCGCAACGCCACCGAGATGGCCTGCTACAAGCTCACCGACTGAACGAGATTAAACCGCACGCACGCCGTTCACGCGCGCGGGCGTGTCGTCCCCGACGACCGGAACGCCATTCCCACCCACGGGAATGGCGTTCCGTCGTGGCCGAATGTTATTTCTAGCGGAGTGAGAGCGCGGCGAGCGTCGTCTCGTCCTTGACGAGCAGTTGGTCGCCGAGGAAGACGGGGTGCGCCCACGTCTGCGACGTGGCGACGGTGTACTGCGCCGACGGCGCGAACGTGGCCGCGCCGGCCGGGAGGACGTAGAGCACCGCGTCGTTCGTCAGCAGGAGCAGCGTCCCCGCGAGGTTCAAGATGGAGGCGTTCTCGCCCATGCGCCCCGGCCCCTGCCAGACGGTCTTGCCGGTCGCCGCGTCCAACGCGAAGAACTGCCCCTTCTTGCGCATCGAGAGTCCGTAGAGCGTCGAGCCGTGAAGGACGGGCGTGTTCATGTAAAGCTCGTTCTCAGAGTTGCGCCAGACCTCGCGCGCCGCCCAACGGCCGCCCTCGCGCACGGGGCGCAGCGCGGCGATCCCGCCCCCCTCGAACGAGACGACGACCGTGTCCTTGTAGACGACGGGCGTGTTGCAGTTCGTGTCGTAAGAGGTCTTCGCCGGCAGCTTCCACAGCAGCGCGCCCGTCGCGGCCGAGACCGCGACCAACTCCTTCTGCGTGAAGGTGACGATTTGCCGCTCGCCGCCGGCCGTCAGGACGACGGGCGAGGAGTAGCCGGGGCCGTCCGCGTCGTAAGACCACTTGAGCGCGCCGGTCGCGGCGTCGAAGGCCGCGAGCGCGCCCTTGTCGTGACCGCCGACGTGCGCGATGACGAGGTCGCCCACGACTATCGGCGACATCGAAGTCCCGTAGAGCGGCGAGGTCACGGGGTACTGCTTCGAGAAGTCTTTGCGCCACACGACGCGCCCCGTCTTCGCGTCGTGCGCCGAGAGCAGACCCGAGATGCCGAGCGTGAAGACGCGCCCGTTTGCTACGACCGGCGTGGACTTCGGCCCCTTGCCGTGGTCGCGCGCGGCGGAGTTCATCTCGTAGGGCGCGGGCGCGGGCGCGCTCCGCCAGACCTCCTTGCCCGTCGCTACGTCGAGCGCGAGCAGCACCTCGTCCTCGCCCTGTCGCGCGAACTGGTAGACGACGCCGCCACTCACGACCGGCGAAGCGTGACCGACGCCGACCGTCACGCGCCAGCTCGCTTTCAACTCCTTCGGCCAAGCACCGGGCGGCGCGACCCCGGCCGCCAGCCCGTCGCGGTTCGGCCCGCGCCACTGCGGCCACTCGACCGCCGCGAACGCGGGCGCGCCGCCCTTCCCGGCCGAATCACTCGCCGCCGCATTGACTCCCGCCGTCGTTCCTGTTGATTCCGCGCCGGGCGTCGCGGCCGTCGCGGGCGAAGGCTGAGCGGCCGCCGCCATCGTCGGGCTTGAATCGGCGGCCGGCGCGGTCTCGCCCGAACGCGCCGGAGGCTGGTCGGTCGCGCGCGCGGCGCAGGCCGTGACGAAGGCGAGCAGGAGCGGCGTCGCCAGCAGGAGCGCGCGCCGGCCGCGCCGCGTCTGTCTCATCTCGGATGTCTCACGCATGGATTCTCTCGCGTCCGTCTGAACCTTTAAAACAGCAGCTTCGCGCCGAACTGTATGTGGCGCGGGTCGCGCGCGGACGTGACGCGCCCGAACGTGGGCGAGCCCAGAAAGTTGTCGGGCAAATTCAGGTTCGGGTGGTTGAAAAGGTTGAAGACCTCGGCGCGCAGTTGCAGGCTCACGCCCTCTGCGAGCGCGGTGTTCTTCACGAGCGACGCGTTAACGTTCTGATAGCCGGGCCCGGTCAGGATGTTGCGGCCGGCGTTGCCGAACGTGCCCGGCGCGGGGAACGTGAAGGCCGACGTGTTGAACCACTGCTCGGGCGTGCGCGGCCCCGCGTTCGGGTCGCCGACGACGTTCGGCCGGTCGTTCGCGCCGAAGCCGAGCGACGAGCGCCCCGTCCCGCTGTTGTCGAACTCCTGTATGAGCGCGACCGTGAAGGGTCGCCCGGTCTGCGCGGTGACGATGCCGTAAGTCTGCCAGCCCGTCAGCAGCGTCGTCAGCAACCCGCCGTCGTTCACGAACGCGCGGCCGCGCCCGAACGGCAGGTCGTAGGAGTAGCTGACCGACAGGCGGTGTCGCACGTCGAAGTTCGAGAGAGCGCGCTCGGCCCGCAGGTCGTAAGAGTTCTGCGGGAAGTTCGGGTCGCCCGCCGAGGTGAAGAAGTTCGACGCGTCGTCAATCGACTTCGACCAAGTGTAAGAGCCGAGCAGCGCCAGCCCCTTCGACAGACGCTGCTGGAAGCGCGCCTGCATGCTGTGATAGGTGGACGAGGCGCGCGACTCGATGAGGTTCACGTCGTCGAAGAAAGGGTTGGGACGCGGGACGAAGGGCAAATCCTGCGGCAGCACGCTCGGCTGCGGCTGGTTGATGTCGCGCGCCGAGAGCAGCTTCGTCCCCTTCGAGCCGACGTAGGCGACTTCGAGCACGCCGCGCGCCCACAGCTCGTGCTGGACGTTCGCGTTCCAGTGCTGCATGTAGGGCGTGCGCAGGTCGCGCTGGATGGCGAGCGCCGAGTCGGGCAGCGCGAAGGGGAAGTTCGACGGGAACGGGTTGTCGAGCGTCAGCGGCAGGCCGAACTGCGGCAGCGGGAAGAAGAGGTTGAAGTCGAAGTAAGGGCGGTTGAAGTAGAGCGCCTCGCCGGGCGCGAGCGGCGACTGGTCGTAGTAGACGCCGTAGCCCGCGCGCACGACCGTCTCGCCCGAATCGCCCGGAGTCCACGCCAGCCCGACGCGCGGCGCGAAGTTGTTGAGGTCGCGGCGGAAGCCCGAGCGCGGGACGCCGTTCGTCCCGACGGCGACGAGCGTGCCCGTCGCGGTGTCGTAGACGTTCGCGCGGTCGAAGGCGTCGACCGGCGGCGAGTTGTACTCGTAGCGCAAGCCCGCCGAAAGCGTCAGCCGCCCGTTCAGACGTATTTGGTCGTTCAGGAAAAAGTGATAGCTCTCGCCGCGCAGGTGCTGCGCGTTGTCGACGCGCGAGCCGCCCGTCACGGTGGGGGAGCCGAGGAGTAAATCGCCGAGCGCGTTGCCGGTGAAGGCGAACGGCGTGAACTGTATCAGGCCGCGCGCCTGCACATCGCGGAAGGCGTTCTGCTGGACGGCGCGCACGTCGGCTCCGAACTTGAAGAGGTGCCGGCCGCGCGTGTAGGTCGCCGTGTCGAGAAATTGGTACGTGTTGGTGACGCTGTTCTGCGGGTTGTTGAACTCTTCGCCGAGCGGCGAGAAGCCGGTGACGGTGATGAAGCTCAGGCCCGCGTCGCGCGGGTCGGGCGAGAGGTCGGGCAGGCCGACCTGCCGGTTGACCGAGGCGGCGCGGTTCTCCTGTAAGACGGCCGAGGCGACGCGGTTGAAGGCGACGCGCGCGTCGTTGACGAAGGCCGGGCCGAAGACTTTCGTCCAGCCGGCCATCGCGTTCTGCGCGCGCCGGTTCACGTCGTTGCCGTAGCCGGGCACGGCCGAGAACGTCGGGCCGGCGAACGGCTCGAAGAGCGCGCGGTCGCCGAAGCTGTAGCGGAAGGCGAGCGTCGAGCTTGTGCTCAAGACGTGATCGACCCTCACGTCGAAGTTGTCGGCGCGGTCGCGCTGCGTCGGCGACGAGACGAAGTTGGCGAAGGGCGTCGCGCGGTTGGGCGCGGGGTAGAGCGCGGCGATGGCGCGTCCGACGGCGCTCTGGCGCTCCAGTGGGATGCGGTTGCCGGGGAAGCAGCCCGCCTGATTCTGCGCGTTGCAGGGGAGCGGCTGGAACGTCAGGGGGTCGACGCGGTTCGGGTCGCGGACGAAGACGGGCTGGCCGAAGAAGTCGAACGACTGCGAGAAGTCGCCCGCGCGTTCGGCCAGCGTCGGGACGTTGGCGATGCGCGTGATGCCCTCGCGCGAGCGCGTGCCCTCGTAGTCCGTGAAGAAGAAGGTGCGGTCGCGCTTGAGAGGGCCGCCCGCCGAGAAGCCGAACTGGTTGCGGATGTACTTCGGCGCGGGCTCCGAGGCCGGCGCGAAAAAGTTGCGCGCGTCCAGCGCGGCGTTGCGGTGGAACTCGTAGAGCGAGCCGTGGAACGAGTTCGTCCCCGACTTCAGGACGACGTTGACCTGCGCGCCGCCAGAGCGGCCGAACGCGGCGTCGTAGGTCGAGGTCAGCGTCTCGAACTCGCGTATGGCGTCCACGGGCGGGCGCACGCCGAAGGTGTTCAGCTTGGGGTCGACGTTGTAGACGCCGTCGAGTAGGAAGTTGTTCGAGTCCTCGCGCGCGCCGTTGACCGAGAAGGCGAAGTCGCCGCGCACCGAACCCGCCGACCCTTGCGCGGCCGGCGCGGCCCCGGGGACGAGCAGCGCAAGCTCGTAGAAGTTGCGCCCGTCGAGCGGGAGCCCCTCGACCTGCCGGTTCTCGATGACCGCGCCGAGCGAGGCCGAGTCCTTCTTCAGCAGCTCGACGTTGTCGGCGTCGTTCACGACGACCGTCTCCTCGCTCGGGCCGCCGACGCGCAGCCCGGCGTCGACGCGCAGCTCCTGGTTGACGTAAAGCTCGATCCGCCGGGCGTACTTGGCGAAGCCCTGCCCCTCGACTTCCAGACGGTAGGAGCCGGGCGGGAGTTGCGCGACCACGTACTGGCCTTCCCCGCTGCTCGTCGCCGTGCGCGCCTCGCCCGTGCCGAGGTTCGTCACGCTGACGCCGACGCCCGGCACCGGCGCGCCCGTAGGGTCTGTGATGGTGCCGAGCACGGAGGCGCGGTGCGTCTGCGCCGACGCTGGCGGAGCGAAGGTGAAGGCGGCGCACAGTGAAATGGACAAAAGTACGAGTGCTTGGAGCTTTGACTTCAAGACGGATTCTCCTCGAAGGGTCGCGTGCGCGGCGCGCGTCGGTCGAGCTTCGGTGTGCGCGCCGTTTTTCGTGGTCGTGACAGAGATTTCGGCCTACCTGTTTGCGGCGAAAAGGGGCGCAAAAAGCGCGCGCCCCTCTAAATTTCCCGGCGGCGCGGGACGGATTTCCCGCAAAATTTGAAACCGCCTGCTAGAATGCGGAGTATAAAGGGTCGCCCCAGACAGTCGCCATCGAACGCGGAGTTATACGTCCACATGCCGAAAAACGTTTCTCTTCTTAACCCTCTCTGCGCGAGGCTCGCCTGCCTCGCGCTCGCCCTCATTTTTTCAGCCGCCCCGGCGCGCGCGCAGACGACGAGCACGCTCGCGGGCGACGTGCGCGACGCCAACGGCGCGGCCATCGCCGGAGCCGAGGTCAAGGCCACCAGCCTTGAGACGGGGCGCGCGAGCACCGCCGTCTCAGACGAAGAGGGGCGCTACACGTTCGCCGGCCTCCCCGTCGGCCCTTACGAGGTGCGCGCCTCCAAAGGCTCGTTCAAGAACTACCTCTTCGAGCGCATCAACCTGACCGTCAACGAGACGGCCACGCTCGACATACGCATGGAGGCCGCCGGCGTCGAGGAGCAGGTGACGGTCACGTCCGACGCCGAGCTGGTCAACACGCGCACGCCCGAGCTGAGCTTCCTCGTCGGCGAGCGCGCCATGCGCGAGCTGCCGCTCAACGGCCGCAACTACACAGACCTCGCGTTCCTGCAGCCGGGCGTCATCCCCTACCCGCACCGCGACACCGGGTCGGTCGTCGCGCACGGCGTCGGCGCGAGCATCAACGGGCAAGACCCGCGCTCGAACGTCTACCTGCTCGACGGCACGCCGCAGAACGACCTGACCAACGGGCCGGCGGGGAGCGCCGCCGGCACCTCGCTCGGGCTGGAGAGCATCCGCGAGTTCCGCGTCGAGACCAACGCCTACAGCGCCGAGTACGGGCGCAACTTCGGCGGGCAGGTCAACGCCGTCTCGAAGTCGGGCACCAACACCTTCCACGGCTCGCTCTACGAATTCCACCGCAACGACAACCTCGACGCGCGCAACTTCTTCGACCCGGAGCGCAAGCCCGAGTTCAAGCGCAACCAGTTCGGCGGCTCGATAGGCGGCCCCGTCAAGAGTGACAAGGTCTTCTTCTTCGCCGGCTACGAGTCGCTGCGCGAGAACCTCGGGCGCACCGTCCGCACCGTGACGCCCGACCTCGACGCGCGCAACGGCATCGTCACGCGCTGCACCGTCACGCCGGCCGCGGGACAGGCGTGCCCCGAGGCCAACATCGTCCGCACGACGGTCGGCGTCAGCCCGGTCATCCGGCCCTTCCTCGACGAGTTCCCGCTCCCGAACCTCGGGCCGTCGCGCGTCGCGGGCAACCTCGCGACACACGTCTTCGGCTTCGACCAGCAGGTCAGGCAGCACTTCCTTTCGGGGCGCGTGGACTACAACCACAGCGACCGCGACCAGTTCTTCGCGCGCTACACCTTCGACGACGCCGACCAGCTTCTGCCGACCGACTTCCCGCAGTTCCCGCGCACCTTCTTCTCGCGCAACCAGTTCTTCACGGGCGAGTACCGGCAGACGCTCTCGGCCTCGACGCTCAACACGTTCCGCTTCAACTTCGCGCGCACGCGCGTCGGGCAGAACGTGCAGGCGAACTTCCTCGGGAGCCCGCTCCCCGAGTTCGTGCCCGGGCGCGGCATCACGGGCGACATAGACATCGGCGGCATCCCGCGCTTCGGCCCGCAGTCTTCGGGCAACCTGCGCCTCGTCCAGAACGTCTTCGGCGGCGAGTACAATCTCGTTCACAACCGCGGCCGGCATCTCATCAAGGCCGGGGCGCTCGCCGAGCGCTATCAGGACAACATGGTCAACCCGACCTTCAGCAACGGCATCTACACGTTCGCCTCCGTCTCGGACTTCATGCAGAACCGCGCGCAGCGCTTCATCGGCCTGACGCCCGAGGCGCAGTTCGACCGTTACTGGCGCTTCACGCTGTTCGGCCTCTACGTGCAGGACACTTGGCGCGCGCACCAGCGCCTTTCGCTGACGGCGGGGCTGCGCTACGAGGCTTCGACGATGCCGCTCGACCTCGGCGGGCGCGACGTGTCGCTCCCGAATCTGAGCGACCGCACGCCGACCATCGGGCCGCTCTACCAGAACCCGACGCTCAAGAACTTCGCGCCGCGCGTCGGCTTCGCGTGGGACGTGACGGGCGACGGCCGCACCTCTCTGCGCGGCGGCTTCGGCGTCTACTTCAACACGAACAACCAGCAGAACCTGATCGTGACGGTGACGAACCCGCCGGCCACCCCGCGCCCCGTCATCAACAACCCGGCGTTCCCGGTTCCGAACTTCGTCGGCTCGCTCTCGATCCGCCCCGTGCAGTACGACCTCGACAACCCGTACCTGCAAGTCTGGAACCTGAACCTCCAGCGCGAGCTGTGGTTCGACACGGTCGTCACCATCGGCTACGCGGGCACGCGCGGCGTCCACCTGCTGCGCAGCAACGACGTGAACATCCCCGCGCCCGTCATCCGCGCCGACGGCACGCCCTTCTGGCCCGCGGGACAGGCGCGCCCCAACACCGCGTTCACGACCATCGAGCTGAAGTCGTCGGACGGCAACTCGTGGTACAACGCGATGGTCTTCGAGGCGCGCAAGCGCTTCACGCGCGGGCTCTCGGCGCAGCTCTCCTACACCTTCTCGCGCAACATCGACACGACGCAGGCTTCGACCTTCTTCTCCGACGCGACCAACGGGACGACGACCGCGTTCCCCGAGTTCCCCGGCCTCAACTACAACAAGGGGCTCTCGGACTACCACGCCAAGCACAACGTCGTCTTCAACTTCACGTACCAGCTCCCGTTCGGCGAGGGTCGCACGGGGCTGGCGGGACTCTTGACGAGGGGCTGGCAGTTGTCCGGGATTGCGCAGGCGCGGAGCGGAAACCCCCTGACGGTCTTCGTCGCGCGCAACCGCTCGCGCTCGCAGTGGTCGCCGTCGCTCGCGCCCGGCATCGGGTTCGACCGGCCGGACTTCGCGCCCGGCTTCGACGCCGAGTCGGCCGTCATCGGCGACCCCGACCAGTACTTCGACCCGGCGGCGTTCCGCCTGCCGGCCGCCGGCACGCTCGGCAACGTCGGGCGCGGCTCGCTCATCGGCCCGAACCTGCGCGCCTTCGACCTCTCGCTGGTGAAGAACACGCGCTGGGACGTGCTCGGCGAAGAGGGCTCGGTGCAGTTGCGGCTTGAGGCGTTCAACCTCTTCAACCGGGCCAACTTCGCGCCGCCCTCTTTGATCGTCTTCA